>CAZVVZ010000082.1:0-5852 GCA_964631135.1 uncultured Eubacteriales bacterium
AAATGAAATCGGATTAAAATCAACTATAAACTCACTGCTAATTCCGTCAAACTTATTGCTGTTTAATAGCTCGTACATCTCATCATTAACTTTTCTGCAAACATCGCTTTTGATAATAATCCTAAACCTATACTTGTTCTTTATTTTAGAAATCGGAGCCGGGACTTCTTTTAATACATTTATTTCTTTTCTTCCTTTAAAGTACTCCTCAAAAACTTCTCTGATTTTCCTGCTGTCATCAATAACCTTATTTTCATTTTCACCCGAAACATTGATAAGAGTTATATCACAAAACGGAGGATAATTAAGCTGCTGCCTTAAAAGTATTTCTTGAGAATAAAATTTCTCATAATTATGTTCTTTCGCTGCAACAATACTATAATTATCGCTTTCGTAAGTTTGAACAATAACTCGTCCGCACTTCTCTGCTCTACCTGCCCTACCCGAAACTTGAGTAAGTAAATCAAAAGTCCTTTCTGCCGAATAAAAATCGTTAGAATTAAGTGATGTATCTGCTGCCATAACTCCAACTAATGTAACATTCGGAAAATCATGACCTTTAGCTATCATTTGAGTTCCAATCATAATATCTATATTCTCATCTTTAAACTTACTTAAAATTCTCTCATGTGAATCCTTTTTAGTAGTAGTGTCCAAATCCATACGAATAACAGTCGCTTCAGGAAATACTTTTCTTACAGCATTTTCAATTTTCTGAGTACCTATTCCAAAGTATTTTATATATCTCTCTTTACAAACCGGACAAATCTCCGGATTATTAAACTTAGCACCGCAATAATGACATTCTAAGCTGTTTGTGTCCATATGGTATGTAAGTGCGATATTGCAGTTCCTACATTTAGCAACAAATCCACATTTCCTACAACTAACGAATGTAGAATATCCTCGTCTATTTAAAAACAGAATTGTTTGCTCTTTTTTAGCCAAATTTTCTTTAATTTCATCATAAAGTCGTTTGCTAAAAATAGTTTTATTTCCGGCAACCAATTCTTCTCGCATATCTATTATATCTGTTTTTGGCAAGTCTTTATGATTAGTTCTCTCTCTTAATTCGATTAGTGAAATATCTCCTTTTTTAGCTCTATAATAAGTAGAAATGTCCGGTGTTGCACTTCCTAAAACAAGAGTAGCATTATTTAATTCGCACAACTTCTCAGCCACATCTATAGCATTATAATAAGGAGATTGACCGGATTTATAACTTGTATCATGTTCCTCATCAATAATAACAATTCCCAGATTTTTAACGGGAGTAAATAATGCAGATCGTGCTCCAATAACAACTTTAGCTTTACCTGAATTAACTTTTTCCCACTCTAAATATTTTTCACCTTTACTAAGTCTGCTATGGAAAACTGCTACTTTATCTCCTAAACGTTCTACAAATCTCCTTACAGTTTGAGGAGTGAGCGATATTTCAGGCACTAAAACAATAGCACCATATCCGCTATTTATAAAGTTTCGTATAACCTGAATATATACTTCTGTTTTGCCGGAGCCCGTAACACCATGAAGTAAAAACTTTTTTAAAATTTGCTTATCTAAAGAATTGCTTAGTATGTCTATCGCACGCTTCTGTTCGGCTGTAGGGTTAAAATCATCTGTCGGAGTAAATTCCAATTTTTTTTCTTTATGTGCTTTTACTTTATCCACAAAAAAAAGATTAAGCACAACCCCTAAATTACAAAAATATGTCTTAGAAATCCAGTTAGCAAGTTCAAACTCTTTTTCTCCTAAAACGAATCCCATGTCTATAATCTTAATAATTGACTTTAATCTTTTAAATTCACTTTTTCCCTTTATACCTACAATAAACCCGATTTCTTCTCTGTTTCCAATACCAAAAGGCACCGTTACCATCTGGCCTACCGTAACGATGCCACATAATTCCTCATTAACCTTGTAATCAAAAATCCTTCCAAGCCCACGAGCCGGAGAATTTATAACAACTTCAGCAATCAATATTTATTTCCCCTTTATAAATTATAGGTTTGTCCAACTGCCGGTCTTTTTTGTCCAAATTTTAGCAAAAGAATTTCCTTTTTTCCATTCAGTTAAATATTTTTCAATTAAATCGCATATTTCATCAGGTGTAGCATAAGTAGTATCTACAACCAAGTCATAATTATTTAAGTCGTCAGGATTGACACTATATTTTTCCGTATATCTCTTATTTTCGCTAGCTTTTCTGGCTTTAATCTTTTCAATAGCGGTTTCAATAGTTGGATACTTTTCAGTTCCCCTATTCTCATCCATTATTCTTTTTGCCGCAACTTCAGTATCAACCAATAAGTGAAGTTTAAAAGAATTAGGTACAAAATGCCAAGCCATTCTTGAATCAATAGCCATATCCTCATCATTAGCAGAAATTTTTATCAATTCTCCGTCGATCTCTTCATCAACTTCCGGATGAATTTCAGAATATTTGCTAAACTCCGCAGGAGTCATATTATATTTTGTTGCTAAGCTCCTAAAAATAGAGCCACCTGAATGAAATTTAAATCCCATTCTATTTTCAAACAACCTTCCTATTGTACTTTTTCCACTACCTAAATCTCCGGATATTGCTATTTTTATACTCATGTCAAAACACCCCTGCTATAATATTTTTAAAAACCATTTGCTTATACTTTTGTTTTAGAATAAGTAACCTTGCCCTCTGCAATTTCATGAGCGGCTATAGTTACAGGATTCTCGGAATCACATTCAACCAAAGGCTCGTCCCCTTGAGCAATCTGTCTTGCACGTTTAGCAGTTTCGATAACTAAAGTGTATCTACTATCTACCTTCTCTAATAATTTATTTATTCCCGGTTCAACTAACATAAAAATCATTCCTTTCTTATATTTTTACTATTCGTCTTCTTCTATATCATCATCAGCTTTATCGCCTAGTCTCCCGGCAACCGTTTCGGGCTGTACAGCTGATAAAATAATATGGCCACTGTCTGTAATAACTACCGCTCTTGTTTTCCTACCATAAGTCGCATCGATTAAAATATTAGCATCTCTTGCTTCTTGAATCACTCTTTTTATAGGAGCTGATTCCGGACTAACAATAGCAATTACCCTGCTTGCAACAACAATATTGCCAAAACCGATATTTATAAGCTTCACTAAAATTCCCTCCATTACTCAATATTTTGAATTTGCTCTCTTATTTTTTCTATCTCATTCTTAAGCTCAATAACAGACTGAGAAATATCTAAATCGTTCGCCTTAGATCCGATCGTATTAGTTTCTCTATTCATTTCTTGAACAATAAAATCTAGTTTTTTACCTATCGGCTCATTCAAATCCAACGTTTGCTTTAACTGATTTACGTGGCTTTTAAATCGTACCAATTCTTCATCAATGCTTGATTTATCCGCAAAAATAGCCACTTCCGTCGCAAGCCTTGTATCATCAATCTTAGTATCTATATCTTTTAACAATTCATTTATTCTATCCTGAAGTTTAACTTTATATTCCTGAACCACAATTTCTGACTTACTTTCAACTTTACTAAGAATAACTAATAAATTATTACACTTATTGATTATATCATTCCTCAAATTATTTCCTTCAACTTCTCGCATATCTTTTAGCTTATTTAAAGCACTTTCCAAAGCAACCGCAAATTCTTTTACAAGTTCTTCTTCATTATCGTTAGCCTCAACTTTAATTACTTCAGGTAACTGTAAGGCTCTACAGAAAGATAAATCATTTTTTATACCAAACTTATTTTCCAATAAATTAGCTTCATCTAAATATGTTTTTATAAGTTGCTCATCAAAAGATACATGTTTTAATTCGTTGCCGAAGTTATTAAACTGAATACTAACCTCAACTTTACCGCGAGAAATTGATTTAGCTACAATCTTCCTTGCATATTCTTCAAAAAAAGAATACTGCCTAGGCAATCTAACAGTTATATCTAAATATCTATGATTTATCGTCTTTATTTCAACAGTATATTCTTTCCCATCTACCGAATATTCGCCTCTACCAAATCCGGTCATACTTTTAATCATTCTATTTCTGCCCCTCTAAACTATTATTTTAAAACAATATAAAGACAGCTAATTTACGTTAGCGGTCCTTATATTGTTTATTCTCTTATTAACTTGATTATAGCTCTAATCCATGTTGCAAGTATAGCAGCGCAAAAAACAGCCATAGCCATCATATAAAACTTAACCGTCATTGTGCCTACAGTAAACTGTAATCCTTTTATTTCGTAATTAATTTTTAGCAACATAACAAATATAGCAACTACCGCTGAGATTGTTGCATATAAATAATATTTTGAGTTTTTGAAAACTCCTAACATAACCATCGCAACAGCAACTATCGCAAAAATTATACTAACAACAACAGTAGCTTTTGAAGTCGTTACAAACGTAAGAGCATTAAAATATCCATTCTGAATACAAGCTGTTCCTAAAATAAGGCATAAAAGTATTGCTGTAATTATTATTGACTTACTAACTAATTTTTCTACTTCAACTTTTTTCATAGCTTACCTCCAAATACGATTTTACTATTTTGTCGTTTCTTGCAATATTTTAATCAATATTTCCGAATTTGTCAAATGGGAATAATCTAAAAATAGCTTTTCCTTCAACTTTATCTATCGGGATAAGTCCAAATGACCTTGAATCCTTGCTCCTGTCTCTATTATCTCCCATACAGAATACATATCCTTCCGGAATTTCAATATCTATATTATCGTTAATAGTGTTTTCAAATCTTTCCTCATTTATATAATCTTCGTCTAAGACCTCACCATTTATTGAAACTTCATGCCCGTCTATAACCAGTCTATCTCCCGGTGTTCCTATAACCCTTTTTATGTATAACGTCTTTTTAAACAGTTTTAGGAACTTAGTCCATAAATTATCTTCTGCATATGAAGCATATTCGCCATCTGCTGTATCAAGAGGTGCTTCTAAAACAACTATGTCTCCTGTTTCAAGCGGAGTATTAACTACCTGTGCGAATCTGTTTATTAGTAAAATATCTCCGTCTTTAAGCGTTGGAACCATAGATTCCATTCTTACAATAGTTGTACTAAAAAATAAGTTTTTAATTAAAAGAGTTATAACTACTGCTAATGCAATGCAATATACCCAGTCTAAAATTTCACCCCAAATTGTTTTTGCCTTTTCTTTTTCCTCACTCATCTTAATCCTCCTTATCATAATCGAAAAAATACAAATTTCCTATTTATCCGGTCCATAAAAACTTATATATTTATAAGCTTTTTAGAAAAAAGTATTTTCTCTGTAATATCTCCTGAAGTGGCTTGCATAAATGACTTACTAGCAACTTTATATTTAAAATAATTTAGTGACTCTAAAGACACCAAATTCTTTACACCATATTTTTTCAACTGAGAAAGTAAATTCTCAATTTTTTCATTACCTAATAAAAATACCGCTTCATTCATAAAAATTAAATACTGTGGTAACTCAAAAAAATTAGAAAGTGAATAAATAAAGTCTTCCAAAAGTTTTTCACCTAATTCGTTTTCATTTCCAATAGCCTTTTTAGAAAACACAATAACAAACCCGTCTTTTATATGAGGTGTCCTAAGTTTTAAGTTTTCATTTAATGAATTTTTGCTGTATTCCTCAAAAAAATTGTCTGTAATATTTTCCACTCCTGTCTGGTGTAATTTTACGTTATCATCAGGTTTTATAGGCATAAATGGATCAAATCGGTTAAAATATCTTTTGGTCATTTTTTCACCTCACATCTTTTGGTATTTCTTCCGAAATTATTCTACCACAAGATGGCAAAATAATAAAGCATTTTGTAAAAAAACACTTAAATTTAGACTACTATTAT
>CAZVVZ010000083.1:0-5835 GCA_964631135.1 uncultured Eubacteriales bacterium
TTAAATGTGATAATATAAATAGAAAAAATTGAGGAGGCACAATATGAATCCGTGGCATGATTTTGACCCTAAAAGGCTTAGTCCTGAAAGTTTTATAGCAATTATTGAAATACCTAAAGGCAGTAAAAAGAAATATGAATTAGATAAACAAACAGGTTTGCTGATATTAGACAGAATTTTATATACTTCAACTCATTATCCAGCAAATTATGGCTTTATTCCACGTACATATTCAGATGATAAGGATCCGCTAGATGTTTTGGTATTATGTCAGGAAAGCTTAGACCCATTAACTATGGTGAGATGTTACCCTATAGGTGTTATAAAGATGGACGATAATAATGAAAGTGACGAGAAAATAATTGCTATACCTGAAAAAGATCCGGCTTGGTCCGGCTATAGAGATTTGAACAGCTTACCTAACCACATGTTTGATGAAATATCTCATTTTTTTGAAGTTTACAAAACTCTAGAGCATAAACATACAGCTGTTAAAGAAGTCCTTGGTCGTGATGATGCAATAAAAATTATAAAGGATGCATTAGCTAAATACGATAAATATTTTGAAAACGGAAAGTTAAAGGTGGTTAAAGATGACAAGTAAGGAAAGAGCAAATTTTAGGAGTATGGCTAATACTATGCAACCGATTTTCCAAATAGGGAAAAACGGTGTGTCGGATAATACGATTAAGCAAATAGAAGATGCTTTAGAAGCAAGAGAGCTTATTAAGATTAGTGTTTTGGAAACTTCTGGTGAAGATGTAAGAGAAGTAGCACATGAGATTGCGAGAAGAGTAAGTGCCGAAGTTATTCAAGTAATTGGAAGTAAATTTGTACTTTATAGAAAAAGCCTAAAAGCTGCTAACGTTAAGGCTTAAATATACTTGTTACAAGCCAGACTACATGTTTTATTTAATTTTGTGTGGGACTGAAAAAGTATAAACTGTAATTAAAATAGAAATTATATAATATGAGGAGGTTTGTTGATATGCGTTTAAAAGATAAGGTAGCACTTATAACCGGAGGAAGCCGTGGAATAGGATATGCAACTGCAGAGGCTTTTCTAAGAGAAGGTGCAAAAGTAATTATTACAGCAAGTTCAAAGGAAAATGCGGATAGAGCGGTTGTTAAGCTAAAAGAAGAATATCCAGATTCTGAAATTTATGGAATTAGCCCTAAGTTAACCAGCTTCCCTGATGTAAAAAAGGAGCTTGATGAAGTAAATGAAAAGTATGGTTGTATTGACATTCTTGTAAATAATGCCGGGATATCAGACAGTACTCCTTTTACATCATATACAGATGAAACTTTTTGTAAAGTTATGGGCTTAAATATAAAAGCTATTTTTAATGTGACGAAAGTTGTTTCGGAATATATGCTTAAAAAAGGAAGTGGTGTTGTTCTTAATACTTCTTCAATGGTAAGTATTTATGGACAGCCTAGTGGAGTTGCTTATCCTACATCTAAGTTCGCAGTAAACGGTTTAACCGTATCTTTAGCTCGTGAACTTGGACCAAAGGGTATTCGAGTTAATGCTGTGGCTCCGGGAATTACAGAAACGGATATGATGAAGGCGGTTCCAAAGGAAGTTATTGCCCCGTTGGTTGCGCAAATACCGCTTCGCCGCTTGGGCCAGCCTGAAGATATTGCAAATGCATTTGTATTTTTAGCTTCTGATGAAGCTTCTTATATTACAGGTGTTGTGCTTAGTGTAGATGGTATGGCAAGAACTTAATAAAAATATTCACTGCTATATAGGCTAAAAAAGAGGCTGTAAGAAAAGAAGTCGCTGAAAAAAGTCTTCGCAAATAAAAAAACAGCACAGATGTCATATAGTTTAACGTTGCTCAGGATTCACGACGGAAACCTCTTATCATATACTATAGGTCGGTTTCCTGTGAATATTCGCATCTTTTAAACTATATGACATCTGTGCTGTTTTTTTATTTGCGAAGACTTTTTTCAGTGACTTCTTTTCTTACAGCCTCTTTTTTTTCACTTAGTAGTAGCTTGACTAGTAATCTATTCACATAATTTTCAGATTTTTTAAATTGACACATTTATTTTAAAAGACTAAAATTAACTTGAATATATATGAGGGAGTAAATAGTGATGTTGGGAAATAGAAAAAGGTTGGCAAAAATATTCTTTATCATTTTTATATTTTCTTTAATTTTTTCATGCACTAGCACTATGCTTTGTTCCAATCATGAATGTATCGGGGAAGGTTGCAATATTTGCTATGAAATAAATTTAATTAAAGATATTTTCGACAGTTTGTTAATTTTACCAGTTTTAATTTCGATTATTAAAATCATTCAAAACGGCTTTATTAACGTCAAGCATGTTAAAATTATAGAGCATGGTTTAACACCGGTAAAATTAAAGGTGAAAATTTCGGCATAATTCTTCTTTTTAGCGAAATTTAACTAAAGAGAGGATAATGAATATGATAAAAATTAGTAATTTGTCTAAAAAGTTTGATGAAGAGTGTAATATAAGAGTAAAAGATATGGAATTTAAGGATAAAACGTCTTATGTACTTTTAGGGCCTTCAGGTTGTGGAAAGTCTACTTTACTAAATATGATTACAGGAGTTATTACTCCAACTACCGGTACGGTTATGGTAGACGATACTGAAGTGACTAAATTAAGTCAGCAAGAAAAAGATGCATACAGATTAAAAAATATAGGTTATATTTTTCAAGATTTTAAGCTTATTGAAGATATGACGGTTGAAGATAATTTGAATTTACTTAAAATCGGTAAAGTAGATTGCTTACCGATTGATGATGTATTAGACAGTGTCGGAATAAAGAATAAAAGAAAAAATAAGATTAAGCACTTATCCGGGGGCGAAAGGCAGAGAGTAGCTATTGCAAGGGCTTTAATTAAAGAGCCGAAGATAATAATTGCCGATGAACCAACCGGAAACTTGAACTTTGAAAATGGGAAAAAAGTAGTTGAGCTTCTGATTTCTGCGAGCAAGAAATTTTCTAATACTATGATTATTGTAACTCATGATGATAGGCTAGTTCCGTATTTTGATCAGTCGTTACACTTTGAAGATATGTTAATTAGAGAAGGAGGTAACGAAAATGTTTAAGTTTGCATTAAAAAATCTATGGACGAGAAAATCTAAAGCATTTTTATCTGCTCTTTCAATAATAATGGCAACTACTATTGGATTACTTGCTTTTAATATTTCGAGACAGGTAGAAGACGGAATTGTTAAGACAGTTACATACTATGATACTTTAGTAGGCCCAAGTGGCAGTGAGACACAGCTTGCACTAAACACCTTGTTCTTTACAGGCAGCCCGGTTGGTACTATAAGTTATGATAATTATGAGATGCTAAAGAGCGATAAAAGAGTAAATGATGCGATACCTTTTGCTATGGGAGATAGCTATAAAGGTAAAAAAATTGTCGGTACGGAAGCAAGATATTTAGAAGAACATAAGCTAAAATCCGGTAAGTTATTTGAAAATGAGTTTGAGGCAGTTTTAGGATATAATGTTGCAAAGGAGAACGGCTTAAAGGTAGGAGATACATTCCTTACATCACACGGTATATCCGAAACAGGAGACACGGGCCATCAGCATAATGAACCTTATACGGTCTCAGGGATACTCAGTAAGACTAATACTGCTTATGATAATGTTGTTTTTATCAACATTTCTGATGTATGGCATGTTCATGAGCATAGCTCGGAAGAAGAAAATCATGAAGAGCACGAAGACGGAAAAGGGGACGTTACGGCTATTTTAGTTAAAACTAAAAACCCCGTATTTCAGTCTACTCTTTCAGAGGAATTAAATAAAATTTCAGGTGTACAGGCTATCAATCCAACTACTGTTGTTAGAGATGTTATGGATAATATAGACCTTAGTAAACAGATTGTGTACATTTTATGCTTTGTAATAGGAATTATGGCATTTATGATTATTTATATTATTGCACTGCTTAATATGCATGATGCAAAAAAAGACATTAAGCTTATGAGATTACTTGGAATATCTAAAGGAAAAATCAATGGTATCTTAATAATTCAGAATTTATTTGTTACTTTAATCTCAATAATATTTTCTGTAGTTGTTTGCAGATTATTATTACTTGCGGTAAATGGTTTTACTTCAAGTATGGGAATTGTTATAAATTATTTGAAATTTTATAATGAAGAAATTTTAATTATAGTTGCAGTTATAGTATTAAGTTTAATACCTTCTTTTATTGCAAATATAAAGTCATTTAGGCAAGACCCTATTAATTATTAAGGAGGATATTTTATGGTTAATAAGAATATGCTGATTTTTCGCAAAGCTTTTATTGCTGTCATGATAGTTGGATTGATTTCTCTAGTAGGGTGTGGAAACAGCAACACAGAGAATGATACTACGGAGGGCAACATAAATTCTTTAGAAGAAATAGATAAAAGCACTCAAATCCCTAGGGCAAATGCTGATGGTATTACTACATTAAAGTTTAAAAACACAAATTCTGATGATATTATAAATTCTTTGAATGGAAAGCAGGTTTCTATAACAGGCTATTTATCTACATTATCTCCGCTTAATGGGGAGTTCGCATATCTGATGAATATGCCGTACCAAAGTTGCCCGTTTTGTGTCCCGGGTACGTCTGCTATAAGTAATACTTTAACTATTATTGCCGGAAATAATGGGAAAATTGAATTTACAGACCAGCCGGTTACTGCTACGGGGACCTTGGAAGTCGGTAGTTTTACAGATGATTTCGGATATGAATATGGGGTAAGATTAAATAATGTTACAGTAAATAAAGCTGATGTAGACAAGCTTTCAGATAGCATAAAGCAGTACAATTTGCTTGCTGAAAACGGAGTAGTGGGAAATATATACAATAGTATAATGACAGTAGATGAAGCAGTTTTTTACGAGTATTATGAAATTAGTGAACCGGAAAAAATTTTACTGGACGGAATTAAGTTTACTAAGTCTTCGTTAGAAGGATATAATTCAAAAGGAGATTATAATAGTTTAGTTAATTTGATGGATGATTTAATAGAATTGGCCAATAAAGTGAATGAAGACATAGAAAATAAAGACTATTCAAATTTTAGCAATTATCAGCAAACTCTTCAAAATTTATATTATATTTTTTCCGATTGGATGGCAGAGGGAGAATTGTAATAAGTCAAAAAGCGATTCCTCAGAAAAAAGTAGCTGAAAAAGTATTGTATTTCATTCATAGCTTGAATAGAGTAAAAAGAAAGGAGTAAATATTATTGGATTTTGTGACGATATAATAAACGTGTTAATGGAATAAAATAATTTGCTAAAAACTGGAGGGAGCAAAATGAGTCCAAGATATATGAATGCTTTATCAGAGGTAGATTTTGTAATCAATAATTTAGAAACAGAGATAAAAAATAAGATACCTGAGAAATTTAGAGTATTTGTTGAAAAAAATAAATCAAAAGAAGAAAAAAGTGTTGATACAAAAAATTTGCAGGAGGAAACTTATGCTATTTTAGCAATTATTTATAGGAAATTTATAGCATCGGAAGAAGAAAGAAAAGAAATTGAAGCAGATTATAATATACGATTAAAAAAGGAAAAAGAAGCTTTAAGGGAAACAGAATATAAAAAAATTGACTTTAGCTGTAAGGTTATAAAAAGTGATAATCCGAATCGAACGACGTTGCCAATTGAATCTCCAAAAGAGAAGTGGTATATAAAATTACTGAAAAAAATAAAAAATATATTTGTGAAAAAATAGTTGACCATGGAGGAGATATTGCATGGATTTTAGTGAACTTAATGATATGAGTATATTTGAACTGCATGATTGGGC
>CAZVVZ010000084.1:0-5684 GCA_964631135.1 uncultured Eubacteriales bacterium
AAGAAATAATTGACAGATATCCTAATATAAAGCTTGAAACCACTATGGCAAACGGGATGTTTTTGCAAAAATTGGTAATTGATAAAGTGCCTGTTAGTAAATAAAATAGTTGAGTGGAATTTCATATTACACAAAAAAATACAAGTTAGAAAGTTAACTTTCTAACTTGTATTTTTGGTGCGCGAAACCGGAATCGAACCGGTACGGGTTCATCACCCGCAGGATTTTAAGTCCTGTGCGTCTGCCTGTTCCGCCACTCGCGCATGAACATATAATATCACAACAGTTTGAGGTTGTCAATTACTAAAATAAATTTTTTATGAAGAAATTGTTACTAGTCAGACTACCTGCTGCTGGTCAGAGTACATGAAATAAGATATATGTTTTATCGGAACTCAGGATTTGCGACGAAAGACTTAAAAAAAATACGGGAAGTCTTTCGGCAAATATTCGTTCCTTTTAAAACATATATCTTATTTCATGTACTCTGACCAGCAGCAGGTAGTCTGACTAGTAACAAGAAATCTTATTCTAATTTTAGTTAGTTGCTTTAATTCTTTTTTACTAAGAATGCTGAAGGTAAATATCTGCCGTAAGATGTTCCGTTTGAAGGCTTTGTTTGAATTTTCCCGTCATAGTACATGATTGAAGAAGAGCCACCGTCTAAAGCAGCAGCATTTATTGCACCGTATGATGCCAATATATCTTGACAGTCTTTCATAGTTGCACCAATGCTATGAAGCTGTCTCCCATCTATTACAAGCATTAAAATACTTCCGTCTAATGTCTGACCAATTGCAGTACGTGGGTGCAGTCCATATCCGCCATTACCGGATTTTATTCGCTTTTCACCATTTATAATCAACTTGTAAAAAGGCTCTACGGCATCTCTTATATTTAAATTTAGAATTTCACTTTTTGTGTAGCTACCTACAATTAAGTTATTATCATAGTCAAGACCTATTATGTCATATTTGCTGTAATTAGGGTCATAAACCCATTTCCCTTCGGAAATAAGAAGCCCCACAGGGTAAGCAGCTTTTCCTTTTCCGCCTTCATCTATAAATCCGCTTCCATTTATGCCGGCAACAGCCGAGTAATCATTAACTAAGTCTTCTAGAAATTCTCCGCGTGTTCCTAAATTATTACTTACTCCAACAAAAACTTGTTCCGGATTGCTGATCTTTAAGAGCTTGCCTGTATAGTTAGATCCGGAGACATCAAAAATTTGAATTTTATTCTCTTTTTTTGTATACACATCTACTTTTACGGTATTTATTCCTAAATCAGGCGAAACTTGGTTGCGCATAACTTCATTTATTGTTTCTTCCGAGAAGAAAATTTTAGCTAGCCATTGATGGGTATAAGTAGTCATTGCAGTTCCTATATATAAATCTCTTAAATCTCTAAAAGGTTTAAACGGAATATAAAATATACTAAATACAGTTATAAAAACAATCACAATAAAAGCACTGAGTATGGCAAATAAATATAAAATAACAGGCTTTTTAGATAAATTTTCAAATACGTTTGACTTATTTAAACTTGAAAATTTAGCTGCCGCCTTTTTATTGTTATATTCTGCAAATAATTGATATGCAATTATGTTGGATAAATAAAAATCATCTACTGTATATCGTTCATAACCGTCATTGATAGTTGTTTTTGTTCTTATAATATCTTTTGAAGTGTCTAAGCCATCTTTAATACAATCTTTTTCAATTTTCAAAATGGATTTATATAATTTATTCCACGTACAGTTATCAAGCAAGAATTGAATGTCTCTTGCTCGCCAATAGTAATCACCGGTATAAGCTTCGATTTTTGTTTTACCCAAAGCATTTTCAAATTCATCTACTTTGTTTGGCATATGTACCTCACTACTCTTCTTTTGTTTAATACCTAACTCTATTTCATTATATCGTTTAAATATATGTTTTTCTATATATTTTTTGATTAAAATAATTCAAATAAGGCTAAAATTTAGTTACCAATCAAGCTAATAAATAGAATAAGAGGTGTATTTTAGTAAAATCAATATTTCCACATAGCGATAGTCTGAATAGTAATCAAAATTAAAGGATTTTAACAAAGAAATATTGAATATATATTTTATATTATGATAGAATTGTTTCATACAAATTAGATTTAATGGGAGGGAAAAATGTTTAGTTTTGGGCAAGACATAGGAATAGATTTAGGAACAGCTACAGTACTTATATATGTAAAAGGAAAAGGCATTGTATTAAGAGAGCCTTCTGTTGTCGCAATTGATAAGAACACTAATGCAGTTATGGCAGTTGGCGAAGAGGCTAGACTAATGTTAGGTAGAACTCCTGGAAACATAGTTGCAATAAGACCTTTAAGAGATGGAGTTATTTCTGATTATGGTGTAACTGAAAGAATGTTAAGGTATTTTATAAATAAAGTTTGTGGGACAAGAATTTTTAGACCTCGACTTGTAATTTGTGTTCCGTCGGAGGTTACCGAAGTTGAGAGAAAGGCTGTTATTGATGCGGCGATGACTGCCGGTGCAAGGAGAGTTCAGCTAATAGAAGAGCCTATTGCTGCGGCAATAGGTGCCGGAGTAGATATTGCCAAAGCATATGGAACTATGGTCGTAGACATTGGCGGAGGGACTACGGATATTGCGGTTATTGCTTTAGGCGGAAATGTTTTAAGTACTTCTATTAAGGTTGCAGGAGATAAGTTTGATGAAGCTATAATTCGTTTTATGAGGAAAAAATATAATGTAATGATTGGCGAAAGAACTGCTGAAGAAATGAAAATAAAAATTGGTTGTGTTTTTCCTAAAGTTCAGGATAATACAATGGAAGTCAGAGGCAGAAATTTACTTTCAGGATTACCAATAACGGTAGAAGTTAATTCGTCAGAAATGCTGGAGGCATTAGAAGAGCCTGCAAGCATGATTATAGATGCAGTACATTCTATATTAGAGAATACACCGCCGGAATTATCTGCTGATATTAGTGATAAAGGGATTTTAATGACAGGCGGAGGTTGCTTAATAGACGGACTAGACAAACTTATTTCAAGTAAAACAGGCATAAATGCTAGAGTAGCTGATGATGCTGTTTCATGTGTAGCTTTCGGTTGCGGAAATGTTTTGGATAATTTAGATGTACTGACAAAACTTTCAAAGCCTGAAAGGAAATTGGAATTGTAAAGTTTTTTTATTAAAAACCGATATACAAAAAGTATAGAAGTAAGAACAAATGACTAATTGGAGGAAAGTATATGATAAGAGGAATTTATACTTCCGGGCTCGGAATGACGAGAGAAACAAAGAGATTAGATGTTGTTTCAAATAATTTAGCTAATGCAAGTACTACGGGTTTTAAAACCGACGGTACGGTGCAGGGAACTTTTAAGAAAAAGTTAGATGATATTATGGTATCGGGAAGCAGGATTGATGTTGCAAACTATACTCCCGATGTAGTAAGGTCATATACGAATTTTACTCAAGGGAGTTTACGTAGCACGGGAAATTCCACTGATGTTGCTATTTCAAATGACAATTATGCATTTTTTACTGTAGAAAATGCTGAAGGCAACCAGGTTTATACAAGAGATGGCGGATTTACGATAGATAAAGATAGGTTCTTGGTTACGACAGAAGGATATAAAGTTTTAGGTGAAAACGGATACATAAATTTGGCAGATGATAATTTTGGAATTGGCATAGATGGGGAAATTACCAATGATACCGGAAAAGTTTTAGGTAAGCTGAAAATTACTGCTTTTGACAATCCTGAGACTTTAACTAAAATTGGTGATAATTTATTAGCCTCGGATACAGATTCTGTTGAAAAAAAGTTTGATGGTGAAATTCAGCAGGGATATTTAGAAATGTCAAATGTTAATACTGTAAACGAAATGGTTAATATGATTACAATTTCAAGAGCTTATGAAGCAAACCAGAAAGTTTTACAGACTCAAGATGAAATGCTTGGGAAAGCAGTAAGTGATGTTGGAAGAGTATAATAAAAGACGTTAATCAATTCTGGCTGTAATAGAATTGAGAAAGGAATGATGTAAAATGATGAGAGCTTTATGGACGGCTGCAACAGGTATGACAGGGCAGCAGACGAATGTGGATGTAATTGCTAATAATTTGTCTAACGTTAATACAACCGCATATAAAAAATCTACGGTTAGTTTTAAGGATTTAGTTTATGACAATAGAGAAAGGGCTTATAATTTAGATAAGGAAGAAACTCCTGTAGATTTACAGATTGGATTGGGAGCAAAACCGTCAGCTACATTAAAAGATTTTTCTGATGGAAATTATCAAGCAACTGAAAACCCAACTGATTTAGCCATAAGCGGAGAAGGATTTTTTACTTTGAAAAATGCACAAGATGAAATTATATATACAAGAGATGGAAGCTTTAAATTCTCTCCGACAGATGAAGGGCAGATGCTTGTTAATTCTCAGGGATATCCTGTTTTAGATGCCGAGGGGAATGAAATCGTTTTAGAGCTAAATTCATTTGAAGATATGATTATTGGTCAGGCGGGGGAAATTTCTATCAAGAATGAAAATAATGAAATAATTCCTTCAGGTATAGAACTTGGAATCGTTAAATTCCAAAATTCAGCCGGTTTACTAAGCTTAGGTTCAAACAATTATGCAGAAACAGCTAATTCAGGAGCTGCCGTATGGGAAAATGCTACTGAAGAAGGAGAAAGAAGCTCAGTTATGCAGTACTATTTAGAGGGTTCTAATGTACAGCTGGTGGATGAAATGGTAAATTTGATTATTGCACAAAGGGCTTATGAAATAAATTCAAAAGCTATAAATACGGCTGATGAAATGCTTCAGCAGGCAAATAATTTAAGAAGGTAAAGGAGTAAATTAGTATGGAAATAGGAAATATTACACCGTACATACCTGATACAGATTCTAAGCAGATTACAGAAAAACTGCAAAGCGCATATTCGGAGAAAGATGATGCAAAGTTAAAAGAGGCATGCCAAGGGTTTGAATCATTATTCTTAAATATGATGTTAAAAGAGATGAGAAAGACAGTCCCGGAAAACGAAAGCTCTTATGCAATGGGCTTATATCAGGAAATGCTTGATGAGGAAATTGCGGAAACAGCATCTCAAGGAAAAGGAATTGGAATTGCGGATGCTATGTATAATCAGCTTTCTGTTAAATTAAAAAATTCATATAAAGTTGAAGAATAAGTTAAGGGGTGTATATAATGGGAAACGATTACAGAAATAATAAGAGTAGACGTTCATTTGGACGTACGGACAAGGTAATTTGCAAGTTATATGTGTCTAAGGGAGCAGAAAAATGGACAGAAGTGTATGCTGTTAATATTTCTGCCGGTGGTACAAAGTTTACTTCTAGGAATATTATGCTAAATGAAAATGATATTATTTTTGTTAGGATAGATGTATTGAGTGGTTTTTCAGAGTTCGTATTTAAAACTAAAGCAAAAATAAGTAGAAAAGAAAGTGCTGAAACGTATGCAGTAGAGTTCTTAGATATGAGTAAGACAAATCAAATTATGCTGGATGAAATTATACATGCGAATAATAAAAAATTTGCCGAAGATATGTAAGTTTGTTCGGTAGTTTAAGTTATTAGTCAGAGTATATCTTATTTCATATAGTAGTCTGAACAGTAACTGATTTAATACTTAAAAATT
>CAZVVZ010000085.1:0-5613 GCA_964631135.1 uncultured Eubacteriales bacterium
TTCAGAATCAGGGTACGGAGTGCTAAGAAATCGCTTGCTTGATACTTCATGTTATACTTCCTCCTAAATTGTTTGTACGTCCTGAAGTTCTATCTCCTTCATTACTGAAGATTTTCACGTTGTTATTCTATCATAGAAATCGCGCACATGCAACAAGTTATGTAGTCTGAGCAATAACCAGAAATTGTTACTGGTCAGAGTATATGTCGCTGGTCAGAGTACATGAAACAAGATATATGCTTTATCGGAACTTAGGATTTGCGACGAAAGACTTTAAAAAAATACGGGAAGCCTTTCTGCAAATATTCGTTCCTTTTAAAACATATATCTTGTTTCATGTACTCTGACCAGCGGCATATACCCTGACCAACAGCAGATAGTCTGACTAGTAACCAGAAATTTTGGTAAATTAGTTTAAATATTGCAAATAGGTAACAATAGTGATAAAATAAATCGATAAAAGTATTTTTTTGAGAGGAATGAGAAATATGTATACAGCAAAAGAAATAAGAAGTAAATATCTAAAATTTTTTAATGAAAAAGGGCATGCAATTATAGATAGTGCATCTGTTATTCCTGAAAATGACCCTACGGTTTTATTTACAACTGCGGGAATGCACCCGCTAGTACCTTACTTGTTAGGTGAGCCTCATCCGGAAGGCAAAAGACTTACAGATGTCCAGAAATGTATTAGGACCGGAGATATTGACGAAGTTGGCGATGATACTCATTGCACATTTTTTGAAATGTTGGGCAACTGGTCTCTAGGAGACTATTTTAAAAAAGAGGCTATTGCTTGGAGCTTTGAATTTTTAACTTCAAAAGAATGGCTTGGACTTCCTAAAGATAAATTATATTTTACTGTTTTTGAAGGAAACGAAGATGCCCCGAGAGACGAAGAAGCATTTAATTACTGGAGAGAAGTCGGAGTAGAAGCTGATCATATATTCTTTTTATCAAAAGAGCACAATTGGTGGGGACCGGCTGGCCAGACAGGACCTTGCGGACCTGATACAGAGATGTTTATAGATACAGGTAAAGAAAAATGCTGCCCGGAATGTAATCCATCTTGCGGTTGTGGGAAATATGTTGAAATTTGGAATGACGTATTTATGCAATATAATAAAATGGCAGACGGAAAATTTGAGCCATTAAAGCAAAAAAATGTAGACACAGGTATGGGGGTTGAAAGGATACTTGTTGCATTAAACGGTGGTTCTGTGTTTGATACAGATTTATATGAAAATGTGATGAAGAAAATCTCTGAGTTATCAGGAAAAGATATTGTAAATAATGCTGAAAACAAAAAGGCTGCAAGAATTGTTGCTGACCACACGAGAACAGCGACTGTCATAATTGGGGACAGACGTGGTGTAACTCCTTCAAACGTTGATCAAGGATATGTTTTAAGAAGACTTATAAGACGTGCAATAAGATATGCTATGCAGCTTAATATGCCGGAGAACTCTATCGTTACATTAGCAGACATAATTGTTGACGAATATAAAGATGTATATAGTGATATTGCTGAAAATAAAGAGAAAGTATTAAATGAACTTTCTTTAGAAGAAAAAAGATTTTCAAGGACTTTAGTTCAAGGAGAAAGGGAATTTGAAAAGCTTGTTGCCAAAGGACTAACTACTATAGACGGAGAAAATGCTTTCCATTTATACGATACTTATGGTTTTCCTCTTGAATTAACAGTTGAGATGGCGAAAGAAAAGGGATTAACTGTAGATACAGAAGGTTTTAAAACTTTCTTCGAGAGGCATCAAGCCTTATCTAAAGCAGGTTCTGAGCAAAGATTTAAAGGCGGATTAGCAGACAACTCTGAAGAAACTGCAAAGCTTCATACAGCAACACATCTTTTACATGCTGCACTCAGAAAGGTGTTGGGGCCACAGGTCGCACAAAAGGGAAGCAACATTACAGCTGAAAGATTGCGCTTTGACTTCTCATTTGAAAGGAAAATGACACCTGAAGAAATTGCAGAAGTAGAGAGATTAGTAAATGAAGCAATTGCCGGAAAATATGATGTCGTTTGTGAAGAAATGACGGTAGCTGAAGCAAAAGCTGCGGGAGCTATCGGATTATTTGAATCGAAATATGGCGAAAGAGTAAAAGTTTATACTATGGGGCCTGTTTCAAAGGAAATTTGCGGTGGACCTCATGCAAAGAACACAGGAGATTTAGTTAACTTTAAAATTAAAAAGGAAGAAAGCTCTTCAGCCGGTGTCAGAAGAATTAAAGCAACTATTGATAACTGATTGAATTATTATGAATACGTTGATTAAGTGAGAAAGGAATGAGTATATATGAATTATAACCCTAAGGAGTTTGAAAAAAAATGGCAGGATTTTTGGGAAGAAAAAGGTGTTTTTCATGCAAAAAATGATTTTTCTAAACCTAAATTTTACGGACTTATAGAGTTCCCGTATCCGTCCGCTCAAGGTTTGCATGTTGGCCATCCTCGTTCATATACAGGTATGGATATTATTGCGAGAAAAAGGCGACTTGAGGGTTATAATGTATTGTATCCTATTGGCTGGGATGCTTTTGGCTTACCTACAGAAAATCATGCGATAAAAACCGGAATCCATCCTGCTATAGTTACTAAATCAAACATTGAAAACTTCACAAGGCAATGTAAATCTTTGGGATTTTCTTTTGACTGGTCGAGAGAAGTAAACACTACTGATCCAGCATACTTTAAATGGACCCAGTGGATTTTCTTAAAACTGTTTGAAAAAGGTTTAGCATATAAGACAGAAATGCCGGTTAACTGGTGTACAAGTTGCCAAGTTGGGCTTGCTAATGAGGAAGTCGTAAATGGAGTTTGTGAAAGATGCCATGGTGAGGTCGTTAGAAAAGTAAAAAGCCAGTGGATGCTTAAAATTACGGATTATGCAGATAAGCTTATTGAAGGCTTAGACGAAGTTGATTTTTTAGATAAGATAAAAGCTCAGCAAACATACTGGATTGGGCGCTCTGAAGGAGCTGAAGTGGACTTTAAGCTATCCGGAGTTGATTATTCATTAAGGGTATTTACGACACGTGCAGATACTTTATTTGGTGCCACATACATGGTTGTTTCGCCTGAACATCCTTTAATAGAAAAGTTTAGTGACATAATTACAAATATTGATGAACTAAGAGCTTATAGAGAAGAAGCGGCAAAAAAATCCGAGTTTGAAAGAACAGAAGTTGCTAAAGATAAGACCGGTGTTGAAATAAAAGGAATTAGAGCAATTAACCCTGTAACGGGTAAAGAAATTCCTGTTTGGGTTTCAGATTATGTATTGATGACTTATGGCACAGGTGCTATTATGGCTGTTCCGGCTCATGATGATAGAGACTGGGCATTTGCCAAAAAGTTTAACTTGCCGATAATTGAAGTTGTGGCAGGCGGTGAAGACGTTAATAAGGCTCCGTATGTTGATGTAGAAGACGGAGTTATGGTTAATTCCGGATTTTTAACAGGAATGAGAGTAAAAGATGCTATTGAAAAAATGAAACAGTATCTTGAAGAGAATAAAATCGGAAAAAGAAAAATCAATTATAAGTTAAGAGACTGGGTATTCTCAAGACAACGTTACTGGGGAGAACCTATACCGCTTGTACATTGTGAAAAATGCGGTTGGGTAGCGATTCCTGAAAGTGAGTTGCCTCTTACATTACCTGATATTAAAGATTTTAAACCTACTGAAAACGGAGAATCTCCTTTAGCTAAGGCTGAAGAATGGATAAATACAACCTGTCCTCACTGCGGGGGCCCGGCACGTCGTGAAACAGACACTATGCCTCAGTGGGCAGGGTCTTCTTGGTATTTCTTAAGGTACATTGATCCACACAACGACAAAGAGTTTGCAGATAAAGATTTATTAAAATATTGGTTACCTGTAGACTGGTATAATGGTGGAATGGAACATACTACATTACATTTATTATATTCAAGATTTTGGCATAGATTTTTATATGATCTTGGACTGGTTCCTACTAAAGAGCCATACCAAAAGAGAACATCTCAGGGCATGATTTTAGGCGAAAACAACGAAAAAATGTCTAAATCTCGTGGCAATGTTATAAATCCTGACGATATTATAAACGAATACGGTACAGATACTATGAGAATTTATGAGATGTTTATGGGAGACTTCTCTAAAGCAGCACCTTGGTCAAATAAAGGTGTTATTGGTTGCAGAAAGTTTTTAGAACGTGTTTGGAAAATGCAGGAGTTTATGACAGACAGTGATACTATTACTCCGGATTTTGAGAGAGATATAAATTTAGCTATTAAAAAAGTATCTGAAGACATAGAAAAAATGAAGTTTAATACTGCCATTGCGACGCTTATGAGTTTGGTAAATACTATTTATGCTAAGGGGGCTATTTCCCGAGCAGATATGAAAGTATTTTTATTATTGCTAAATCCTATGGCGCCACACATTACTGAAGAAATTTGGTTTAATAATAATTTTGGCGGATATATACATGAACAAAAGTGGCCTGAATGGGACGAAAGTAAATTAGTATTAGACGAAATAGAAGTTCCTATACAAATCAATGGGAAATTAAAGGCTGTTGTCAGTGTTCCGGCCGAGGCCAGCCAAGACGAAATAATGGAAGTGGCAAAGTCAAATGAGTTAATTTCCGCACAACTAAAAGGAAAAGAAATTGTAAAAGTTATTTTTGTAAAAGGCAGAATATTTAATATTGTTGCTAAGTAGTATTAACAAATAAATCCCTCCTATCATATATTGTATTGGGTAATTATTACTCAAGATGGGAGGGAATTTTATGAGTAGATGTCACTGTGATATTTCTTGCCTTTATCCTATTTTAGTAGGAATTGTCTCAGGAACTTTAGCATCTATTTTTCTTTTTATTGATATACCGTTTGCGATAATTTCACTGGTTACTTCTATTGTGCTTTTTGCATTATTGTTAGGTTTAATTTTAACGATTGCTAAAGATGAGGGAACAAGTTGCTGTGTATGTCGCCGCGGTAAGTGCCTGTTAGCAGGTATATTCGGTACTTTTATTAGTAGTGTTATAACACTTACTGTAGGAAGTTTAAGCGGAATATTAGGGGGAATATTAGCATTTTTAACAGTCGGCTTTTTCTTTTGGATGGTTGTTGCAGTATGGCTGTTAGTAAAATGTATAATAAACGAAGTATGTAATTAAAAAACTCAGCTCCGCCTTTTTGGAGGAGCTGTCGGCGTAAGCCGATTGGGAAATTTTACTATAGAAAAAGGTGATAATATGTTCTTTAATAAAAAAGCAGTAAAAATACTTATGGTAGATTTTGTCGGGTTTGAGAAAACTGTAAAAGTATTATCTTATGCAAAGGGACTAGCTTCTTATTCAAATAATCCTATTGCAAAGGCAATTTCAAATTTGGATCAGCGAATTGAAGCAGCTAAAGTTGAGAAAATTAAAGAATTTAAAGATTTCGGCTTATTAGGAAAAGTTGGAGAGGAAAAAATTTTAATAGGCACAGAAGAAGTAATGAAGGCTAATAATGTAGAAT
The DNA here is from genome assembly GCA_964631135.1 of uncultured Eubacteriales bacterium. Lineage (GTDB taxonomy): Bacteria > Bacillota > Clostridia > TANB77 > RGIG9151 > RGIG9151. The sequence goes on from CAZVVZ010000085.1 coordinate 5,534, forward strand.
TGCAGGGAGATACTAAATATAAGGTGTTTTTTGCTATAGATAATAGAGTTCAAGCAGTGTTTAGGCTAGACGACTAATAA
>CAZVVZ010000086.1:0-5601 GCA_964631135.1 uncultured Eubacteriales bacterium
ACCACAAAAGAGATAACTCCTGTAGATATAGCAAGGCTAGACCAAAAAAGCGGTATAACAAAGGAGACAATAAAGAAATCAGGCAAACTAATTGAAAAAACATTGGGAAAAGAAGGCATGGAAAGGTGATTAGTAACTAATAATTTTACATTGACTAAAAAATTTCAATATAGTAACATAAAATAAAGGATGTGTTACGAATGAAGAAGATAGTTTGTTTTTTCACTGCAATTATGCTTATGTTTAATATGTCTACCGCAACTTTAATAGAGGATTCTGCGGATACACTTGTAAAAATGAAGATACTAAATGGATATGAAGATGGCACTTTAAGATTGGGAAATAATATAACAAGAGCCGAATTCTGTGCATTGATAATGAATATGCTTGGGATAAGTGTTACTGAGCCTTTAGAAAATAAATTTTCTGATGTTAAAGATGGGGCTTGGTATTATAATGCAATAAATAAAGTAGCGGAATTGGGCTATATAAACGGATATAAAGAAGATAAAACGTTTAGACCGTCTAATAATATAACTTATGCAGAAAGCTGTGCGATAATGGTTAACATGTTGGGCTACAATAGCGAAATAGAAGGAGAGTGGCCAAGCAATGTAATAAATAAAGCTAAAGAAATAGGTGTTTTAGAAGGCCTTAACGAGTTAGAATCGACATATAAAATGACTAGAGGCGAAATTAGTGTGATGCTGGTAAACAGCATGAATACAAAGGTGAGATAAAATGAACAAAACAGAGTATGATGAAATAAAGGCGAATCTAATAAAAAAGTCGTTGGAAAAGGATAAAACAGATGTATATGTCCCTCTGGAAAGACGAAAAGGTCCGGATGGTATTTTAAATATTATAAATCTTATGTGTTTTCTAATATGGGGTGCTTTATTTATAATAATATCGGTTATTGTAAAGGCCGGTGAAAGTGTAGCTTATATAAAGAATAATGATTTATTATGGCTTGCATCAAATTTTTGGAACCTAGATTTGCTGAAGATAGCTTTTTTTATGACGGTTTCTTGTATTTTTGTATGTACGATATCTATAATACTTAATTTTACAAGAAATAAAAGAAGAAGTGACAGAATAAGAAAATCACTAATATTTTGTGAATTCGGTTGCTTTATTGTTGCTATATTTTTGATGCTGAAAATATATTCATAGGGTAATGCAGTAAAAGTTCATTAAAATAGAAAAGGTGCAAATTTATTTTCATATAAAAACAGTTATTTACCAGACGTAAAAAACAGTCTATATGTTTTATCGGAACTCAGGATTTGCGACGAAAGACTTCAAAAAACAATATTGGAAGTCTTTCTGCAAATATTCGTTCCTTTTAAAACATATAGACTGTTTTTTACGTCTGGTAAATAATTAAACTTATTTATAACAAGCCATATTAAGGTTTTGCAACTTCTATTGAAATTCCTGTTAAATCTATATTATCCGTAGTCAGGCGACTTTTTACTGTTTCGAGTGCAAGAGATGGTAAATTATTCTCTTCACTTAAGTGAGCTAAGATAAAATTCTTAGTCCCCTTTTTTATTAAGTATTCTACCGTTTCAGCAGAAATTATATTAGACAAATGACCGTAATTTCCTATAATTCGTTGTTTTAATAAATAAGGATAATTGCCGGCTCTTAACATTCCTATGTCATGATTCGACTCTAATAAAATTGAATTGCTGTTTTCAAAAAATGATAGTAATTCCGGTGTAATATGCCCTATATCTGTTGCAACAGTAACTTTTTCATTTTGACACAACAAATTAAATCCACATGGATCTATTGCATCATGTGGAATTGAGAAGGGGACTACATCAATATCTCCTATATAGAACTCTTTGTAAGGCTCAAATTCGTTTTTTAAGGCACTATCTAATTCAAGAGATACAAGAGCCTGCCAAGTCTTCTTGCTTGCAAATACGGGTATGTTATGCTTCTTACAGAACACTTTAATTCCTTTTATATGATCTGAATGTTCATGAGTAATTAAAACTCCTTGAATTTCTTCGGGAGAAACGTTTATGGAAGTCAAAGACTCTGTAAGCCGTTTTGCAGATACACCTATATCTACTAATATTTTTGTTTTTTCAGAAAAAACATATGTACAATTTCCTTTACTACTACTGAAAAGTGAAATCAATTTTAGCATTTATATACCTCTTTTGTGTTTTTAATCTTCTGTTATTCTTTCTATTTTTGCTCCAAGAGCTTTAAATTTCTTTTCTATATTTTCATAGCCTCTATCTACATATTCAACCTTCGAGATTTCTGAAACATCTTTTGCTACCAAACCGGCAATAATCATGGCTGCACCCGCACGTAAATCGGTGCATGAAACGGGAGCACCGTTTAGAGTTTTAACACCTTCTATAATTGCAGATCTGCCTTCTATACGTATTTTAGCTCCAAACTTTTTCAATTCTTCCACATATTGAAAACGGTTATCCCATATAGATTCAGTTAATATACTCATTCCACTGGATATTGACAATAAAGTTGCCATTTGTGGCTGCATGTCAGTAGGAAATCCGGGATAGGGCATAGTTTTTATATTTACTTTCTTTGGCCTTTTGTCACATTTTACTCTAACTGCATCTCCAAATTCTTCAACTGTAATTCCCATTTCAACTAATTTAGCTGAAATAGAATCTAAATGCTTAGGAATACAATTTTTTATTAGAACATCTCCACCTGTTGCAGCAGCGGCAATCATAAAAGTTCCTGCTTCTATTTGGTCAGGAATTATAGAGTAAGTTGCATTTCCGGGTAAAGATTTTACTCCTGTAATTTTAATTGTGTCTGTTCCAGCACCTTTTATATTTGCACCCATGGTATTTAAAAAGTTAGCTAAGTCTACTATATGAGGCTCTTTTGCCGCATTTTCTATTACTGTCGTCCCTTCTGCTAAAACTGCAGCTAGAATCATATTTACGGTAGCACCAACACTAACAATATCTAAATATATAGATGTGCCAATCAATTTCTTTGTAGAGGCTTTGATAAAACCTTGTGTTGTAGAAATTTGAGCACCTAATGCTTCAAAACCTTTTATATGCTGATCTATAGGACGGGAACCAAAATTACATCCACCTGGCAGAGGAACTTCTGCAGATTTATATCTGCCTAAAAGAGCACCTACCAAATAATAAGATGCACGCATTTTCGTGCATAATTCAAGTGAGCATTTTGATGTCTTTATTCCGTTATTTTCAACAAAAATTTCATTCGGACCGGTTTGTGAGATATTAAGCCCCAATTCTTTTAATAAGGTAATGTACCTTTTAACATCAATAATATCAGGTAAATTTTCAATCTTACAAGTTCCGTCTATCAACAAAAGAGCAGGCAGAATGCAAATAGCAGCATTTTTTGCTCCACATATTGAGACTTCACCTTTTAGTGGCTTTCCGCCATATATTTTTAATTTCTCCACGGCTTTTTTCTCACTCTTCCTCTTTAATAATTTTTTTTGAATTTATATTTATGGAGATAACTCCAGGTAAAGAATAAACATTACTCAATATAGAGGTGGGATTAACAGAATCATTCATGGACAGATGGAAAAGCACCTCAGAACAACTGTCTTTTTTCGTGTTTATAGAAAATCCATTAACTTTTATTGAATTTTCAGCAAAACTTTTTTCAATATTTTCTATAAGAGTATTAACAGATTGTGTCTCGGACATTACTACTAATGAAATTTTTTTACTGTCGTAAAAACCGGAAAACTTTTTAATATAAGCAAGGCAAAGGAAAATAGTAATAGTTGCGATTGTTGCCCCAAAGTAAAATCCCATTCCCGTAGCAAGCCCAATACAAGCGACTACCCAAATACTTGCTGCTGTGGTTAAGCCTTTTACAGATGAACCGTTACGGATTATAGTACCGGCTCCCAAAAAACCAATACCACTTATAACTTGAGCCCCCAAACGTGCAACATCCATATTCGGAGAAAGAGGATGATATTTTGTGTATATATATTCCGAAGTAAGCATTACCAAACAAGCACCAACACAAACCAAAATATGAGTCCTAAGACCTGCCGGCCTGTGAGCATGCTCTCTTTCTAATCCTATTAACGAGCTAAAACAAACTGCTAGCAACACCCTAAAAACTATTTCAGCTTCAGTAGAGTTAAGCAGCATAAGAAGAATTTCTTTAAAATTCAATAATATCACTCCTAAATAGCTGTTTTTTCTGAATTATTTTGAACGGACATAATATCAGACATATTGATTTTTCTTGTATGTGCGGTATGAGACCATTCTTTTTTATCAGAATGTATCATGCCTATTATAGTTATAGGTACCCAAGTTAAGTTATAGAAAGGGTAAACTAAATAAGCAAATAATACTTTTAAATTAAATCTTCTTTCTGACATAATGATAAGCGGGCCATACAAAAACTGAGCAATAAGAAAAACCATCCAAATATAATTTGGAATAATATAATTCATTTGGAATAAGCCACCTTGAGGATAAAAGTATTGCATACAAGTAAATAAAGTTATTATTCCATAAACAATTATTCTTAACGGTTGTAACAAGTAAGTTGCACAGTCAAAAGCAACTAAATTCTTTTCTTTAATAGCTTTTTTCAACATCTTTCCTAAAAACCTACCGGTACAATCAGCATAACCTTGCATCCATCTAATTCTCTGATTCCAAGACTGTTTTAACGTAAGAGGTTTTTCATCATACACAATCGCATCATGTGACCACCCTACACAAATTCCCCTTAGAGCCAGTTTCATTGTGAATTCCAAATCTTCTGTCAAGCAAGTTGCTCCCCAACCCATTTCACGAATCAATTCAGAATCTACACAAAATCCGGTTCCGCATAGTCCACAAGTCATTTTTAAGTATGAACGAGGCAACTGATAAAGTCTGTTTGATGTCCAAAAAGCGATAGAATAAGAAGCGGTGATCCATGAGTCAAATGGATTTTTACTATCGATATAACCCTGTATAACTCTATAACCTTCACACATCCTTTTATTCATTTCAGCTAAAAAACAAGGATCAACTAAATTGTCAGCATCAAAAACACAAAAAGCATCATAATGCTTTTCCATTTTAAATATTTTATCGAAAGCCCACTCTAAGGCAAATCCTTTTCCTTTTTCTATTTTGTTTGTTCTTTCTAAAACAACAGCTCCGTGTTCTTTTGCAATTGTAGCAGTGCTATCGGTACAGTTGTCTGCTATTACAAAAATATCATATAAATTATTTGGATAATCTATATTTTTCAAGCTATCTACTAATTCGCTTATAACAACCTCTTCATTATGCGCGGCAACAACCATTGCAAATCGTTTTTTTGGTGGAAATTCTTTTGCTGGTTTTTCTTTACGCTTTATCCAACCAACAAGTGAAATACAAAAAAAATAAATTGCTAAAGCAAAAGTTGCAAGCTGAATAAAGGCACTTAAAAAATATAAAAAGCCTTCTTTAATTACTAGCATTGTTAACATTCCTTTCAAAGCAATATTTCCTTAATAATAATAAGTTTTTTTTTGCGTTTTGTCAAGCAAAACAGAAGCTTAAAAATTATTAAGTTTATATCTTGAAAAACCGATTATAA
>CAZVVZ010000087.1:0-5499 GCA_964631135.1 uncultured Eubacteriales bacterium
AAGAAATAATTGACAGATATCCTAATATAAAGCTTGAAACCACTATGGCAAACGGAATGTTTTTGCAAAGGCTTATTGTAAATAAAGTTAAACTTCCTATTTCGTAATTAAAATGATACAATGTAGGCAGTTGAGAATACTTAAAATTTTGTGAAACTTTTAATGAACCGTATTCGTCTAAATATTGAATGTAGGAGTTAAAAAAATGCAAAACAACGATATTGTAGAAAATTTAATTTCTCTATACGGGAACGATGTATTACGCATAGCAACTGCTTATACTCGAAATTCCAGCATATCAGAAGACATTTTTCAAGATGTATTTATTAAAGTCGCTCAAAATTTAGATAAATTTGAAAACAGAAGTAGCGAAAAAACTTGGATCATAAAGATTACTATAAATACCTGCAAAGATTATCTTAAAAGCTCTTGGAATAAAAAAGTAATCCCTATGGAAAATATAGATGAAGATTCCATAACCCGTGTAGATGATACTTTATTAGAAAAAGAAAAAGCAACTCTTGTTGTTCAAGAAATCTTAAGACTTCCCATAAAGTATAAAGAAGTCCTTTTGTTGTACTATTATCAAGACTTACTTACAACAGATATCGCAAAAATATTAAGTTTGCCTGAAGCATCTGTTAGAACCAGATTAAGACGTGCACGAGAAATTATAAAAGGTAAATTAAAAATACTGTTAGAGGAATAGAAAGGAGTGTGAGGATAAATGAATAAAAAAGAAATAAAAGATGCATTTGAAAAAGAATTTGAGCAAGTAACCGTGTCTGACGAATTAAAGCAAAAAACACTAAAAATCCTTAATGCTCCGTTAAAAAAGCCTATATCTATTCTACCGTATATCCGCAACTTAGCAGCTGTTTTTATAGTCACCCTGCTCTGCCTATCCATATATTTAGCAAAAACTTATCCTGTTAAAGACCATATAACTTCGGATATGTCAAGTGATTCGCAAACTACCTCTGAAAATAAGAATGAAGCGAAAATATCAAATTCAGCAGCAACTGCTACTCAACCAGAAAAAGCTGTTGAAACAGAGGTCTTGCCTTCTGATAATTTTTCTTTATCTAGCTCTTTAGATTTAGAAACTTCAGACGAATATGTAAGTGACTTCCCTGTTTTGTACTCTACCGAAACAGATATGCCGGATTCATCAATTTCTAGCACAATGTTACGTAGCTCAAAATCTTTAATGGCAACTCCTAATACTGAAAATTCAATCACATCAGAAGAGGAATTTATACAAAAATATCCTGATGCTGAAAAAGTCGATAACGGATATGTAATTTATGAAAATGGAAAAGAAACCTTATATGTTTTCAAAGATAAAGTTTTAGAAAATATTATTGTTATAGATTAAAAGAATAATATATATGCTTTATATTTCTTTCTTTTTATCCCTTCCCATCAATTCTAAAACTGCAGTCCTTGCATCTTTCCCCTCAAAAAGCACCTTACAAGCCTGTTCTGTAATAGGCATCTCAACATTATACTTTCGCCCTAACTCTCTAACAGACTTTGCCGCATTTACACCTTCAACAACCATATTAACTTTTGCCAAAGCTTCCTCCATAGAGAAACCCTGTCCTATATATTCTCCGGCTCTATGATTTCTACTGTGCTTGCTTGCACAAGTAACAACCAAGTCGCCTATTCCGGTAAGTCCATAGAAACTTTCTAGTTTTCCCCCCATGGCAATTCCTAGTCGTATAATCTCTGCCAAACCACGAGTTATAAGGCCTGCCTTCGCATTATCTCCAAAGCCAAGTCCATCAGATATACCGGCACAAAGAGCTATTACATTCTTTACAGCTCCTCCAATTTCCACACCAATTAAATCACTGTTGGAATAAACTCGAAAATATTCATTCATAAAAACATTACTTATTATTTCTCTAACCTCTTCATCTTCTGCACCAACAGCAATAACAGTCGGCATTCTTCTTGCAACCTCTTCCGCATGGCTTGGGCCTGATAAAATTGCTATTTTCTGCCCTGTAGGCAATTCTTCCTTTATTACTTCAGATAAACGTTTTTGAGTTCCCACTTCAAGCCCTTTTGCAACATTTACGATAATTTGATTATCTAAATATCCGGAAATATTTTTGGCACATTCCCTTACCGCCACAGATGGCACTGCAAGTACCACAATATCCGAAAACTTTATCGCTTCTTCAAGATTTCCGGTAGCTTTTATTCCACTAGGAATAACAACACCCGGTAAATACCTATCAAGCTTGTGTTCTAAGTTTATACTTTTAACTTCTTTATCAGATCTTGACCAAATAACAACCTCATGTCCATTTTCAAAAAGCAACTTACCAAGTGCTGTTCCCCAGCTCCCCGAACCAACTATGCAAAGTTTCATCTTATCCCTCCATAAATTATTTTAATGTAAAAATATAGTTCTTTAAACAACATAAAATGGCGATTTTCAAAACTATAAAACCGCCAATATGTATCTTTTATTTTGCTAATTTTGAAATTCTTTCTTCATATGCTTCCTTTTTTTCACCGAATTTTCTTTCAGTATTACCGATCAGCCTCGTCAAATTTCCCCTGTGCCCCCAAATTACTATAATAGCCAAAATTGTATCAAATATAACCCAGCTGAAAGCATTAGACATTACATCTATAGAAATATACTTTTCAAGAGCAACTAAGAAAAACGGACAAGAAAATGCTGCCAAAATAGAGCCTAGAGAAACGTACCTTGTAGCCAAAACCGTAACCAAAAATATCACTAAACATGCAACTCCAACCTGCCATTGTGTCATTAAAATAACTACAATTGAAGTAAGAACACCTTTTCCCCCTTTAAATTTATAAAATATAGGAAATATATGTCCTATTACAACAGCTAATCCGGCTATTTGCATGGCTAATTCTGTATATATTATAGGAACATTTATTATATTTTCGCCCACAGCATATTCTGTAGTTAAAACCGGTGCTAAAATTTTAGCAAGCAAAATAGATACAACACCTTTTAATATATCTCCTACTAAAACAACAAGCGCCGCTCTTTTTCCAAGTATTCGTAAAGTATTCGTAAGACCGGCATTACCACTTCCTTTTTGCCTAATGTCTATTCCATACATTTTTCCAACAATAATAGACGTATTGATACTGCCCAGTAAATATGCAACTACTGCAATAAATACCATTCTAACACAAAAAACTACGAACTCAGTGTTAACCATAAACAATCCTCCCAACTTCTTTTGTATTTATTAAAATAATTTAATCTTCATCTTTTTCTCTGATAATCATTTTTACAGAAGTACCCTCTAATCCGAAATTTTTTCTTATTTGATTTTCCAAGTATCTTACATATGAAAAATGCATCAATTTCTTACTGTTAACAAAAATTACAAACGTAGGTGGCTTAGTAGACACTTGTGTCCCATAAAGAACTTTTAGTCTTCTTCCTTTATCTGACGGAGGCTGTACCATAGCAATAGCCTCATTTATAACATCATTTAACATTCCTGTGGTTATCCTCATCGCATTTTGGTCTGCGACATACGGAATTAGTTCAAACAACTTGTCAACCCTCTGACCGGTTAAAGCAGAAACAAAAACTACCGGTGCATATGTCAAATAAGCTAAATCCTGATATACTCTTTCTCTGTATTTTTCTAAAGTACCTGTTTCTTTTTCATGTATATCCCACTTATTAACAACAATTATAATGCCTTTACCGGCCTCATGAGCATATCCTGCAACCTTTGTGTCCTGCTCCGTAACTCCTTCATTCGCATCAATCAGCAATAAACATACATCTGATCTTTCTATAGCGGTTATCGTTCTCATTCCGCTGTATCTTTCTATGTTCTCGTTAACTTTATTTTTCTTTCTTAACCCTGCTGTATCAATAAAAGTGAACTTTTTACCATCACGTTCAAAATCAGTATCTATCGCATCTCTTGTAGTACCCGGAACATCACTTACAATAACTCTTTCTTCCCCTAAAATTTTATTTATTAGCGAAGATTTCCCGACATTTGGCTTGCCGATTAGTGCAACTTTAATAATGCTTTCGTCTTCTTCTGTATCCGGAATGTTTTTAAAATTATCATATAAAACATCCAAAACATCTCCAATTCCTAGTCCCTGCAATGTAGAAATAGGTAACGGATCTCCCATGTTAAGATTATAAAATTCATACACTTCCGGCGGTGTATCTCCTGTTTTATCCACTTTATTTACGACTAAAACAACCGGCTTGTGTGTTTTTCTCAGCATTTTAGCTACTTCATAATCTGCTGCCGTAACACCATCTTTTACATCAACCATAAATGCAATAACATCTGCACTATCCATAGCCAGCTCTGCCTGATATTTCATTTGCAATAAAATATTATCCGTAGATTTAGGCTCAATTCCACCTGTATCTATCATAGTGAATTTTCTTCCACGCCATTCTACATCAGCATAAATTCTATCCCTTGTAACTCCGGGAGTATCTTCAACTATCGCAATTCTTTTTCCGGCAATATAATTAAAAAATGAAGATTTGCCGACATTAGGTCGTCCTATAACTGCCACAATAGGTTTCATACTTTCTTTCCTTTCTAAATAAATTATCTATTTACTTTTGTTTTACCTTTAGCCCAGCCTTCTTTTACTTCTTGACGAACTCTTCCAATAGCTAAAGAATCCTTTGGAACGTCTTTAGTAATCGTAGTCCCTGCAGCTGTATATGCTCCGTCTTCCAAAGTAACCGGTGCAACTAAATTAGTATTACATCCGATAAACACTTTATTCCCAATAGTAGTTCTATGTTTATTTATTCCGTCATAATTTACTGTAACTGTGCCACACCCAAAATTAACTTCGCTTCCGACATCACTATCTCCAACATAAGTTAAATGTGAAACCTTAGTTCCATCTCCAATATTAGAATTTTTAAGTTCAACAAAGTCCCCTATTCTTACCTTTCTACCAACAACAGAATTAGGTCTTAAATATGCAAACGGTCCTACATGAGTTTCACTTCCGATTTTGCTCTCCATTATAACAGAGCTCATAATATCCGCTTCATCGTCTATAACACTATCTACTATTCTGTTATTCTGCCCTAAGACACAATTTTTACCGATTTTCGTATTACCCTCTAATATATTTCCCGGGTATATAACAGTGCCTTCGCCAATTTCAACCGTATCGTCTATATATGTAACTTTCGGATCAATAATCGTTACACCATTTTTCATATGTTTTTCATTGATAACTTTTCTTCTCTCTTCTAATTCTTTAGCATATTGTATCTTATTTTCCATGTTCACTGCCTCCTAAACTGAAGTATATTCAAAATATCCTCCACTATTGTATCATAAAGCAAAAAAAATTACCACCCTTTACAGACTTTGTACACATCTTCAGCCTGCTACTATATAAAAATAATATATATGTTTTGAAAAGAACGAATATTTGCCGAAAGACTTCCCGTATTTTTTAAAGTCTTTCGTAGCAAAT
>CAZVVZ010000088.1:0-5411 GCA_964631135.1 uncultured Eubacteriales bacterium
TAGCATATTTTTTGTATTCATAATATGTTGCAAAAATTATAAATTGAGTATATAATCTTCGTGGGTAGTGAGGATAGACTATAGAATGTTCTGTGTTGAATGTTTGGACGGACTACTGTTGAAAGGAGAGATAGTATGTCGGATAGTAGAAACTTCAAGGTTGTGGCTAGATACGGGCTGATTGATCAATGTGGTCGAGTAGTAATGCTACCTGCATTTGAAGACGTTTTAATCAACGATGCTTTCATCTTAGGCAAGTTTGGAGGACGATGGGGGATTATACATGACTTTGGTTGTCTGTACAACAATAAGTTTGAGTTTGAAGACGTGATGGCTTTTGACAATGTCCTGTGGTTTAAGAAATTCGGAATGTGGGGAGCTCGCAATTCTGATGAAAGAATTCTGGTACGTCCTAAGTATGAAAGACTTTCGCGAATGGATAACAGCAATGTTATAGAGGCAGTCTGTGAGAGGGAAAGTAGATATGAGTATTTTTCATTGAACGGCTGTAGGCTTTACGATGATGCGGCTCTTTTCAGAGTTTACGACTTCGAAATGGGATATGCAATGGGACTTGGTTACAGGAAAGGCGACACTGAACAAAGTTATTTTATTATTAGTGCAAACAGCGGAAAACCAGTTAAGTATTTCGAAAAAGAAGGCGAATGCAAGGCCTTGCTTGAGGAACTTAGAAATGACTACATCTGGTCAAAGCCGCTTGGTGAGAACTGAAAGCAAGAAGTTTCTTAGAGGATTAAGAATTAGTTAAATAATTATCTGCCGGTAAAACCGGCGTTTTTCTTTTTTAAAGAATTAAAAAGACATAACTTGAATAAGTTATGTCTTTTTTTGGAGGCGCCACCCAGATTTGAACTGGGGATCAAGCTTTTGCAGAGCCGTGCCTTACCACTTGGCCATGGCGCCGTAAACGTTACTTCACTAATATATCACTATATTTTTTCCTTTGCAAGGTCTTTTAATAAATTTTATGTTTTTTTTTAGAAAATATGACAAAAGCAATTTTTTATGGTAAAATGTATTGATTATTATTTAAGTATATTTACTGTAGAAAGGAATATTTTTATGAAAAAGACTAAAATAATTTGTACGATAGGACCGGCATCAGATAATGATGAGACCTTAAAAGAAATGATAATAAATGGAATGGATTGTGCAAGACTTAATTTTTCTCACGGCACACATGCGGAGCATCTAAAAAGAATAGAAAGGGTAAAGAGAGTTAGAAAAGAATTGAACTTGAATATTCCTATTTTATTAGATACTAAAGGACCGGAAATTCGTTTTAAGAATTTTACAAATGGTTTTACTGTGGTTGAGGCAGGAGATAAATTTACATTATATGCAGATGAAATAATGGGCGATAAAAATGGTGCAACAGTTTCGTATCCAAAGCTTGCCGAAAACTTGAAAAAAGGTGTGGGAATTTTAATAGATGACGGAAATATTGAAATGGAAGTAGAGGAAATTTCCGGTAAAGATGTAATCTGTAAGGTTATACATGGCGGTAAAATAAGTGATCATAAAAGTATCAACATACCTACTTCTTCAGTTGATATGCCGTACCTTAGCCAGAAAGATATTGACGATATTTTATTTGGAATTGAGAATGATATTGATTTTATTGCAGCTTCGTTTGTTAGAAGCAAAGATGATGTTTGGGACCTTAGAAATTTGCTGATTGAAAATAATGGAGCTAATATAAAAATTATTTCTAAAATAGAAAATATTCAAGGAGTAGATAATATAGCCGAAATAATTGAAGCAAGCGATGGAATAATGGTTGCAAGAGGAGATTTAGGGGTTGAATTGCCGTTTACAGCATTACCTAAAATTCAGAAAGATATTATAAAGAAGTGCTTTAGAAGTGGGAAATATGTAATAACAGCTACTCAGATGTTGGAATCTATGACTAAAAATCCAAGACCGACTAGGGCGGAAGTTTCTGATGTTGCTAATGCAATTTATGATGGAACGACGGGTATAATGCTATCCGGTGAGTCGGCAGCAGGAGATTATCCTATTGAAAGTGTTAGGACTATGAACGAGATCGCTACAAATACGGATAATGTTATAAATCATAAGTCTAGGTTTGAAAAAAGTAAGTTGTTCTTGGGAAATGATCAGCTAAATGCTATAAGTAAGGCTGCTTGTGATGCTGCATATTGTTTAAATGCAAAAGCTATAGTTGCACTTAGTCGTAGCGGAAGGACAGCAAAGTTAATATCAAATTATAGACCTGATTGCCCTATTTTAGCGGCTGTTTTAGATGAAAAAGCTTGTAGACAGCTTAATTTAGCATGGAATGTAAAACCGATTTTTTCTGAAGAAAAGCACTCTACCGATGAATTATTAAGAGCCGGAATAGAATTGGCAATAAAAGAAAAAATGGCTACTGTGGGTGATACGATTATTTTAACTTGTAGTGCTGCTATTGGTGAGATAAATACAGATTTGATGAAGATACATGTTATTAGAGAAGAGGACATGAAGGCTTGCTCTAAGTAATACCGATTTAACGAAAAATAACAGATAAATAAGATATATGTTTTAAAAGGAACTGAGTTGCAGAAAGATTTCTGATGCAAATTCTGAGCTTTAATAAAACATATATCTTATTTTATATAATAGGAAATTCCTCTTTTATTTTCACATACTTTTCGAATTACTATCAATTCATTAACAAAATAGACTTATATAATAAAGGAAAGTTGAGATAATTTTATACAAGAGGAGGAAGTATATATGAAAAAAATAAAGACAAGTTATATTTTTCAAAGGGTAGAAAAGAAGTATATGATTTCAAAAAGTGCATATTTGGAATTTTTAAACAGAATATTACCGTACATTAAACCTGATGAATATGGACCGGTTAATATATGCAATATTTATTATGATACAGACAACTTTGACCTTATAAGGACTTCTATCGGTAAACCTCTATATAAAGAAAAATTACGTTTAAGGAGTTATGGAATTCCGAATGAAAATGATACAGTTTTCTTAGAAATAAAGAAAAAGTGCAACGGAATTGTTTATAAAAGAAGAATAGATATGAAGGAAGCAGAAGCTGAAGAATATATGAATAATGGAAAAAAGCCGGAGAGCTATAATCAGATTCTAAATGAAATAGATTATTTTATTAAGTATTATAAACCTGAGCCTAAGCTTTTTCTAGCTTACGATAGGATTGCATATTCCGGTAAGTACGATAGTGATCTTAGAATTACGTTTGACAGCAATATTCGAAGCCGTGAGTATGATTTGGATTTGAAAAAAGGGGATTATGGTGAACTGCTTTTAGAAGAGGATTATTATTTAATGGAGATAAAAGCATCAGATTCAATGCCATTATGGCTTGCACGAACTTTATCCGATATGAAAATTTTTCCTACGTCATTTTCTAAATATGGGAAGGTATATATGAACAATTTAGCGACGGTTAATTAACAGGAGGGTAAAATATGTTTAATAGTTTGTTTAGCACCACAGCAAGCAATTTGCCGGTTATCAATGTATTGATATGTATATTTGTTGCAATCTTTTTGGGCTTACTCATTTCTGTAACTTACATGTTAAGCGGAAAGTATTCTAAAAGCTTTGCTATTTCTTTAGTCTTATTGCCTGTGTTGGTGGAAATCGTTATTATAATGGTTAACGGAAATCTGGGAACCGGGGTTGCCGTGGCAGGAGCATTTAGTTTAATACGTTTTCGGTCTACTCCGGGAACAGCTAAGGAAATTTGCAGTATTTTTTTCGCTATGGCGATAGGCTTGGCTGTCGGAACGGGATATGTGACTTATGCAATTGTCATTACTATCATAGTTTGTTTGGTTTTATTTATTCTATCTAAGACGAAATTTGGAGAATCTAAATCACAAGTCAAGTTTTTAAAAGTAAC
Organism: uncultured Eubacteriales bacterium; assembly: GCA_964631135.1. Lineage (GTDB taxonomy): Bacteria > Bacillota > Clostridia > TANB77 > RGIG9151 > RGIG9151. The sequence goes on from CAZVVZ010000088.1 coordinate 3,920, forward strand.
AATTCCTGAAAATTTGAATTATACTAATGTTTTTGATGATATTTTTAGTAAATATGTAAAAAATGCTGTTTTGCAAAAAGTAAAGACTTCTAATTTAGGAAGTTTGTATGAGCTTAGCTATGATGTAGTACTAGCAGACGAAAATAAAGAGAAAGATTTAATTGATGAAATTAGGTGCAGAAATGGTAATTTACCAATTATATGTTTTAGGGAACAAGAGCTAAAGGATGAGTTATAGGGGGGAGAAAAGATGAAAAACAGATTTATAATATTATTCTTTATTATAAATTTAGCTGTTTGTTTTACAGGGTGCTCAAATAACTCAACAAAGGTAAAGAATTTATCTGAACTGATAGAGATAGACAGTAACATTTCTGCGAATATTATTAAATTTGATGACAATGATTATTATGTTGGAATAAGTGAAAATAGTACTAAGATTAACTTGCAAGGAGACACTGCAAGTGTAGACGGAAGTGGGGTTATAGTAAGCGGAAGTACAATAAAAATAAATTCTAGCGGGTCATATGTTATTAGTGGCGCATTAAGTGATGGCAGTATCTTGGTAGATGTTGGAGAAGATGAAAATGTAAATATTATATTAAATAATGCAAATATAAAATGTTTGACGGGTTCACCTATATATGTAAATAGAGCTAATAAGGTTATTATATCTTTAGCCGGGGGAAGCAGCAACACAATAAGCGATACATCTAATTATAATTCTGATACAGAAGCAACAGCTGCTATCTATAGTAAAAACAATTTAACTATAAACGGTCTTGGAGAGCTTACTATTGATGCAGATTATAATAATGCTATTCAATCAAAAGATATTTTAAATATCGTAGGCGGAACTATAAATATAAATTCTGTAAATGATGGTATAATAGGCAAGAATATGATACAGATTTTGAACGGAAATATAAACATTACTTCCGGAGGAGATGGCATTAAGGCTACAAATGATACAGACTCTGTTTTAGGATATGTGGCAGTTAGAGGCGGAAATATAAACGTAGTTGCAGATGCAGACGGAATTCAAGCAGAAACGTCACTTATTATAGATGGCGGAAAGTTTAGTATTACTGCAGGAGGTGGAAGCGATGCTGAAAGCTCCTCCAGCAATTACAATTTTGAAAAACAAGACAGTAAAGACACTGAAGACATTGACAGTTTAAAAGGGCTAAAGGCTAAAGGAAGCATACTAATTACTTCCGGAGAGTTTAATATCAATTCTTTAGACGATTCTATACATAGCAATAATAGTATTATTATTAAGAATGGTGATTTTGAAATTTCTTCCGGAAATGACGGAATTCATGCAGACACGGCAATATCTGTTGAAGATGGGAGAATCAATATATCTAAGTCTTATGAGGGAATTGAAAGCTCATCTATTATGATATCAGGCGGAGAAATTGACATAATTTCTTTGGATGACGGAATAAATATTGTCGGCGGAAAAGATGGATCATCTATTAACGTAAGA
>CAZVVZ010000089.1:0-4004 GCA_964631135.1 uncultured Eubacteriales bacterium
GGATATGAATTTACAGGATGGAGTTTTGAAAAATCGGACGGCACGGAAGTATATATCCAGATAAAGACTAAGACTAATGCAAGCGGAGAAAATGTTGAGTATTTTGAAATGCCGGAATTCGACGTAGTAGCAGTTGCCAACTTCAAAAAAACAGGTGATGAGGGCGAATATACATTATATGTAACTGCTATGACGGGCGGTACAGCATGGACAGATGGCAACGAAAATCATCCGAAGTCATCGGTAATTGAAGTTACAGAAGGATTACCTGAAGGACAGATAATGTATAAAATAGAAAAAGTAAAGGCAGGAGAAAAATTTGAAATCGAATATAAGATTACCGAAAAAGGATATGAGTTTAAACATTGGAAGTATAAACCTATTCTAGAAGACACAGAAAATGTAAATAATAATACAATAAAAGTAACTATGCCGGATTCAGATTTAACTGTAACTGCAGTATTTAAAAACGATAAAGAACCGGATAGCGGCGAAAATCCAAAGATTAAAGTTACATCCAGCAATATAGCATGGGGTAGAGCATGGACAGTTATCAACAAAGAAAAAACTTCAATGGATAAGACTTATGATGCAGAAGCTTATAAGGAGTACACCATTTACTTTGAAGCAAATTACGGTTATTATTTTACCGGTTGGGAATACACTACAACTGTTTCTCCGTTTATAAGCGGAATTACAAAGACCGCAGGCGGAGATGGCGAGTTCAAAGCCGGATATGCGACAATTAGAATGCCTAATGTAAAATATTTAGAAATCATGGGAATATTCTCACCAAAGCCTGAGAATATCGGAAATGATGTAACGTTCAGTGCAGTTCCTAAAGAAGGAGGAAAAGTACCGGAGAACTTAGAAAATGTGGAGGCCGGTACACGAGTAGAACTTTCTGTAACAGTAAATTCAGGGTATGAATTTGACGGTTGGGTATTTAAAGACGAAAATGGAAAGACTTTAAATATTGAGATAAAAACTGAAACGTACAAAGATGAAAACGGCGACGAGATAACGATAGAATATTTTATAATGCCGGATTATGACGTAGATGTAATAGCACAATTTAACAAAGAAGGCGGAGAGTATACATTATATGTAACTGCTATGACGGGCGGTACAGCATGGACAGACGGTAATGAAAACCATCCAAAGTCATCGGTAATACAAATTACAGAAGGATTGCCTGAAGGACAGATAATGTATAAAGTAGAAAAAGCAAGAGCCGGAGAAAAATTTGAAATCGAGTTTGAAACTTATGATGAATATACATTCAGCAACTGGGAATATAGAGTTAAAAATTTACAAACTGAAGAAGTAGAACTAAAATATGACGGAGACAGAATAGTATCAGGGAAAGTAATCATTACAATGCCTTCATCAGATTTAACTGTAACAGCTATATTTAAAGATGATGCAAAGAGAGATAATCCTTGGCTTAAAGTTACTTCAAACAATATAGAATTGGGAAGTGCATGGGCTAAGATTAGCGATTCTGCTAATACAGAGATGAGCAAAAAGTATGATGCGGATGATGGGGTAGTTCCCGGAAAGAGATATGAACTATATTATAAAGTAGATAAAGGATACTTTACCGGTTGGAGATATTCCACAACAGAAAATCCGCTTATTTGGTCAAACGGTAAATTATATGTAGAAATGCCGACATCTAATTTAGAAGTTATGGCTATGTTCTCACCAAGTCCTGACGGAGAAGGATATAAAGTAAAGTTTAAGGCTGAACCTGCCGAAGGAGGAAAAGTTCCAACAGATTTATCTAATGTTGAAGAAGGAACAAAGGTAGAATTAACGGCTACTCCGAATAACGGATATGAATTGGAAAAGTGGGTATTTAAGGACGATAACGGCAGATTTATAGAAGATATTGAAATTAAGAAAAATCCGATTACGGGTACAGAGTATTTCATAATGCCTGACTTAAATGTTACAGCGATTGCAGTGTTTACAGATAATGCACCGCCAAAGGTAATAACAATTATTATTCAAGGTGAAGGAACAGTTACTTCTGATGGAGTCGATATTCCAAGCGGAGGAACTATTACAGGAAAACCGGGAGATAATAAGCCTATTAACGCGACACCTGCTACGGACTGGATATTCGAGTACTGGGCAAGCGGAGACGGTGACATATTAAGTACAGATCCTAATTATATTTATACAATAGAAGATGATGCAACTATTATTGCTGTATTTAAGAAAAAAGGTCCATATACGTTATATGTAACATCTTATTATGGCGGTGATGCATGGATTAGTGAAATCTTAGAAAAAAATGGACCATATGACTATAATATAGAAGATATCGGACCTGATAACTTAGGTAAGTATATGTATAAGATTGCAAATGTTTATGCCGGAGATAAATTTAAGATAGAATATTCCGTAACTGAAGGAAATTATCAGTTCGGATTCTGGGAGTATAAACCGTTTATTAAACCGTATAAAGAATCAGGTAATACAATAGAAATAACAATGCCTGCATCAGATTTAACTGTAACAGCGGTATTTAAAAATGATGAAATAAAGGAAAAACCTGAACTTAGTGTTACTACAAACAATCCGGAATGGGGAACAGCATGGACAGTAATCAATAATGTGCCAACTGTTGTAGATCAGAAATATACTGATGTTGTAATAGGCGAAAAATACACAATGTATTATAAAGCTGAAGAGGGATATTATTTCGTAAATTGGAATTATTCTACGACTGAAACACCGTTTATAGCTGATGATGTTATAGTAATGCCGAATAAGGATTTAGAAATAATGGCAATGTTTGCACCAATTCCACCAAAAGGTGATGGAGGACATAAAATTACATTTAAAGCAGAACCTCCTGAAGGCGGAAAAGTTCCGGACGATACTGACTTAGAAAATATTCTACCGGGAGGAAAGGTTACAATAGCAGTTAGTGTCAACCAGGGCTGGGAGTTTGATTACTGGAGATTTGAAAACTCAGCGGGAGAAGACGTATACCCGAAAGTAGAATATGATTTGGTTACCGGAACAGGTTACTTTATAATGCCGGATTATGATATTGTCGCAATTGCGGTATTTAAGAAGGCATCTGATGCTGATAAAAAATATACATTGAGTGTTACTGCAAATCCGGAATATGCCGGTAGAGTAAACATTGAGGAATATAATGCTATTGAAATTCAGATAACTAAAAATACTGAAGTTACAGTCAAAGCAATACCTAACAGTAACTATGAATTCATGTATTGGTATATTATTAAAGACGGAAAGAAAGTAAGATTATCTGATGAAGAGAAATATACATTTATTATGCCGGGCGAAGATCGTGAGCTAATAGCATGGTTTAAGAAACCGGGGAAAAATGAAGTGGTAGAAGAGCAACTATATGATTTAACTGTTTCGGTTGATCCTGCTGAAGGTGGAAAAGCTATAATAAAAGGAGTAGACGGAACTATACGTAAAGATATAGCTGCGGGTACTTCTTGTACGGTTAGTGTAACTGTAAATGAAAAAACAGTAGTTGGCAATAAGATTGTTAGTTATTCATTTGACGGTTGGTACGACAGTACAGATCCTGTTAATCCGGTATCTACTAGTCTTACTTATACATTCTCGATGGGAAGTAGGAATGTAGATTTAATTGCATGTCTTTCTACGATTACAGGAGATAAACCGATTACTGACATTGAGGAAAATCCTACAGATTCATTTAGGATAGTTTCCGTAAGAGATTTGAAATGGAAAAACTATTTTACAACTTCGACAGGAAGTTTAACGGGAAAATATTTTACGGTTCCTCAAACTGATACGACTATACTGGATACGGCATATGATGAAAAGGGTAGAAGTTATACTCAGCCTATAAAGATGGGTTATGCTGTTGAGTTTGAACTTGACACAATTTCAGTTCCTTATGATACTGCATATATAGAAATAACTCCGAAATTTGTTGATAAACATGGTAATTCGATAGACAGCAGTAGGATTTTCTATGG
>CAZVVZ010000089.1:4104-5401 GCA_964631135.1 uncultured Eubacteriales bacterium
CTAAAAATAATGCATACACTTCATTTATGGCAGAAGCTATCAAAAAAGATAAATATTATAACGGCCAGTATCTGGATTTCATAACTTGGAGATGGTTATACTATTTACCTGCACCGATAAGCATATCAAATTTAAAAGATGATGAAATAACAGTTAGTTTCGATATAAAAGTAAAATCGACGGAAGCGACAACAATCAAAGGTAATAATCAAGTAGATGTGGTTACCGACTATAGAGCTAATAAAAAATATTCATGGAGTGGTAAAGCATTTACCTATTCATTAAAAGAAAGCTTGCTTGACGACATTTATGATAATGCTCAAAACTAATTGAAAAAGTCATTTCTCTATGATAAAATACAAATCGAGTAGATAATATTCGATTTGTATTTTTTTTGAAAGGGATGAAAATATATGAAAGATATTAAATTAGAAGTTTCTGCACGTCATGTGCATTTAACTCAAGAGGCGGTTGAGGCTTTATTTGGAAAAGGACATACTTTAACGTGTAAAAAAGAATTGTCTCAGCCGGGGCAGTTTGCTGCAGAAGAAAGAGTTACCGTAGTTGGCCCTAAGAAAAATTTTGAAAATGTTGCGGTTTTGGGCCCTGTACGTTCTCAATGTCAGATTGAGTTTGCTAAGTCAGATTGCTTTTCTTTAGGTATTATGGGTGCAATTCGTGAGTCCGGGGATATTGAAGGCACTCCCGGAGTTGAACTTAGAACGGAAAGCGGTTCTGTTACTTTAGATAAAGGGCTGATTATTGCTAAAAGACATATCCATATGAAACCGGAAGATGCTGCTGAGTTTGGAGTTAAGGATAAGGATATTGTTAGTGTAGAAGTAGATAGCAATGATAGGAAGCTTATTTTCGGAGATGTAGTTGTTAGAGTCAGTGAAAACTTTTCATTGGCTATGCATATTGATACAGACGAGGGAAATGCTGTTAATGTTGCTAATGGTGACGGTACAAAAATTAAAATAATTAAGTAATTTTTGTCGAAAAATTCGTCTTGATTTTTTACAAATATTGGTATATATTAAAAATGAAGACGAGTTGGCAGTCGTACTGCCTATGAAAAAGTATATACCGTTTCATGTAGTAGTCTGAATAGTAACAAGTATGACTATAAGAGTAAGGAAAAGCTTGCATTTTTTGTAAACCTGTGATAATATATGTAATGGAAATTTTTTGTTAATTAAAATTTCCACATAAGTCCAGTTTTCCTTACTCTATTAAATAATAGGGTCAAAAAGTCCAAGAGGAGGTGAAATGAATGCTCAACAAATATGAATCT
>CAZVVZ010000090.1:0-5349 GCA_964631135.1 uncultured Eubacteriales bacterium
AGGGAAAAAATGAATATAAATATTAAAGAATTTAGAGATGGAATATTTGCACTTAATACAAGGAGATTTGGGAAAGTAGCTGAGTTAATGATCCAAATATTGTTTGATTTAAGAGCCCCTGATAATTTAGCATATGACTTAAAAACTGCAAACGGAGAAAAAATAGAGGTTAAGTTTTCAACAGTATTAAAAAAATGTGAGTCTAATATTAACGCTAATAATCTGTTAAAATCCATTGTTGATTCAAACATAGGCAACAGAATGCTAACATTTGAAAATGCCAAAATTTTGTTGTTTGATTGTAATATACAGCAAATAAAAATTAGAGAATTTAATTACTTATACTATGGCTGTTTTTTTGAAGATAAGATAATGATATGCAAAATTGAATCTTCTCAAATAGCAAGTGATCCACTTATTTTTTATTCTAATCATCAACATAGAGGGAATATAGGCGAGGGCCAATTCCATATAAATAATGCAACACTAGAAAATCATTTAAAAAAGTATTTGATAAAGTGGATAACATATGAAGAATTATACGATTTGTTTAAAAAAGTTGCTAATTAAAGCGATTTTTTAAATAATTGATTTCGTCCTGAGTTAATCCTAATTCACTGTATATAATATTTTCAACATTGCTCTCATAAGCAAGCTGTGGAGAAATATTTTCAACAATTGAGGAGATTTTTTTAACTGTATCATTGCTAAATGCTGGAATGTAAAATGATTGAATATGATTTTTTAATACTTTATGTGTGTGATATACATCTTCAAAATATAGTTGAGTTATTCTGGAATTTAAAATTGCAGAGATATAGTTTAAATCATAATAGTCACTTAAACAGATAATGTTCGCACTATTTAAAGTTAAAGTGCTTTGATTTTCGACAGCAAAACATAGCTTCTTTCCAATAAATTTATATATTATTTTGTTTTTCCATCTATATAATTTTTCTTTTGCAACTTGCTGTAAATTGGTTTTATCAAACATAATATATTTCGTAACTTTTGAGTAATCAATATGATAGCGCTCAATTTCTTTTCCGCTAATTATTGGTTCTGTATTTTCCTTCTTAGAATCAAATAAATATTTTTTATTATCGCCAGTTACTATTCCAAGTGCGTATTCGACATTATCTTTTAAATGATAAGACGGGTATGCTTTGATTTTTTCTATTATATTTGAAGAAGTAACATCAGCGATAAGGAAATTACAATACGGATTTTTTAAAAAAAGCTCTTGTTTAACCAAAGCATTATCATATTCACAAATATTATTATCGCAGTGAACTTTTTCGACTTTTATAATAACAACATCAGTAACAATTTCTTCAAATTTTCTCCCTATATTTTTGATATAAATAATTTTATTAGTTAAAAGAAATCTTCTAATATTTTCATGAACTGCAATATTTAAAATACTACTAGGTAAGACAAAAGCTAGAACTCCGTTCGGGTTCATAATACCGAATGATTTTATTATAAACTGCGAGAACGAATCAAGTTTTGAAAATCCTAAACCATATTTTTGTTTAAACATTTTTCTTTCAGCCGAGGTATATTTTTTCCCCCAAGGCGGATTACCAATAACATAATCAAAATTTATATCGATGTTTTCGTTTAGAAAATCTTTTCGATAAATATGAATATCATCATAACAAATTTCGGGATGTAAAATATATATATTAATTTTAGCAAGTAAAACAGCAACATCGTCAATGTCATATCCATATAAGTTATTAACGATTTCTGAAAGTGGAAATTGTTCTTCAAGCATCTTTTTAAAAGCTTGAATTAAAAAATTACCACTTCCGCATCCTGGGTCAACCACTTTTTTGCCTTGTTGAAATTTAATCGCTTGAATAATTTCGTTAACAACCTTATAAGGAGTATAAAAAATGCCATTAACATCTTTATTACCAACAGACAATAATGACATATAGAGACATCCTAAGAAATCATTATTGTAATCATATTCAATATGGATTGAAGTAAATTCTTCTTTGAATAATTTATTATTTGAAGCATTACCTAATATGTTTTCTATTTCTGAAGGAATAATTTTATTATTATTTTGCAGTATTCTTAAAATAACTTCATGCAAAATTTGATAATTTTCAATAGAATATTTATTTTTTAAGCTAATAATAGAATTAATTAAGCTAACAATTCTTTTATCATCTATGTAAGAAGTTGGAACAATATTTTCATTTGAATTTTTTTTATTCCTTCTGGTCCTTGCTTTGCTTTTTATTACACTATTTATTTCATTTTCTGTAATATTTGAGAAATCGCTTATATGGCCTAGTTTTTTCCAATTTTGTAAAGTTGCCAAACTGATATTGTATTTGTTAAGTGTTTCATCAATGTTCATTGCACAACCTCCAATCACAGAAAGTATAGCATAAAGGTTAATAAGAATTCAATAATTTGAAAAAATATTGTTTGCTCTTAAGTCACTATATAAAAATAGTACATATATTTTAAAAGGAACGAATATTGCCGAAAGACTTCCCGTATTTTTTAAAGTCTTTCGTCGCAAATCCTGAGTTCCGATAAAACATATATCTTATTTCATATAACTCTGAACAGTAACATTTATTTTTCATAGATAATCATTATTCAACTTTAATGACAACTCGAAAGGCAAATCAAAAGTGGTTTGCCTTTTTCATGTAATAGGAAATTCCTTTGAAAAAGCGAGTGAAATCACATACATTTACACCATTTTTTCACACAACAAATATCACATTTAGGCTTCTGAGACGTGCATACGGCACGACCGTGAAAAACCAATAAGTGATTCATTTTATACCAGTCATCTTTTGGAATTTTTTTCAATAAATCTTGTTCTACTTTTAACGGATCGGAACTATCGCTTAGACCCAACCTATTTGCAATCCTTTTGGCATGTGTATCCACAGCAATCCCTTCACATATATTAAAAGCATTAAGAAGTACTACATTTGCGGTTTTTCTCCCAACACCGGGAAGGGATACAAGCTCCTCCATAGTACGAGGTACTTCTCCGTTATATTTCTCTATAATAATTTTGCAGGCATTTTTAATATTTTTTGCTTTGTTATGATAGAAGCCGCTGGATTTTATTAGTTTTTCCAACTGCTCAATATCACATTCCGCATAATCTTTTGCGGTTTTTAATTCAGAAAAAAGTCTTGGAGTAATTTTATTTATCATAGCATCTGTAGATTGAGCAGATAAAATTACTGCAATCAGCAGTTCGAGCGGAGTGTCATAGTCTAAACTGCACTTCGCATCTTTATATTCGTTTTCTAAAGCTTTAACAATCTCTTTTACCATACATAAAACCTCCTACAATTATTTTATCCATTATTGTTGGAATGTCAGTCGACATAAAGTTATCACACAATTTAATATTTTTGAATACTATATACAAGACGAATTTTAACATAATTAAAAATTAAAAACAATAAAAGAGGTGTTACATATGTTCTGCAGTAGAAACGGAGGAAGCTTTATAGGTTTTGCACTTTTATTTATTGGAATCGGAATGCTACTTTCAACTTTACTTACATGGGGCTGGTTTATGATAGTTATTGCAATAGTGCTTATAGTTTTGGGAACATATTTGTTAATGGCCGGATTATAGTCCGAACGTCAGCACATATTAAGTATTGTGTCAAAGAAAAAAAGGAGGGAGTTTTGTGAGAGTTGTTGTTGTGAAAATGCCTGGTGTATTTGGAAAATTTCTAAAGTTCCTATTTAGAATTAAAGATTAATTTTCGATATATAATAAGTAGTGGGAACGTTGATTTTTAAGAGTAAACTTCTTGGCAATATAGAAATTGGAGGCAAAAAAATGACATTTACAAATGAAGAATTTCTTAATTTTGAAGATGGAGTGAAAAGAGAGTGGTTACTTACTAACGGTATTGGAGGATTCGCCGGGAGTTCTTTAATAAATAGCAATACAAGAAGATATCACGGCTTATTAGTTGCGGCTTTAAATCCTCCGTCATCAAGACATTTAATAGTTTCTAATATACACGAAGTAGTGGAAAGTAAAAATGACACTTCATATTTAGCAAGTTTTGAATGTGGCGGTAATTATGCTTCAAATGGTTTTAAGCATATTACATATTTTAATAATGATATTTTGCCTACTTGGATTTACAGAACTAATTCATTGGAATTTACAAAAGAAATTTGGATGGTTTATGGTCAAAATACTACAATAGTAAGATATCACATAAAAAATTATGCTGATGATAGCAAACTGATTTTATATCCGTTGGTTAATTTTAGGGATTATCACGGAGAAAGAACAGATTTTTCATCTTTTGAAGTTTTTTTACACGAAAACTGTACTGAAGTTAGGTTTGATAAAAATAATCCGGTAAAACTAAAAATGCTTTCGCCTGATGCTGAATTTTATCCTAAAAAAGATGTTTTCTTTAACATGTCGTACAGAAAAGAGAATGAGCGCGGACTGATGGATAGGGAAAATCAGTTTATGCCCGGATTTTTTGAAGTTAAGTTAGAAGCTAATGAAGAAAAACGTGTAGATATTGTTTTTACGATTGAAGAGGACATAAATATAGATATAAATAAAACATACAAAGAGGCTTCGGCAAGAGGCAAGAAGTTAATTAAGAAAGCAGGCTATTCGGATGAATTCGTAAATTCACTGGTTAAAGCTTCAGATGCTTTCATAGTTGAAAGAAATTCAACTAGCGGAAAGACTATTATTGCAGGGTATCCATGGTTCACAGATTGGGGCAGAGACACTTTAATTGCACTTACCGGTCTTACCGTTTCAACTAAGAGATATGATGATGCTAAAAGCATATTAAAAACGTTTATGAAGTATATAAAAGATGGATTGCTGCCTAATGTATTTCCGGACTTTGGGGAGAAACCTGGATATAATACGGTAGATGCATCACTATGGTTTTTTGAAGCGGTATATAATTATTACAAGGCAACACAAGATGATAAATTTTTAAAAGAAGTTTATCCGAAGCTTGAAGAAATTTTTAACAGATATAGAGAAACTAAAGAGGAAATTGAGCAAAAGGATACCGAGATTGTATATAGTACATCGGATAATTTAATTTATCAAGGAAATGAACATACTCAACTTACCTGGATGGATGCTAAAGTCGGGGATTATGTTGTAACACCTAGGTTTGGAAAAGCTGTTGAAATCAATGCACTATGGTATAATGCAGTTAAAATTATGGAAGAATTTTCTAAAAAATTAAAAAAAGAAGACATTTATTCTTCACTTGCAAGGAAAATACAAAGAAGTTTTATAAATACTTTTTGGTATGAAAAAGGGCAATACCTATATGATGTTGTTAA
>CAZVVZ010000091.1:0-5307 GCA_964631135.1 uncultured Eubacteriales bacterium
CACTACTAGAATTGCATTTACCCAGATTTTAATATTATTCATACCAATCCCTCCCTATTATGATGCTACTATTTTTTGCCCAAAAGCATTTCTAAATAATTATCGGCTATTTTATTATGTTGATTAGTGCAATGCCATTTTTAGCCCTAATCTTGGCACTTGTAGTACACATTATGTTTACATCCGAGCAATTTTTAATTAACATAAAATAAGTCGTACATAAAAGGAGAGTTCGTTTGTATATTCAATTATTATTCTAGGTTTATTTGTATTTTCTTTTGTAATGCCTAATTTATTTCTCCATTTAAAATCCTATTTTCTCTATCATCCTGCTCTGAAATACTGTCGCTCCAATATCCTTCGTTAAGTGATGTGCGCCTATATGAAAGATATTTTGAAAAATCATAATCCACCGGTTTATGTAACTTCTTATGACGAGCATTTAAGAAATCTGTTTTCCCTTTTCCTCTAGATCTATTACCTTTTGCATTACGAGTATTATAATATAATGTCTTAAATCCCAACTCATTAAGCACATGAGGCTTTATATTATCAGTATAATCGATACTTGCGCCCAATTTTTCAGAATTTATTCCATCAGAGCCTGCTTTTACCTGACTAAGAGGGGTTGTGCTCAAATTATAGCTTAAGTTCATAACCTCACGTCTGCCGAATACTGCTGACCAATAATCACTATCCTCGGCATTAGTATTTCCAAAAACTAAATGAGTTCTTGAATTAGATACTACCACCTGCTTATAATATTTCATAGATTCTGTTCTTGCAAGCTGAGATAAATTCTGTATTGCGACAATCATAGCACAACGATACTTCCTAAATAATGTAAAACATGTTTCTGTTTCTTTATTTACAAAATCCGGGAATTCGTCTATATATAAGAAATGTGGTAACCTTGTCTTTTCGTTTCCCGGTCTTCTCAAAACCGCATCCTGCAAAGACAATATAAAAAACATTCCAAGCGGCTTAGAAAGTAATGCACCTAATTCTCCTCGCCTTGTGCAAACCGAAACACACTGGCCTTCTGCCAGAACTTTATCAAAATCAATATTTCTATCTCTTGAGCATAAAATCTGTTTTACCTTTTCATGTCGCATTAAATTATCTAATTGAGTTGCCGCACCATATAAAAATTTTTCCGTCTCTTTCCTTCCGCTTCCGTATGTACCCGGAATTGGCCTTCCATTTAAGTCATACGGCGGATTATAGAAATTCTTTTCAAAATATTTTATTAAAATCCTATACTCTTCTGCAAGCTCGGGAATTTTCTTCATTTCCTCGCACATATTCTCTACAATATTGTAATCGTACAACATTTTCAACATATCTTCTAACGTCGGCATTTGTCCGTCATGCATTCTAGGATACATAACTTTCAACAAAATAGCAATGTTTTCTAATGCTTGTTGAGTAACTTGTCCAAAGAAAATATTGTTTCCACCGGAATTTTCACTTTCGTACATCCCCTGTAAAACCGTTGCAACTATACTCGCAACTTCATCAGGATTATCAATCTGAAATGGGTTAATGCCATAAGTATTAGGATCTTGCGGATCTACAACTTTAACTTCTACACCGTAATTTTTAGCGACACCTTGGAAATCACTGCAAAACTTTCCATCAGGTTCAACTACTGTTATTCCTAAGTCTTTATAAATAACATTCCCGTCCTCAAAATCAGAATATTTTATCATGTTTTTAAAAATATCTGCAAATTCTTTTTCTTTATTTTCTCTAGGCTTTATATATTCCATAGAAAAATTTTTATTAAGTTCTTCACTGGAAAATGGAGCATCTATATATGCATATCCCTTTTCTAAAGCTTCTACTGCCAATCTTTTTAATTCCTCTCTAAAGAAGAATTTTTTCTCTAAATCGCTGGCACACATAGGAAGCAATAAAGTCGACGTTTTACCTGTACCTGTTGCTCCCTGAATTAAAGTGGCTTCCATACGTCTGTTCTCCGGGATTGTGACCCAAGCACCTGTTGAGGTATCACGACATACTACCACTTCACATGTGTACTTGCCTGTAGGCATCGCATTCGGAGTAAAATCTATTATTTTTAAGTTTATTAACTGATCTGCTGAATCAGGGCCATTCACAGCAGTGAAAATCATATCAAAAGTAGTACCTAAAGCGAGTATTGGCAAGTAAATCGTTCCTGCTCTAATTGCAGAAATCATTTTGTCCGGTATCATCTCCCAAGCTTGTTTCACTCTATCAGCTCCTGCCAGTGAAATTATATAGCATATAAGAGAGTTGGACCATTCAGCCAGCATAAAACAGCCTATTACAGTTACCATCATCATTGTAACAGAAAACATTTTTATCTTTTTAGTCCTATTTTTAGCATAACTTGATGAGCAAAAGAATGCATACCCCGCAAGTGGCATCAGTATCGCCAATGTATATTCAAGAGAATTCCACATATCAAGCTGTGGTATCGAAAATGTTGTCAATAAAGAAAATGTCGATGCTAAAATATTAACCCTCTCAGTAGCATTACTTATAGTTCCATAATCAGCAAAGAATATCATCACTAAAAATGACAAAAATCTATTTAATATTATCAATATTGTCATTCCATAAAAAATCTTGCACATCAAGTCCTCATTTTTAGATATTTTCTTTATTTTGTTAATAAATTCCGTCATTTTTTCACCACCAACTATATTTTTTTGTCTATTTCTATCTGAACATCATCAACTATCTCAGGCTCATTTATAATTGAATTTGCCAAATCAAAATCAGTTTGTGCAAGTTTAGCTAACTGTGCTCTTTCAGCTTCAATCTGTTTTTGGAGATCCTCCGCCGCTTTTCCTTCTAAAACTTCATTTGATTCTATATCTTGATCTATAACATTTTTAATCACAGGGGCCTCACGAAGTGTCGTATCGTCAGGATTATAATTTACAAAAGTCTCAAAATCATATTCTTTTGTTTCGAATTTCTTCATAAACCTCTTGTCAACGAACTCTGTTGCGCCCTTGCCAAAAATAACGCTGCCTTTAGCATCTCTGGTTTTATAATAAATAGTCTTAAATGGCATTTCAGCTAAATAAAAAGGTTTTATATTTTCAGTAAAGCCAACTTTCATGCTTATGCCTTCAGGATTTTCTGTCTCCTTCTTCACATTAAACAAAGGTTTTCTATCCCAGCCACTTCCGATATCCCAGTATTCATGTCTTCCAAAGGTTTTACTCCAATATTCGCTATCTTCTTTGTTTGTATCTCCAAATACTGCAACAGTCTTACTGTTAGACGTAACAACCTGCTTATAGAACTTCATAGACTTTGTTCTTTCAAGCTGAGATAAATTCTGTATTGCAATAGTCATTCCGCAGCGATATTTTCTAAATAATGTAAAACATGTTTCTGTTTCTTTATTTACAAAATCTGGGAATTCGTCTATGTACATAAAATGAGGTATTCTGGTATTTTCATCTCCGGGTCTGCGGAGTACTGCATCTTGCATTGTAAGTATATAAAACATACCAAAAGGCTTAGAGAGCAGTCCTCCAAGCTCTCCACGTCTTGTGCAAACAGAAACACAAGCACCTTCTGCAAGGACTTTGTCTAAATCTATGTTGTTATCTCTACTGCATAAAATACGTCTTACCATCTTATTTCTTATTAAGTTATCGAGCTGAGTAGTAGCACCATATAAAAACGTTTCAGTTTCTTTTCTATTACTTCCGATAGAACCCAGAATCGGTCTACCGTTAATATCTAATGGCGGATTATAAAAATTCTTTTCAAAATATTTTATGAGGATTTCATGTTTAACACTAAGTACAGGATCTTTTTTCATTTCTTCGCACATATCCTCTACTACGTTATAGTTATACAAGCACTCCAACATATCTTCAAGTGTAGGTATCTGATTATCATGCAATTTCGGGTACATTATTTTTAGCAATATTGAAAGATTTTCCAAAGCCTGTTGAGTAACTTGACCAAAAAATATATTACTTGAATCCGGATTTTCACTTTCATACATTCCCTTTAATACAGTGGAAATAATGCTCGCAACTTTAGCAGGACTTTTATTTATAAACGGATTTATGCCAAACGAATTAGGATCCAACGGATCAATTTTATAAACCATTATTCCCAAATTATCAGCTATCAGCCTAAAATCTTCGATAAAATTTCCATCGGGCTCTAAAACAGTAATTCCTAAGTCTCTGTAAATTAACTCTTTATTCTCTTTATCCTCACATTTAATCATAGGTCCTAAAATTTCCATAAATTCTTTTTCCCTACCATATATAGGCCTTAAAAAATTTAATGAAAAGCACTTATTTAACGTATCATTATCATATGGGGCATTTATATATGCACATCCGCTGGTGAGGGCTTTATATGCCATTTCTTTCGCTTTTTCTTTAAAGAAATATTTTTTCTCTAAATCACTCGCACACATAGGTAATAATAACGTGGAAGTTTTACCTGTACCTGTGGCTCCTTGTATTAAAACTGTTTCCATACGTCTTGCTTCAGTCAGCATTACAGGGCTACCAGTCTTTAAATCATCGCAAAGTTTAACCTCAGCTGTCCATTCCCCTACCCCATTCTTTACGGGGCTAGAAGGCATCAGTGACAGTGATTTTAACTGATTGGTCGGATTAACTTCATCAAATAAAGATGCAACTGATGTCGGAGTAAGCGAAATCACACAAATAGGTATATATAAAGTTGCATACCCTAAAGCCTCTTTAAAAATATCAGGCGCTTCATATAACCCGATTCTTAATATTTCTCCGTCTTTATAGTAACTGCATAAGAATACAATAAGTTCGTTAGACCATTGGGCAAGCATGACAAAACATATAGCAGCCAGACAGCCGTATGTAATAAAGTATCCCTTTACTTTATTATTAGTGTCTGCTGCATACTCGGAAGCACAAAAATATGCAAATCCGGCAAGAGGTAATAAAAATGCTAAAGTATATTCTTCTGCATGCCAAAATAAAGAACGATATAATTCCTTCGAACTAAGCTCAACACATTTTCCTGACAAAGCAATAATCAGTGATATAATTCTATTTAAAATAACAAGCACTGTCATGCCATAAAACACTTTAGTTAATAACTCCGGCTTATTAAATTTCTTTTTCTTATCAGCCACCCAATTTTTTATATTTTCAAACAAGGTTACTCCACCCTTCACATTTACAGACATCAACCATATAAATTATCCTACATTTAGCCAATAAAGTCAATATTTTTTCGCAATTATGTAACCCAATTCGTTACTAGTCAGACTACCTGCTACTGGTCAGA
>CAZVVZ010000092.1:0-5298 GCA_964631135.1 uncultured Eubacteriales bacterium
GCTTTATATATATTTCTTTATCGTATCCTGCAATAGGATTTATTGTATTTGGATTGGGTATTTTTCCATCTTTCATACTATCAACCTCACTTAAAAATTACTATTTATCTAAGACATTATATCATTATTTTTCAAGTACATATACATCTTCTGCCCATTTTATAAATAAGTATGTTACTAGTCAGAGTATATGAAATAAGATATATGTTTTATCGGTAATTCTGCCTTTTCCCGTTAAGTAATTTAGTGCTTCCATTTACGAAATTTTAAGTCTAATTCTGACTTCAGTCCCCTCTCCAAATTCACTCTCGATATTTATTTTCCCACCATTTGCTTCAACCATAGTCTTAGCGATAGATAATCCCAATCCGGTTCCACCCATCTCTCTGCTTCTGGCTTTATCTACCCTATAAAATCTTTCAAATATACGTGGCAAATCTTCCTTAGGAATTCCAATACCATTATCCTTAACTAAAATCTCTACATTATCACCTATCTGTTCAACCTTAACTCCGATTTTCCCACCTTCCGGAGTATACTTTATAGCATTAGATATAATATTAAGCAAGACCTGCTCAATATCTACTTCATTAGCATAAGCATAAATTTCTTCATCATCATTAAATAAAATTAATTCCTGTTTCTTTTTATCCGCTTCAATAAAGATTTTGTCTATGCAGTTAGCAGCCATTTTAACAGCATTAAATGAGCTGCAATTCATTGCATTATTTTGGAAATCCATCTTAGAAAGTTTTAACAAATCACTAACTAATCTTGACATTCTCTCAGCTTCTTTGTTAATAACTTCCAAAAATTTATATCTAGTTTCCTTATCAATATCATCGTTTGAAATCAATGTTTCAGAATAGCCTTGAATAGAAGTAATTGGTGTTTTTAATTCATGAGAAACATTAGCCACAAACTCTCTTCTCATTTTTTCTAAATTTTCTTGCTCGGTAACATCTTGAATAACAACAATAATTCCCGTGATACTATTATTATCTCCAAAAACCCTTGCAAAAAGTAAATTTAAAAACTTATCATTCACTTCAAACTTTTGGCTAATAGAAACACCTTTATTCGCTTTCATAATATCTTCAAAAGACACATTCAATCCAAGGTTTGAAAAAATTTCGTTAAATTTTAATGTTTCGCCGGAAATACTTAGAAATTCCTGGCCTGAAGGATTAGCATGAATTAAATCCCCATTTTCATCAAATGCAATAACTCCGTCGCTCATATTCTGTAAAAGTGCTTCTAACTTCCCTTTTTCCTGAGATATTTCATTTAATGTAGTCTTTAATCTGCTGCCCATATAGTTAAATTTACTTGCAAGTAATGATATTTCATCGCCGGATTTCGGTTCTTTTATCTTTGAAAAATCTCCATTAGCCATCTTTTCCGCGCTTCGGGTAAGTTTATCTACCGGAATAGTAATAGCCTTTGAAAGAATAAAGCTAACTAAAATAGAAACAGCAAGTGCGATAAAAATTACATACACAATTATCTTTTTAAGTGCCGCAATAATCTCATTTATTGTGTCTTTACCTTGTCTAAGATAGCAAATATACTTTACTTCTCCTTTTATTATTACAGGCTTAGCATAATCAAAATAGTCCTTATCTACCGTACTATTATTCCCTGTTTTTCCACTCATAGCCGAAATTATATTATCTGTTATCTCAATCTGCTCAGAAAGCATACTTTTATTTTCCGGCAAGATAATCTCACCTATAGGAGATAATAAATATCCTTTTTTCGTTGTGTCATCAATCTGAAAATAGGTTTTAAAAACTTTGAAAAGCTGGTTTGCATACTCAGCATCGCTCTCTATAATTATGTCATCAGAAATAATATCCGATTTAGTTAAATCCTCATCAAACTGCTTCATATCAGCAACAAAGCTGTTAGAATATGTATCCTCTATATTTGAAATTAAAATGGTTCCCACCATTATCATAAGGCAAATTATAAATAAAAACATAACTGCCATCAAACGCCATTGAAGTTTCCTAAAAAATTTCAAAATTCCACCTCCGGTTACCTATCCTTATTGCCAGTTAGTCTACTTTTTAAAATAATATCCCACACCACGTTTTGTCAGAATATATTCTGGTTCAGCCGCATTATTTTCAATTTTTTCTCTAAGCCTTCTAACTGTAACATCAACCGTTCTCATGTCACCATAATATTCATATCCCCAAACTTTTTCAAGTAATGCTTCTCTTGAAAAAACTTGTCCCGAATAATTTGCTAAAAACTTTAATAATTCAAATTCTCTTAATGTAAGGTCAATAATCTTACCGTTCTTAGAAACTTCATATCTTGTAAAATTTATTACTAAATCTCCAATTTTCATCTCATTTTGAGATTCAACAGACTCCATTTGATTTTCAATTTCTGTACGTCTTAAATTAGCCTTAACTCTTGCTATTAGTTCTCTTATTCCAAACGGCTTAGTCATATAATCGTCCGCGCCAAGTTCAAGTCCCAAAACTTTATCTACCTCTTCTTCTTTTGCAGTAATCATTATTATCGGAGTAGAAATTTTTTCGCGTAACTTTCTGCAAACAGTAAATCCATCCATTTTAGGAAGCATAACGTCTAGCAAAATTAAATCAGGCTTTTCACTTAAAGCTAAATTATATGCCTCTTCCCCATCATGTGCTTCTATTATTTCATGTCCTTCTTTTTTTAAATTAAAACTAATTAGATCAACAATTGGTTTCTCATCATCAACAACTAAAATTTTTCTTGCCACACAAATCACTACTCCTTTCATAATTTACTCTAGCATATTGCTTACTGCTTTCATAACCCCAAGTTTTCCGGCTTCAAAAGTCAATCCGCCTTGCATATATACTATATACGGTTCCTTAACAGGTGCATCTGCACTAAGTTCTATAGATGACCCCTGATTAAATGCACCTGCCGCCATTATAACCTCATCACTATATCCCGGCATAGCCCAAGGGTAAGGGGTGACAAACGAATCAATCGGAGAAGCACTCTGTAAACCCTGACAGAATTTTATTAACTTATCTTTATCTAATAATTTTGCAGATTGAATAATATCATGTCGTATCTCACAAGATGACGGTTCAGCCGTAAATCCAAATTCTTCCAGCAGCCCTGCACAAAATACCGCAGTTTTTATTGCCTGAGAAACAACATGTGGAGCCATAAATAGGCCTTGCAAAACGGATTTATTGTATCCAAGTGTCGCTCCACATTCCTTACCGATTCCGGGAGAAGTCAGTCTCTGAGCGACTAATTCCACATACTTTGTTTTACCTGCAACATATGCACCCGTTGGAGTAATTCCGCCACCTAAATTTTTTATTAAAGAACCTGCAATTAAATCAGCTTCATAAGGTTCTTCTTTATCCACAAGTTCGCCATAACAGTTATCTACAAAGCATATTACATTAGGAAAATTTAAATGAATTTCTCTTATAATATTATTTATATATTCTGCAGAGAACGTCTTTCTCCAACCATACCCTTTAGAACGTTGAATTTCAACCATTTTCACATCATTTTTAGATAGATATTCAAGTACTTTAGGTAGATCAATGTCAAAATTATCATTCAATTCTATAGCATCATATTTAATCCCGAAATCTTTTAACGAACCGTTTCCATCTCCGTTTATGGCATCGTCTAAAGTATCATACGGTTTGCCGGAAATAGCAAGCAATACATCACCCGGTCTTAAAATTCCAAAAAAGCAACTTGATATAGCATGAGTACCCGACACGAACTGAAGACGTACTAAAGCATCTTCAACACCAAAAATATCAGCATAAATTTTTTCAATAGTTTCTCTTCCCATATCGTTATAGCCATATCCCGATGTGCCAAAAAAATGTGACTCAGCCAGTCTGTTTTTCTTAAAGGCGGACATGACTTTTATCTGATTATATTCTGCAATTTCCTCTATATGCGAAAATTGTTTTTTTACTTTTTCTAAAGCTTTTTCAGAAGCTTCTATAACCTCTTTACTTATTTCAAATTCACTATACACAAAACTTCTCTCCTTTATATAAATTCCATGATAATTTTACTACTTCCTCCAAATAGTGTCAACTTTTAGCGGACGTTTGTGCCATTACATATTACTAAGTTGGCTACTTTAAAATATGTTTTGCCGACTTTTTAACACAAAACCTTATTGTTTCATATACTAAAATATAACATTTTTAGAAAGAAGGGTTTTAAAATGACACTAAAAGGTAAAAAAATAGGTCTTGGAATAACCGGATCTTTTTGTAATTTTTCAAAGATACCCGACATAATAAAAGGAATAAAATCAGAAGGAGCAGAAATATTGCCTATATTTACTTCTGCACCCCAAAATTATGACACAAGGTTTAATAATTCTAAAGAATTTATAGATGAAATAACCCAGCTAACAGGCAACAAACCAATATTGACATTAGTCGAAGCCGAACCAATCGGGCCTAATAATCTGATAGATATAATGCTAATATTGCCCTGTACCGGAAATACATTGGCGAAGCTAACATATGCAATTACAGACAATGCTGTACTTATGGCAACAAAATCGCATCTTAGGAACAGTAAACCGGTAGTTCTCGGAATATCAACCAACGATGCTCTTGGAATGAATGCAAAAAATATAGGGACATTGCTTTCCGCAAAAAATTTCTATTTTGTACCATTTAGTCAAGATGCTCCAATAGCAAAACCAAATTCACTAAGCTTTAATAGCGAAAAAGTAATTGCTACTTTAGAAGAAGCTTTAGATGGTAAGCAATTGCAACCGATTATAAATTAGAGCAGTATAAATAATATATAGGATTTCCTTTTTTATTACTTGTTTTATTCGCTTTTTCAGAGGAATTTCCTAATACATAAAAAAGATGGACTCTGTCCACCTTTTTTATGTATTAGCTTGATCAGTAACAAAATAAAAGATATATATTTTCTTACCTGATTTTCATTCTAAAATAGTACTACTCTTAGTCTTCATCTTTAATATTAAATTTCTTCTTAAATCTTTCACTTCTACCACCAACAACTGTATTCTTCTGAGAACCTGTGTAGAACGGATGACATTTAGAACAAATTTCAACACGTAGTTCAGGCTTAATAGAACTCGTCTTAAAAGTTTCTCCACAAGCACACTTAACAGTAGCCTCTACGTAGTTTGGATGTATTCCTTCTTTCATCTAATTCACCTTCTTTCAAAATGCTATATGCTAAAACATACAATTTTTCTAGTCAACGTAAATTATTCTACCATATAATGTAATACTATTCAAGTGCTTTTTT
>CAZVVZ010000093.1:0-3304 GCA_964631135.1 uncultured Eubacteriales bacterium
ATTGTGAATTATTATATTATTTAATAGAGGTGTAAATAAAGTGGCATTAAGAGAAATAAGAATTCTTGGCGATGATATTTTACGAAAGAAGTCAAGAGAAGTTAAAAATATTGATGATAAAGTTTTAGAATTGATTCAAGATATGAAGGAGACAATGATAAAATATGACGGTGTCGGAATTGCAGCGCCTCAAGTTGGAATATTAAAGAGGATTGTTGTTGTTATGAATGGTAAAAAAATTGTAACTCTTGTCAATCCTGTTATTTTAAGCCGTGAAGGTGAAGAAATAGACGTTGAGGGATGCCTTAGTGTGAAGAAAAAAACAGTTGCCGTTAAAAGGCCTTCAAAAATTACTGTTGAGGCACTGAATGAAAATGGTGAAAAAGTTTCTTTTGTTGCAGAGCATTATTATGCAAGAGAAATTTGCCACGAGGTAGACCATTTAGATGGGATACTTATTGTAGATAGAGAGGAATGCGAATAAGTATGAAGAATATTTTCGACTATACTGTAAATGAGTTAACTGACCTATATATTAGTGAGTTTAACCAAAAAAAATATAGAGCTGTTCAAACTTTTAAATGGCTTTATCAAGAAAATGAGTATGATTTTTTCAAAATGAGTGATTTACCGTTAGATATGAGAAAAAAGTTGGCTGATAACTTTACTGTGTTTACGTTAAAGCAAGAGCAAATGAAGCTTTCGTCTGACGGGACTACGAAATTTTTATTCAAATTAGAAGATGGTGCAGCGGTTGAGACTGTTTTAATGAAGTACAATTTTGGAAATAGTGTGTGTGTTTCTTCACAGGTTGGGTGCCGAATGAAATGTGATTTTTGTGCATCTTCAAAGCTTTCTTTTGAGAGAAATTTGACTGCCGGAGAGATTATTCAGCAGATATTACTTGTAAGTCAGCATATTGGGGAAAAAATTTCTAATATAGTTTTTATGGGTATTGGAGAGCCTTTTGATAATTATGACAATGTTATGAGGGCTATTAGAATATTAAACGAGCCACACGGACTTGGAATTGGTGCTAGGCATATTACCGTTTCTACTTCAGGCTTAGTTCCACAGATATTAAAGTTTGCAGATGAAGGTATTCAGGCTAATTTGTCGATTTCTTTACATGCTACTACTGATGAGTTAAGAGATAAAATTATGCCGGTTAATAAAGCGTATAATATAAAGCTATTGCTTCAAGCATGCAAGAAATATCTTGAAAAGACTAATAGACGAATTACTTTTGAATATGCTGTTATGTATGGAGTAAATGATACGATAAGAGATGCTTGCAGATTGGCTGATTTATTAGACGGAATGCTCTGTCATATCAATTTAATTCCTATAAATCCTGTGGAAGGTGCTTCTTATAGGCGCCCTTCTCAGAATATTATGATGAGCTTTAGAGATGCATTAAATAATCGAGGAATAACTGCTACAATCAGACGAGAACTTGGCAGCGACGTTGATGCGGCTTGTGGGCAGCTTAGACGACAGTATTTTGAATAGTTAGAATAAATGTGTAATTTATGAAGGGAGGTGCGATATATGAAATTTTCAGCCTATAGTGATATCGGTAAAGTAAGAAAAGAGAACGAAGACAGCTTTTATATTCCTAATCCTGATGATAAAATCAAGCTATTTTTAGTAGCTGATGGTATTGGTGGTCAAAGCCACGGGAAGTTAGCGTCAATGATGGCAATCGAAGAGATTATTAAATATTTTATAAAGAACTATGGACATTCTAATAATTATACTGAGCTTATTACTGATGCAATAAAATATGCTAATAGTTCTGTTTTGGATTTAGCAAATAGCAGACAGGAATTTTCGGGTATGGGTACTACCTTGGTTTCAGCTCTTATAAACAACGATGAACTAATTTTGACTAATGCGGGAGACAGCAGATGTTACATTATTAGAAAAGGTATTATATCGCAACTTACCATAGACAACAGTTATGTCCAATATTTGTTAGAGCAGGGGGCAATAAGTACAGAAGAAGCACATAATCATCCTCAGAGAAATCTAATAACTAAGGCTATCGGGTTAGAGCAGAATATAGATGTTGACGTAGACTGTATAAAGCTTTATCCTGATGATATATTGTTATTATGCACTGATGGGTTAACGACAATGTTATCGGATGAAGAAATTTTACATATAATACTAAAGAAAAAGAGTAATATAGAACAAGCTACCGAGCTTTTGGTAAAAAGTGCAAAAAACAGTGGCGGGACCGATAATATTACTGCAATTTTAGTGGAGGTGTAGGACCTATATGGATAATTTAATTGGAAGAGTTCTTGGTAATCGATATGAGTTGGTTGAAAAAATTGGCGGCGGAGGCATGGCAGTTGTTTATAAAGCTAAATGTAAGTTACTAAACCGTTTTGTTGCTGTTAAGATTTTAAGAACTGATTCTGACATGACTGAAGATTTTATAAAACGTTTTAAAGTTGAAGCTCAGGCCGCAGGTAGCTTATCTCACCCTAATATTGTTTCTATATATGATGTTGGAAATGAAGGAGAGATAAATTATATAGTAATGGAGTATGTTGAAGGATATACTCTAAAAGAAGTTATTACACAGAGTGGCAAGCTTACTTGGTATGCTACTGTAAAAATTGCTTCTCAAATTTGTGCAGGTTTGGAGCATGCTCATAAGAATCACATTATACATAGAGATATAAAATCACAAAATATCTTAGTTAACGAAGAATTGGTTGCCAAAGTTACAGATTTTGGAATTGCCAGAGCTTCTACTAATTCTACAATTACAATGACAGGTAATACGATTGGTTCAGTGCATTATTTTTCGCCGGAACAAGCTAAAGGTCAACACACAGATGAAAAGTCTGATATTTATTCTTTAGGAATAGTAATGTATGAAATGATTACGGGCAGAGTTCCGTTTGATGCAGATACTCCTGTTTCAGTTGCATTAAAGCAGATTCAAGAAATCCCTATTCAGCCTATTCAATATGATAAGGATATGCCAATAGCTGTTAATGATATTATTATGAAAGCTTTACAAAAAGAACCAAGACTTCGCTACCAGTCTGCTACTGAAATGTTAAAGGATTTGCAAGCTGTTTTGGAAAATCCTCAAAGTACGGTAGTTACAGATAAAAATATCGGGGCAACAACGGTTATGCCGAGTGTTACTGAAAATATGATAAATGAACGTGCTATAAAGCCGATAAAGACGGAGGACGATAGTATGGGGAGAAAAAACAAAAAATCTTCTGAACGTACATCAGTATTAGCATTTCTTGTTGCTTTATTTATAGTTGCAATT
>CAZVVZ010000093.1:3404-5251 GCA_964631135.1 uncultured Eubacteriales bacterium
TTTAATATTTTCAAAAGTTTGGAGTGCAGTTTTTGGCTCTGAAAAAGCTGAAGTAGAAATGCCTAATTTAGTTGGGATGAATCTTCAAGAAGCAGAGGCTTTACTTAAAGAAAAAAATATACTAATAGATAGTGTTATTGAGCAGTCTAATGATACTTATGCGAAGGGAATTGTCACTTCTCAGCAGCCGAATGCAGGTATCATGGTTAAAGAAGGGGTAAAAAATACTAAAATTATAGTTAGTACAGGAAAAGCTGAAATAGAAATACCGGATATAGTTAATTACAGTTCAGATGAGGCCAGAACTAAGTTAGAAAGTGAAGGTATTCAAAGCAGAGTTATTGAAGAAGCCAGCGAAACTGTTCCTACCGGATATGTAATACGGACAGAGCCAACTGCAGGCAGAACTGTTTCAGCAAGTAAAATTATAGATGTTTATGTAAGTAGAGGGCCGGACGTTAATACATTTAACATGCCAAATTTAGTAGGGAAGACAATAGATTATGCTAAAACTCAAGCAGAAAATCTAAAGTTTAAAATAGGTTCCATTAAATATGAAGAGTCAACTAAAACCGCAAATACTGTTTTATCGCAGGATATAGAAGCAGGGGAAACTGTTGAAGAGGGAACAGAAGTAACACTTACAGTATCTAAAAAGAATAATGCCACTCAAAAAGAAAACAAACAGACAGTTTGGATAAATTTAAGCAATAAAGGAACGCCGGGTGTACCTTTCTTAGTAGAAGTAGAAATATCAAGTATAAACACCGGTACAAAAACTATTTACAGTAAAAAACATACCAGTGATGATGGAGAAATTAGTGTGGAGGTAAAAGGGTTTGGAGAGATAATGCTAAAAGTTTATATTGATGGAGTATTTGATTCTTCACAAACTTTAAAATTGTAAGAATTTGACGCTAAAATGAGGGCTATTTTAAAAATAGGTGCCCTCATTTTTAAGCATTAAGAGGGAGTTTTTATGGTTGGGAAAATAGTTAAAGCTATAAGCGGTTTTTATTACATTGAATATGAAAATACCGTTTATGAATGCAGAGCAAAAGGTATTTTGAAAAAAAACAATATTTCTCCGTTAGTTGGGGATTTTGCAGAATTTGAAATTATTGGCGAAAATAAAGGTAATTTAGTTAAAGTAGTCAATAGAAAAAATTTACTTATTCGTCCTCCAGTAGCCAACTTAGATCTTGTTGTTATTGTTATTGCTTCAAGGAATCCTGAACCGTCTTTACTTTTCTTAGACAAACAGTTGGCATTTTTAGAGAGTATAAATGTTAAATCGCTTATTTGTTTGAATAAAACTGATTTAGATTCTGCAACTTCTATAAAAAATATTTATGAAAAGATAGGATATAAAGTGCTTTTAACTAGTGCTAAGGAAAACGAAGGAATTGATGAATTAAGAACTAGCATAAACGGCAAAACAATAGCATTTATAGGAAATTCAGGCGTAGGAAAATCCAGTTTGACAAACATGCTGTTAAAAAATAAAATTATGGAAGAAGGTTCTTTGAGCAAAATTGAAAGAGGAAAGCAAACTACACGGCATTGTGAATTACTAAAGATAGACAGTGATACATACATTATTGATACTCCGGGTTTTTCAAGCTTTGAATTATCTAATATTAAGGCTGAGGAATTAGCAAATTTATTTATTGAATTTAGAGAAAAAATGAAAAATTGTAAATATAAAGATTGCAGGCATGTATTGGAAGAAGAGTGTGGCATTAGACAGGCTGTTTTTAATGGCGAAGTTTCTGACAGTCGTTTTAAAAATTTTAAAACTTTGTATACCGAATTATTAGAAAGAAAAAAATATTAAATTTAGAGGT
>CAZVVZ010000094.1:0-5180 GCA_964631135.1 uncultured Eubacteriales bacterium
TTAAAGTCTTTCGTCGCAAATCCTGAGTTCCGATAAAACATATATAGTATTTTCACACAATAGTCTAACTAGTAATATCGTTGTTAAAAGCTTTCCAAAATTCCTTGTGCAATAGCTTTTCCTGCCTTTTCAAGAAAAGCTTCGTCTTTTAGTTTCTGTAAATCCTCTTGGTTTGTCATATATGCAACTTCGACAATAACTGCCGGCATATTTGTCCTATTTAAAACATATAAATTATTTCTATTTATTATTCCCTTATTATATGTTCCTGCATTAGTGCTTACAACATCTTGCAACTTTTGAGCTAAATTATATGCAGTAATTCCGTTCTTTACTATGCTGCTTGTGGGATATAAAACTTCAGTACCTTTTACAGAAGATTTATTAGTCATTGCATTGTTATGCACACTCACAAATAAATCCGCATCAATACTATTAGCTAATATAGTCCTCGAAGCAAGTGTTGTAGTAACATCATCCGTTCTTGTCATATATACTTTTACACCGTTTTTCTGTAATTCTTTCTGCACATATTTTGCAATTTTTAAATTTATGTCCTTTTCATAAACTCCGCCATAATTTGCACCGCACTCTTTGCCACCATGTCCGGCATCTACAACAACAACCTTATTTAATGCTTTTACATATCTTGTCCTTTTTTCATAACTTCTGCTAACGGTTTCCGCACGAGCTATAATATCCTCATTTTCAATAACAATATTAACAATTCCGCTATCTGCATACCATTCGATTTTTGCCTCTATATACTCCTCTAAAAATTTAATCGGAACCATAGTAGTAGAATTTTTCAATATAGGCGGTGAATCTATCTCTTTTACTTCGCCGTTTACAATAAGTTTACTAGAATTTAAAGATAATATAATCGTATCCTCGCCGCTTTTTACAGTAATAATTCCCTTCGGATCCCACTCTACACTACATTCAAAAATTTCTGCAATAACTCTAAGAGGTAATAAAGTTCTATTATTTACGATAATGGGCTCTTCCGGCATATTGATTGTTCCGAAATTAACTCTAACATCTACCGCCAGTGATGTAGAACACAAAATAAAAACAGACAACAAAAAACTTATATAGATTTTTTTCATATGTATAACACCTCTATATAAGTTTTCAACTTTGTATTTTATTAGCCTTTATGTAAATCTCGGCAATATTGGTACTACTTAGAATTATAAAGCATATATCCTATCAGTTTTTAGTAACTATATGAATGTTTTCCGGCTTTGCTCCCGCTTCTCTCATAACAACATTCTGTATCTGTGCGACTTGAGCCACATCAAGCTCCTCCATCGCCTTTACAACAACATTAACGTTGTCTTCATTTATAATCGCAACACTATCCTCAAACCCTTTTGCTTTAAGTAAAGTTTCAATGCTCATCTCTTTATTTAAGTTATCCGAAATATAATTTATCTGCTCTTGAGCAACTTTTTTCATATTCTCATCAGACTTATCATTATATAAAATATTTTCTTGAATTTCTATCTGTTCTCCGTAAGTTCTGTCCCTTTCAAGTTTTGCTGAAACAAAATAAGCATCAGAAAGCTCCGAGCTACTTGAATCAACTGCTGATATATTATCTACCATACTTGAAACAAAGCTGGCTTCTTTATCATTCTCCACAATATTTCCGCTCACTTCAACTCCCGGCTGGCTTCTTACATTGATAACCCCTGCCGCAACAAGTGTAACCCCCAATACTCCTGCTAAAACATGTTTCTTCCTAATCACAAGCATCAACCTCACCCCATTTTTATGTTTATTTTTTATTTTTTGGAAAAACCTGCACTTTATCCGCAGCTACTCCTGTAATGACTGTAACTGCCTTAATAACATTTGCCTTTACCCTTTCATCACCTCCGCCATCGCATGTTACAATAACTCCCTCAACAATAGGCATAATTGTTTTTGAAATATACGGCACTTTATTTCCGTTTTTTTCCTGATTAAAAATAATACTTGTTTCAACGTTGTTCTGTTCCGTACGTCTTTCACTGTCATTATTACTTTCCTCGGTAACAGTGTTGCTGTCTTTTGTATCTAAGAGCGGGACCGTTTCAACACCTGTTTTATAAGAAATCATTACCTTAACGTTCCCGGCTCCCTGTATCTCAGAAATTATTTTTGCAAGCTTATTTTCAAAAACATCTGCATCGAAAACATCTGTAACAGTATTTTCAGAAACAGTTGAAACTTCATCGTCAGAAAAAATATAACTCCCTGCAATAATAACTATGATAACTCCTACTAAAAATATAACTAAATTCTCAATATTTTTTCTCCTGCAATTAGGATTGAAAAATCTCTCCGCCAAGTCAATAAAAATAGCCTTCATTTAACTCACTCTCACTTTCTCAATGCTAACCTCGCAAATATCCGCGACACGATTTTTAAGTAACCTAATATCATCAACAGAGTTTTTATGTTTTACATATACTTCGTTAATTTCAATAATTTTCCCGTCTTTATCATGTAAAAAAGATATCTTACATTCATCAATCTGCATATCTCTATATGTACTATTAAACTGTTCCACAACATTACCGGCAAAAACCTCCTCCAATATTTCCGATTGATTATTGATCGCATTTTTTAAAGTATCTATATAATAAAAATTATTATCTATACTCTCCACATCAAAAATATTTTTTAATGAAAAATCTTTTGAAAGCACCTTTATAACAGGAGTTGCTATAACAGCAGAAGCAATAACCCCCGTTATTAGTAAAACAAATTTTCTTATCTCGCCTTCAGGAACAATAACTTCAATAATACCGATTAAAATTATTGTAGCTAGAATGCAGTCAATCCATATGTTAATTGCCTCCATAATATTCCCCCCTTTTTAACCGGTAAACCTGCTAAATTTGAGCAGCATAACCGTTCCAATCATAAACATAACACACACAGTAATCAGCATACTTAAAATAACTCCGCCTGCTTCTGCCGTTCCCGAAATGCATTTACAGATTCTTTCGTCTGCGAAAGGCTGTATAATAGCCCCTGTTACAGAATAAATACTTATAACAACCAAAACCTTAATAATAGGCACTAATGCCAGTCCAAAAAGAACTGCAATACCGACAAACCCTATTGCATCCTTTATTATTAGTGTACTTCCTAAAATTGTATCTACAGAATCGCCAAGCAGTTTCCCCACCACAGGAATACTTCCGGAAAATAAAAATTTTGCAGTTTTTACAGTTACACTATCAACACTTGATGCTACCGTCCCTTCTAAAGATACAATCCCCACAAATAATGTTAAAATTATCCCTAAAATCCACATTGAAGACGACCTCAAAAACTTTGCCACCCTAGAAACGGAAATTTTATTGGAAACATTGGTCACAACGTTTAATGCGAAACAAATCATGGAAACAGGCAATAAAAAATTATTTATAAATAAAGTTACAAACTGAGAAAAAAATGCAATAGCGGGATATATCATTGAAGATACCGTAATACCGCCGGTTGAAGCTATTAAGCCGATTATAATCGGAGTTAAAACATTCATAAACGTAGTTATTTCTGCTAAAAATTCTTTTGAAATAGTATAAATATTTGTAAAGCTTGATACTAATAATGTAATTAGCAATATGTAGCATACATAAAAAGCAATCTGACTTACTCCGTCAGAAGAAAATGAAGATTTCAAATTATCCAATAATCCCATGATTAAAGAAATCAAGACAATCTGAATTGCTAGTCCGATATTACTTTTTATTTCTTTTATTAAAAAGTCTCCTATATTCCCTATCACCTTTTTATAATCAAATTTAAAATTTCCCTGTTTCATATTATTTATAAGTTCTTCATAGTCTTCATCTATAAGCTCATTGTTAAAGCTCTTCATAGTATCAGCAAAATTACTTATGTCAAAAATTTCTACTTCGCTGGCATATGCGGAAGATGTTATTAGGATTAAAATAATAAGTAAAATTTTTTTATGCATCCGTTCCTCCCTATAAAATTCCTAATATAGTTTCAACAAAGTTGCCAATTATACTAATTCCAAGAAAAATAATTATACATTTCCCTGAAAATTGTACTTTTGAAGCTATAGCAGACTCGCCTACGTCCTTACAAATATTAGCACCAAATTCCGTAACATATGCAATACCGACTATTTTCAATATAATGCTTAAAAACTCCAACGGTAATCCCGCACTATCAGATAAGTTTCTTATCAGATTTACTACTTGTCCGACTTTATCAATTGAAAACAAAAATAAAACAGTAACTGTAATAACGGAAACCATTACCGCAAGCTCCGGTCTTGTCTGCTTTATTATTAAAATCATTACCGTCGCTAAAAGTGCAATTAAAGTAATTTTAAATATCTCCATAATATCTCCTATCTACATTTTTTATAAATCAAACATCGTTTTAACTGAATTAAATAAATTGCTAACTTCTTTAATGACCATAGAAAGTACAACAATAAGCCCGGTAAGTGTTGTTAGCATAGCCTGGTCTTCCCGTCCGGCTCTTACTAATACTTGATGTAAAACTGAAACTAAAATTCCGATAGCAGCAATCTTAAAAATTAAGTCTACATTCATACAGTAATCCTCCACTAAATTAAAATTATCGCTAATGCTGTACCGCCAATCCCACCGATTGTTCTATACAGTTTAGCATATTTATTCCGCTCGTAAATAGCACTTTCCAGCTGGGTTTTTAATCTCTCTGCCGCTAAATTTATATTTCTTATTTCTTCATCTATAGTCCCCCTTCCAAGCAGGTTCCCAAAATCTATCAATATTTTCTCGTCTTCAAAGTTAAAATCTAAACTTTTAAAATATTCTTCAACTTTATAACTCCATATTTCACTAACCGAAATATTGGTAGATTTTAATTCTTCAGCAACATCATTAAAAATTCTTCCCACTTTATTGTTGCATGCAGTTGCTATATCTAAGAAAGATATTTCCAGTACTTCTTGTCCGAAGGAAATTTTACTTCTAAGTAACGATAATGCAGTTATAAATTCTTGTAAGTTTTTAGCTCTCTCCACATATCCTTGTGCCATTGTTTTCCCTATTAACATACAGATCATTATTACTAAAACACATCCTATAATTTTCATACAATCACCTTTTTCTTTTGTTTAGTAATAATATATTCATAAGGGGAAAAAATAGAACTAAAAA
>CAZVVZ010000095.1:0-5120 GCA_964631135.1 uncultured Eubacteriales bacterium
TATGGAATTTTACACGTTACCGTTTATCTTCTACTAGTCAAACTAAATAAAAATATATCTAAACTATTCTCCTAATTTTTCCCACAATCAAGGCAATAACCGGCACAGCAACAAATAGTGCAATATTTATCGGAGCAACATAAATTCTGGCCACAGCCTCTGCCACATAAGCATTCGGTGCAAAAGTAAGTGCAATTATAAGAGTTGCTATAATAACCCATATTGAAAACTTTTTGTGAGATTTAGCATTAAATAATCTCTTAATCAAATTAAGAGTAATCAGTGTAAATAACGTTATTATAACTACATCAGTAGCAATCCATGTCGAAATAAATAAAGATTCCATTCTTTCAACAGTATCTAATATTTTAATATTCTGTAAGGTAGTAAAATAAGGCAGTAAAAGCTGTTCATTCAATTTATACCCAAATATTCCGACTGTAGATAATATCAGTATAATTGAAAGGGCTGACCACACAATCATAGCAACTACACCGTTTTTCATGACATTTTTTACATCGTTAATTTTATCGCCTAAAAACATAAGTGCGGTAATATAACAGCTTAAAGTTGTAAAAGGGACTGCTCCTTTAAGAATCGGCCAAGTATCATAGTAAGTAACAGGCCATATATTTTCTACTTCAATTTGAGGCAATATAATAAAAAAAACAAGTAAAACAATACCAATAAAGAAAAATATCAAAATTTCGCACATTCTTCCTATTACATCAATTTTTTCATTAACAATAAAATAAATAAATGCCAACATAAATATAGATATAGCAATTAAACTTGCACTGTGCAATATAGTATTTAAAAACCTTTCGCCGAACATTCTTAAATATAGTCCGGATAAGCATAATGTCCATATAGCATAAATTGCGGTAATAATTTTATTGATTGTTTTTCCAAAAATTTTTTCGTAGATGTCATATAAGCTTCCCTCGTTTTTCTTAAAAAGAGTAGCAATAACCCATACCAATAATAAAGCCGGCACCAGTCCAATAATTGCAGAAACCCAAACAGCCTTGCCGGCCGCATGTGCAATATAATTTGGTATTATTCTTAAACTCGGAGCACCAAGTGCCAGCATAAAAAAAATTGTCGCTTGGCGCATACTAATCTTATCTCTAGAAATTTCCACTTCTAACCTCCTAAAAATCAACTTTCATTTGTAGTAGATAAAATTCCATATTCTTCATTTATTTTTGAATTCACTTCAACTTCAATAGGAAGAGTAGGAAATATCTTCTCCCATTCCTTTTCTATATTTCTCCATTTATATGGATGCTTTAATTCTAAACTCTTCCCTATGCCGATAAAATCTGCATTTTCCTTCTGTGCATACTCTATCGTTGCCATTACTATATTTTTAATATAATTGTTCTCTAGTTCCTCAATAGTTTTAAGATCTTTTGCAAAAATATTTTTCCCGGATGAAGTTTCCATAATTGAATTATTAACTTTTATCTTTATAATAGCCTTAGTTAAAGTATCGTCTGAAAATTCACACTTTATCTTTGTATCGGAATCAATCAGTTTGAGCCCTATTACTTCATCGTATTTAGCAAGCACTACATTTTCTTCAAAAATAGAATTTTTTACATAATCATATCCGCTTGATTCATAATTTCCCAGATACCCGGTTAATTTATCTTTTTTAATAACCCCATATCCTGCTAATTCAATCCTCTTCTTTTCCTGCTCAGACATATTTATTTCAGAACCTTCAAACTGATTTCCGCCATTGTCTACTAACTGAATGCAAGGAATTACTCCAACTTTATCATTAG
Organism: uncultured Eubacteriales bacterium; assembly: GCA_964631135.1. Classification (GTDB taxonomy): domain Bacteria; phylum Bacillota; class Clostridia; order TANB77; family RGIG9151; genus RGIG9151. The sequence goes on from CAZVVZ010000095.1 coordinate 1,794, forward strand.
AAAGTAATAACTTTATAACATCAATAACCTTAACACATCTTTTTTTACTGCCCTTTACTTCTGTCATAGCAATATCATTTATTTTATCCGCCAGTCCATATTCATTTCCCAGTCCATCCTCAAATAATTTGCTTGCCGAAGAACCCTTTGCAATATAAATATTACTATCTAATCTAAGCTCTCCGTTTTTCCCTATATATTCCATCACTCTTACTAAATTTTCCTGTGCCAATTTTTCACCTATTATAATATTTTTTACATGTGAACCTATAAAGATTTTATCCTCATAATATCGCATACCTTTTTCTGTACCTAAGAAACTTTCTGAAGATACAGTTAAAAGCTTTTCCTTTTTTCTACCTTCTTTTACCTCATTTTCACTTTCTTCAAACAATAAAGATAAGCTAACTTTATTATTTTCATCTAAATCCATCCCCATAGCTTCAACAATTTGTACATCACTTATTTCCAGCTTTGTCGGAAAAATATGTTCTCCCCACTCACTTAACACTACAATTATAATTATAAATACAGTAATTTCCAATTTTTTACTCATATTCCTCTCTACTTTCTTTTTTCAAGATCACTTGGTGTCCTTATTAACGTATCTTTTAATATATATTTTCCCTCATTACCCGCAAACGGAGTTAAATATGGTACTCCAAAAGTTTCAAGCTTGCACAAATATGCAAATATTATCAAAATCATAAAAGAAATTCCAAATAGTCCTGAAACTCCGGCTACAAACACCATTACAAATCTGCAAATTCTTGTAGCATTAGATAGCTCTTGATTAGTAATAACAAAACCGGCGACACCTGTTAAAGCTATTATAACTACTACCGCCGGAGAAATAAATTTAGCATTTACTGCGGCTTCTCCTACAACAAGTGCACCGATGATTGAAATCGTTGAGCCTATAGACTTCGGAAGGTGTAAACTTGCTTCAAGTAAAAGTTCAAAAGCCAGTAGCAACCCGAGTACCTCAACCAAAGCCACAAACGGTACTCCTTCCTTACTGTCTATAATAGAACGTAGCAAGTTGGTCGGAATCATTTCATGATGAAAAGTCGTAATAGCAACATAAAAAGCCGGTAAAATTAAACTTATTCCAAAGCAAAGATATCTTATAATCCTTAAAAAAGAACTGAGTATATAATTCCCCGAATAATCTTCAGGTGCTTGAAAAAACATTGCAAACACTCCGGGGATAATATATGCAACAGGCAATCCATCAATTATAACCCCTATCTTCCCATCAATAATATTGGCACAGAACTTATCTACTCTTTCTGTATACTGTAGCTGTGGGAAAATCGAATATTTATTATCCCTTATATTACATTCAAAATCTTCTACAGAAAGTAAATTAGAAGTATTAAGTTCCCCTATTCTCTTTCTGACTTTGTCTAAAACATCTTCATCTGCCACATTTTTTAAATAAACTATATTTATTGGTGTATTGGTTTCACTTCCTGCAGTAAAATTTTCAAATCTAAGTTCAGGAGATTTAATTTTTTTCCTAATCAGTGCCGTATTGGTCCGAATATTTTCAATAAATGCATCCTTTGCACCCTTTAAAACATTTTCATCTTCTGACGGCTGAATAGACCGTTGAGGTATACTTTTTGCATCAAAAGCAATAGCCTTCTTTATATTGTCAAATACAACTACCGTAATGCCTTTTAAAATATTGGTTATTGCATCTTGCAAACTGTTAATCTCTTCTTGAGACAGATGATATAAAAAACCCTTTTTTACAATTTCATATACCTCTTCTTCACTTTTTGCTTCCTTAAATTTTTGCCCCATGGTAAGAGGCTTTAGTATCGTTTCGTCTATAACCGAACTATCAATCATTCCGTCTATAGCAATAACTTTTATTTTAATGTTCTTATTTCCTGTATATACCTCTTTTACTATAACATCACTGCTTTTTCCTAATATTTCTTCTATTTTGCAAGAAGTTAATGGGCCTACTACTTTAATATCGCCTTTTTCCTTGCTCTTTGCACCAACTCGCCATAACTTAAACATATTTTCACCCTACTTGCCAATAAACATCTGTGTCAATATTTTTCCATACTTTGGACTATCTACCACACCTATTCCGGTATAATCGAAACTGTTTCCCAAAATATTAGTTTTATGACCGGATGAGTTCATCCAAGCATCAAAAGCCTTTTTGGCAGTAGAATTTCCTGCAATATTTTCTCCTGCTGAAGTATAACTTATACCAAAATTTTTAATCATTTGAAACGGTGTCCCATAAATTGGAGAATTATGAGAAAAATAATTATTATCTACCATATCTTGAGCTTTAATTCTTGCAACTCTTAAAAGTTCTTTATCTAACTTTAATTCAGATAATCCGGCATTAACACGTGCTTGATTTACAAGATTAAAAATAGTTTGTTCATCTTGTGTCATAGTAAGATTATTCACATCAGTGCCGGTATTATTTTCTACCGTATTATTCTCTGCTGTACTATTATTTACATTATCAATAGGAGTAATATACCAACCACTAACCATACCTACCGTGTTGTCGTTTGATTGAACTATAAACCAATTATTTATTTTTCCAATAGCTTTTAATTCTGTCCCATATTTTAATGTCTTAACCACTGAATGATTTTTGCTTGGTCCACATCTCATATTTAGTAAATTTGTATTTACGGTACACTTTGTGAAACCGGGTGCTTTAACTACTGATGCAGCAAAACTCTCCGGGATAAAAACAACAAAAAAAGATAATATCAATAAAAGTTTTTTCATAGTAAATCTTCCTTTCAAAAACATTTTATAAATATTATCTCCACATTTTATATTATATTGTTATGTAATTTTTTCAAAAAAATATTGTTGCTAACTCATTCATGCATTTTTATTAACATCATATAATGCCCTTAGTGTGTACCATAATGTCCTATAAAGTCTATTTATAGTCCAATAGCTTACTCCACCCAAATTATATTTTTCTACCAGTTTTAACCTCGCGGTTAGACTTCTCGCATCGTCAAACCAAACAACATGTCTTTTGCCATTCTCATCATAATAATTAAAATACGGTGCTTGCGATGTTTCATCAAATCGAATTGCCGAACCCGTATTTATAGCCAAATTCATTGCTTGTAAATTTGAAAGTGATGTTGCTCTAGTGCCTGACTTATAAGGCAAAGTCCAATCATATCCGTAATTTGGTATGCCCATAAGTATTTTTTGACTTGGAATAGCAGATACTGCATATTTTAAAACTCTTTCAACCTCATTTATAGGAGCTACAGCCCTAGGCGGTCCATATGTGTATCCCCACTCATACGTCAT
>CAZVVZ010000096.1:0-5096 GCA_964631135.1 uncultured Eubacteriales bacterium
TTATCTTAAATTAAAGAATGCTTCATGACCAAGATATTCAGAAATATCTCCCAACTCTTCTTCAATTCTAAGTAATTGATTATACTTAGCAACCCTATCTGTACGAGACGGTGCGCCGGTTTTAATTTGACCGGCATTCATAGCTACTACTAAGTCAGCTATTGTTGTATCTTCCGTTTCACCTGAACGATGAGATACAACTGCTGTATATCCGGCTCTATTAGCCATCTTAATAGCATCTAATGTTTCTGTTAATGTACCGATTTGGTTAACCTTGATTAGAATTGAGTTAGCAACTCCCATATCGATACCTTTCTTTAATCTTTCTGTATTTGTAACGAATAAATCATCACCAACTAATTGAATTTTCTTTCCTAATTTATCAGTAAGTAACTTCCAACCTTCCCAATCTTCCTCAGCAAGGCCATCTTCTAATGAAATTATAGGATACTTTTCAGCAAGTTCAGCCCAGAATTCAACCATTTCTTCTCTTGTCTTCATAATATCTGTCTTCCAGAAATAATAGCATCCTTCCTTGCCTTTAGCCTTAGCTTCGTCGTACATTTCTGTAGCAGCAGCATCTATAGCGATCTTAAATTCGTCGCCCGGTTTATATCCGGCTTTTTTAATAGCTTCAACAATTACTTCCAAAGCCTCTTCATCCTTTTGAAGGTTTGGAGCAAATCCTCCTTCATCTCCAACAGCTGTATTATATCCTTTTTCTTTTAATACTTTCTTTAAGTTGTGGAATACTTCTGCACACATACGAAGCGCTTCTCTCCAAGAATCGGCACCAACAGGCATAATCATAAATTCTTGAATATTAACATTGTTATCTGCATGCTTTCCGCCGTTTAATATATTCATCATAGGAACAGGTAATGTTTTAGCATTAACTCCTCCGATATATTGATATAATGATAATCCTAAAGCTTCAGCCGCTGCATGAGCACAAGCCATAGAAACACCAAGAATTGCATTTGCACCAAGTTTTCCTTTATTTGGTGTTCCGTCCAATGAAATCATTAACTCATCAATTGCAACTTGATCTAATACATTCATTCCTTCTACTTCAGGAGCAATAATTGTATTAACGTTATCAACCGCATTTTCAACACCTTTACCAAGGTATCTGCCTTTATCTCCATCTCTTAACTCTACCGCTTCAAAAGCACCTGTTGATGCACCGGAAGGAACGGCAGCTCTGCCCATTATTCCGCCTTCAACAATAACCTCAACTTCAACAGTAGGATTACCTCTTGAATCCAAAATTTCTCTTGCGTATACGCTTTCAATCTCTAAATATTGTTTCATATATACTTCCTCCTATTAAAAATTTAATAACACATATTTCAATTTCCAATATATTTTTACTACTTTTTAAAGTTATAGTCAATATATATTTTCAATTTGCCAATCAATAGGAGTAAGTCCGTTAGCTTTTAAAAATTCATTAGCTTTGGAAAAATGCTTGCACCCAAAAAATCCGTTAAATGCGGATAACGGGCTCGGATGAGCCGCTTTTAAAATACAATGCCTCGGATTTGTTACAAGAAGCTCTTTTTTTCTGGCATTAGCTCCCCAAAACATAAAAACAATAGGTTTTTCCCTTTTATTTAACTCTTCTATAACTCGATCGGTAAAAGTTTCCCAGCCACAAGCTTTATGGGAATTAGCCTGTCCCTGTCTTACGGTTAAAACATTATTTAGTAGTAAAACTCCCTGTTTTGCCCACTTTTCTAAAAAACCGTTATTCGGAATATAACATCCCAAATCGCTTTGAAGTTCTTTATATATATTAACTAAAGACGGCGGAGTTTTTATACCCCTTTGAACAGAAAAACAAAGACCGTGCGCCTGTCCCTCTTCATGGTATGGATCTTGACCGATAATAACAACTTTTATATCATTATAGTCTGCCATTTTTAAAGCATTAAATATATCATGCATATCAGGATAAATTTTATAATGGTTATATTCATAAATCAAAAATTTTCTTATCTTCTGATAATATTCTTTTTCAAATTCATCTTTTAATATCTCGTCCCACGAATTACCCAAGCAAACCATGTTTTCACCTCTTTAGTTATACTCATTCATAGCTTTCGATGCACCATCTTTTATAATAACCTCAATCGCACTCACCGCTTTATCTGTGCTTTTATCAATTTCAATAAATTCATCATCTAAAAATTTACCTAAAACATGACCTACCAAATCTTTATTCCCCACAGGAGTTCCTATACCTACCTTTACCCTTTTAAACTCTTGAGAACTCAGTTCTTTTACCAAAGACTTCACACCATTATGTGTACCTGCCGAGCCTCTTTCTTTAATTCTTAAACTTCCGACAGGCAAATCAATATCATCAAAAACAGCAATAAGGTTATTTAAATCTTCTTTATAAAAATTCATAACTTCATAAACCGCTTCTCCGCTTAAATTCATAAATGTTTGCGGTTTTACAAGCATAACCTTTTTACCCTCAATAATGCCTGTACCAATAAGTGCTTTATGTTTTTCTTTATCAATTTCAATATTATATTTATCAGCCAATTTATCTATAACCATAAATCCGGTATTGTGTCTGGTCCTCTCATACTCTTTACCGGGATTGCCAAGTCCAACTATTATATACATCTCCATACTCCTTACCGAAGCACTCCGAGCGCTTCTATATTATTGATAAAGTCCTTTATATACGGCAATGCCGTCGAAAAAAATATTATTGCAATAATTCCAACAAAAGTCAAAAATACCATACGTGCAACAAAAGCTCCTCGCGCTAAATACTTTAATTCTCCCGTCACATCTTTGCTAAATGCAAGTAAAGCAGTAAAGCAAAAACCGTAAACTGGAATTATCATCAATAAAAATAATTTTGCATAATCTAAAGTGCTGCTCTGCTTATTATCCATATTATCCCTCCAACTGTTTTTATTATTGGCACTTCGGACAGGAATCGAACCTGCATCAACAGAATCGGAATCTGTTACCTTATCCATTAGGCCACCGAAGCATGAAAGTACATTGAGGAATTTCCTATTACATAAAAAGGGCAGTATCTTGTACTGCCCCACAATAATCTTACTTAGCATAATCAACTGCACGTGTTTCACGAACAATATTAACTTTAATCTGTCCGGGATAACTTACGTCGCTTTCAATCTTCTTAGCAATATCTCTAGCTAGCAATGTCATTTCAGCATCCGAAATATCTTCCGGATTAACAATAATTCTTACCTCACGGCCGGCTTGAATTGCAAAAGACTTTTCAACTCCCTTAAATGAAGTTGTAATCTCTTCAATCTTCTCAATTCTCTTAATATAAGCTTCCAATGTCTCTTTTCTGGCGCCCGGACGAGCAGCAGAAACAGAATCTGCAGCCTGTATTAAAATTGCAGTAATAGACTGCGGTTCAACATCTTCATGATGAGCTTCAACCGCATTAAGAATCTCAGGACATTCTTTATATTTTTTAAGTAAATCTACACCAATCTGTACGTGAGACCCCTCCATCTCTTGGTCAATAGCTTTACCAATATCATGAAGCAAGCCGGCACGTTTAGCCATATCAGGGTCTAATCCAAGTTCAGAAGCCATCAACCCGGCAATATGAGCTACTTCTATCGAATGAATTAAAACATTCTGTCCGTAACTTGTTCTATATTTTAACTTACCTAATAATCTAACGAGATCAGGATGCAAATTATGCACATTAACACTATAGCAAGCTTCTTCACCTGCTTCGCGCATCTTTTCTTCAACTTCAACTTGTGCTTTCTCAACCATTTCCTCAATTCTTGTAGGATGTATTCTTCCATCCAAAATCAACTTTTCAAGTGCAATTCTAGCAACTTCACGTCTAACCGGATCAAACCCGGACAAAATAACAGCTTCAGGAGTATCATCTATAATCAAGTCAATACCTGTAAGTGTTTCTAATGTCTTAATATTTCTGCCTTCTCTACCAATAATTCTTCCCTTCATCTCATCATTAGGTAAAGTTACAACAGACACCGTATGCTCTACAACCTGGTCTGCAGCACATTTCTGAATAGCTGTTGCAATAATACTTCTTGCCTTCTTATTAGCATCTTCTTTCGCATTCGTTTCCATAGTCTTAATCATAGCCGCAGCTTCTAGCTTTACTTCATGCTCAATATTTTTAATCAGCATCTGTTTAGCTTCTTCTGCCGTCATGCCGGCAACCTTTTCCAACTCACCTTGCTGTTTCTTAATTAAACCATCTAACTCTTCCTTTAGTTCTTGAGTTTCCTTGGTTTTTTTGGATAGTACTTCTTCTTTCTGTTCCAGTATTTCCGCTTTCTTGTCTATCCCCTCTTCTTTCTGTAAAACTCTTCTTTCCAACCTTTGCATTTCGTTTCTGCGTTCTTTAATTTCTCTTTCTAATTCTACCCTATTTTTGTGTATTTCTTCTTTTGCTTGAAGTAACATTTCTCTCTTTTCGTTCTCAACAGTCTTTCGTGCTTCTTCAATGATCGATTCAGCTTCTTTTTTAGCTGAACCGATTTTAGCTTCAGAAATCATTTTGCGAATAAAAAATCCAATCGCAATTCCGACTACAAATACAATAAGGCAGATAGGAACAACAATACTTAATTCCATCTTACTACCTCCCAATCTTCAATTTTCAAAGTACAAATTACACTTTATGTGAAAAATTTATCCTCGAAAACATTATTTCAAATTCAACTTTGCGAATTTGTTCAACAGAATATATATCGTATTTTTAATTTAATATATTAACAGCGAATTTCTTCGCAATAAGTTTTATTTGATAAATTGCTGTTTATAAATGTAATAATGCCAATTAAGCAAGCAATTTTTACATTTTACATAAAGGAACTTTTATTATTCGGTCCCTCTATTCCACCTAAGTATTTTAACATTAAATCGAAAAGCATGTCAAGTAATTATAAAAAGTCTTTATTTACAAAGACTGGTCAGACTATATGAAATAAAATATATGTTTTATCAAGCCTTAAAATTTACGAGTTACTGCCCAGACTGCTATGCGAAAATAAGATATATGTTTTATCGGAACTCAGGATTTGCGACGAAAGACTTAAAAA
>CAZVVZ010000097.1:0-4976 GCA_964631135.1 uncultured Eubacteriales bacterium
TTATTTCATGTACTTTGACCAACAGCAGGTAGTCTGAATAGTAACATATTATATAGTCAGTACCAATTATTTTAGCAGAAAGCAAAGAATGAATGCAGCAAGAAAAAGTGTAGTAATGATATAGTTATAAATTATAATTAAAATTAAATAAATAGAGGTAGAATAAATGAATTTTAGAATAATAAATGGTTCGGTTTCTTATGGAGCGGACACAATTTTAGAAGAGATAAATTTTGAGATAAATGATAAAGACAAGATTGCTATAGTTGGAAGAAACGGCTGTGGAAAGACAACTTTGCTAAAGTCAATTATAAATAATGAAATGCTTGAGCCGGGAATAGGTGAAGATAAGTTCAATATCTATAAAGAAGGAAAACCTATTATCGGCTATTTAAAGCAGATTGAGTTTGAAGATGACTCTGTGACACTATTAGACGAGATATTAAAGGTATATAAACCGCTAATTGACTTGGAAGAAAAGATAAAGAGACTAGAAGCAAAGCTGAAGGTTGAAAGTACAGAGGCGGTTGCAAAAGAGTACACTGATGCTATGGATAAATATAAATTTTTGGACGGATATACTTACAAGAAAGAGTATCAAACGGCTATAAGTAAATTTGGATTTTCTAAAAATGACGAGCAAAAAAATATATGCGAATTTTCAGGCGGCGAAAGGACAAAAATAGCTTTTATAAAATTACTCCTTAGTAAACCGGATATTTTACTTTTAGACGAGCCAACCAATCATTTGGATATAACTACTATAGAATGGCTTGAGGGGTATTTAAAATATTATCCGAAAGCTGTTGTTATAGTTTCACATGATAGGATGTTTTTAAATAAAATTGTGAATCGGGTATATGAAATAGAATATGCTTCTATAACAGGTTATACAGGCAATTACGAGGATTTTGAAAGGCAGAAAAGAGTAAACTATGAGAAACAATTAAAAGATTATGAATTTCAGCAAAAGGAGATAAAAAGGTTAACAGATATAGCGGACAGGTTTAGATATAAGCCTACTAAAGCTAAGATGGCTTTATCTAAACTGAAACAGATTGAGCGAATGGTGAAAGTAAAAGAGCCGAGTCGCTATGATTTAAGTACTTTCAATGCCGATTTTAAGCTAGAGCATGAAAGCGGGAAAAACGTTTTATCCGTTAAGGAGTTGGAAATTGGCTACAGCAAACCGCTTGCAAGGGTATCTTTTGAACTTTATAAAGGACAAAAAACGGCAATTATAGGGGCAAATGGAAAAGGAAAGTCTACATTACTTAAAACTTTAATTTATGAGATACCGAGTTTAAACGGTCATTTTGAATATGGTTTTAATGTAAAAACAGAATATTTTGATCAGCAAATGGCTTTTAACGATGTGGATAAAACCGTTTTTGATGAGTTCTATGATATTTATCCTGACTTAACAATAACACAGGTAAGGAGTTCTTTGGCAAGATTTTTATTTACGGGAGAGGATGTTTTTAAGAAAATAAATGTTCTATCCGGTGGAGAGAAAGTAAGACTAAAATTGTGTGAAATATTAAAAAAAGGGGCAAATTTGTTACTGCTTGACGAGCCTACAAACCATATGGATATTATTGGAAAAGAAAGTTTGGAAGATATGCTGAAGAACTATAAAGGGACATTATTATTTGTGTCTCATGACAGGTATTTTGTGAACAAAGTGGCAGATTCTCTCTTGATTTTTAAGGAAAACGGCGATGTGCAATTTTTTGAAGGAACATATGATGAATACGTAAAGGCTTCATCTGGTTACGAAGAAGAAAAAGCAGAAATTACACATAAAGAAAAGAAAAAAAATAATGAATATTTTGCAAATAAAGAAAAGAATAAAATGCGAATGCGACTCAATAGGGTAGAAAAAGATATTTCCGAAATAGAGAACAATATTGATGAAATTCATGCGGAAATGTTGAAAGAAGAAGTTTATTCGGATTATATAAAATTAACAGAGTTTCAAAAAAGGCTTGAGGAAAAGGATAGAGAACTAGAAAAGTTAATGGCTGAGTGGGAAGAATTAAGTGTGGCATTAGAATAAAAGAAAAAGGGAGGAAGTATGAGGCAGGTTAAATTTGATGTTGAGGGAATGACGTGTAGTAGTTGTTCGGCTCGTGTAGAAAAAGTTGTTAAAAGATTAAACGGGGTGAAAAACGTTAACGTTAATTTGTTGTCTAACAGTATGATTGCAGAGTATGATGAAAAAGCGATTGATGATGAAAAGATTATAAATACTGTTGTTAATGCTGGATATGGAGCAAGTGTCCATAATGAAAAAAAGAATGCTGCTGATAAAGAAGAAAAGACGGATAAGACAAAGGAGAATATCAATTCTATGAAAAAACGTCTTGCTATATCAGTATGCTTTTTAATACCGCTTATGTATATTGCTATGCATCACATGCTTTACGAGTGGTTTGGATTACCTATTCCGGAATTTATTAAAGCATTTGCCAGCGGAAATGAGAATGCAATCAATTTTGCTTTTACTCAGTTTTTACTATTGCTTCCGATTTTATATGTAAATAGGAATTATTTTATTGTGGGGTTTAGGCAGCTTTTTAGAGGCAGTCCAAATATGGATTCTTTGATTGCTTTAGGCAGTACGGCAGCTACTGTTTACGGTATTGTTATTATTTATATAATCGGATATGGCTTGGGCCATAACGTGGAGGAGCTTGTAACAAAGTATTCTATGGATATTTATTTTGAGTCTGCCGGTACGATATTAACTTTAATTACGGTTGGAAAGTATCTTGAGACAAAGTCAAAAGGGAAAACAAATGATGCAATTGGCAAATTGATTGGTTTAGCGCCTAAAATAGCTACGGTTGTTCGAGAGGGGCAAGAAGTCGAATTAAATATAGATGAAATTATTTTAGGAGACATAGTTATTATTAAGCCGGGATGGAGTATTCCGGCTGATGGTGTGGTTATAGAGGGAAGCTCGGCTGTTGACCAGTCTGCTATAACTGGTGAGAGTATTCCTGTTACAAAAAATGTTGGGGATACTTTAATTTCAGGAACTATCAATAAGAATGGATATTTAAAGATGAGGACTACGAAAGTAGGGGAAAACACTACTCTTTCTCAGATTATAAAATTAGTTGAAGAGGCGGGTAATTCTAAGGCACCTATTGCTAAAATTGCGGATAAGGTTAGTGGAGTGTTTGTTCCTGTTGTTATAATAATTGCAGTTATTTCTGCTATTACATGGCTTCTTATTGGTAAAAGTTTTGATTTTGCATTGACGACCGGAATTGCAGTTTTGGTTATTTCTTGTCCTTGTGCTTTAGGACTTGCAACTCCTGTTGCGATTATGGTTGGTACAGGCAAAGGTGCGGAAAACGGGATATTGATTAAATCTGCCGAAAGCTTAGAATTATTGCATTTAGTGGATACAGTTATTTTAGATAAAACGGGTACAATAACTGAAGGTAAGCCGGAAGTTAAAGATGTTATAGGCAAAATTAGTGAAAAAGACTTATTAAAGGTTGCCGGAAGTTTGGAAAAAAATTCTGAACATCCGCTTGCTAAGGCAGTGGTGGAAAAGGCTTTAGGGTATAATTTGGAATTAGAAAATGTAAGTGATTTTTCTTCCGTTTTAGGAAGAGGGGTAAAGGGAAAAATAGATAATGTCAGTTATTTTGGCGGAAATCTTGCTTTTATGGAAGAAAATCATGTTGATATAAGCGAATTCCATAATAAGAGTGTTTCACTCTTAGAGGAAGGAAAAACGTTATTATATTTTGCAAAGGAAAATAAATTACTTGGTATAATTGCGGTTGCAGATACGATAAAGAGTACAAGCAGTAGAGCAATTTATGAATTAAAGAAAAGAAATATAGAAACTATTATGCTTACGGGTGATAATAAGGCTGTTGCAAACTTTATAGGTAAGAGTGTAAATATTGACAATATTGTTGCCGAAGTTTTACCGCAGGATAAAGAAAAGGTTGTGGAGGAGTACCAAGCGAAAGGAAAGAAAGTTGCTTTTGTGGGAGATGGAATAAATGATAGTCCTGCACTAGTGAAAGCAGATGTCGGTATTGCTATTGGATCCGGTACAGATATTGCGATAGAATCAGCAGATATTGTGCTAATGAAGGACAGTTTACTTGATGTTGTGACGGCAATTAGCTTAAGCAGAGATGTTATTAGAAATATAAAAATGAATTTGTTCTGGGCATTTTTTTATAACATAGTTGGGATTCCAATTGCAGCCGGTGTCTTTTATTCAAGTTTTGGATTAAAGTTAAGCCCTATGATAGGAGCAATGGCTATGAGCTTAAGTTCAGTTTGTGTTGTTAGTAATGCATTAAGATTGAGAAAGTTTAAGTCGGATTTTAAAGAAAAATAAATGCTTTTGTGGAATAGAAGTAAGTTAAATGGCTAATATGTAAACTAAAATATAAGGAGAAATATATAATGTCAGACCAATTTTCAAGAACAGAGTTATTGATAGGAAAAGCATCAATAGAAAAATTAAATAAAGCCAAAGTGGCGATATTTGGAATTGGAGGAGTTGGGTCTTTCGTATTAGCAAGTAAAATTTCAGTAGTATATTCATCTTTTTCTATTTCAGAATATATTTCTTTTGGATAATATTTAGAATTATCAATAGAAATACCAACATCAGATTTGAAGAGTCTGTGAGAAAAAGTCTGTAAATATGTAACACCAAGGTCTTCTATGATAAAATAAAATCATAGGAGGCCTTTTATTATGGCAAAGAAAAGAGAAGTATACAAAGTAAAACTTTTAACAAAAGGTAAAAAGAACATTATATCAGGATTGATACAAGAGTATGACATTCAAACAGCAGATGACATACAATTTTAGGAATAAATGATGCAGGACGAAAACAACTAGAACTCACAATAAAAAAATGGAATGAAAAATGTCCTAATGCAATGAAACGTTGGCATGATAATTGGGATGTAATTAGCCCTATTTTC
>CAZVVZ010000098.1:0-4975 GCA_964631135.1 uncultured Eubacteriales bacterium
TCCTTATTTCTGTAATCTGTTCACTAATATTTAGTATTATTTTACTCTTAAAATACAAGTAAGCTTACTTGCATATCTACTAGCGGTAGTTATTAAACTCGAACTACGTATAGCAGACGTACTGCCGCAGTTATAAACTCTTGGCTTGCCATTAACCTGTCCACCTGCATATATCTCTACATGACCATCGTAGCACAATATATCTCCAGGCGCAGCCTGCGCGGCAGATGGAACTAATTCAAAGAACTCATTAGTTTCACCATTCCTCAATCTCCTGCCTATCGCATTAAAATATGGTGATCTCTGTCTGCCTATATTCATCATAGCAGGCCAGTTTTTTACCTTGCCGTAATAATATAAAACATCACTTACATATGCACTACAGTCTGTTTTTCTTACTTTACTTGCATTAGCCGGAACTATCGGGCCTGATGTATCATATAAATATCCATTATCTCTAACATACTGCTTTCTTAATGCAGCAATCTCTACAAACGTAGCGTTTGATGGTATTGTAACAGAATAAGTTGATGATTGAGCAGCACTTAATTTTTCAGCTGCTATCTCATTTATTCCTTCTACTGTATAAGCTCTATTTATATAGCCTTCCGTCCCATTCACTTCTATTTTGTAATATTCACCGCTTTTACCTAAATATGTAACCGCCGTCGAGGAGTTAGGGATAAAGTAAATAACTTTAGTTGCAGCAGTACTTTCGTACATAGGTACTCTGTAACAATTCGTAGTAACTGTAGTAAAATTGCTACTTGAGGAAGTATTTAAGCTCCCGGTCGATATTTCTTTTTGCCCTTCTACTGTATAGGCACTATTTATATAGCCTTCAATATCATCAATTTTTATCCTATAAAGTGAATCCTTTTGCTCTAACTTTGTAACAACAGTCGAATTTGGAATAAAACAGATAACTCTATTTGAGTCATAATTCTCTTGCACAGGTACCTTATCACAATTTGTAGTAACTGTAGTATAAGCAAATGTTTCAAATGGTATCATACCAACCAAGAATATTAAGCTCATTATTTTTTTTACCATACATACCACCTCTAGCAATTTATATTTTACTTATTACTATTCAAATTTAATTAAATAATAATAATATTTATGTCAAAAAATTAAATATCCAGTCATCTTATCACAAATTGTATTTAGCCTTTACCTCTATATTTTCACCATCGGTTTTCACCAACACGTTCCTATCTCTGTTAGTAGTTACAATATAATATTTTGCTCCACTATTAGCAATGGTTTTTAAATAAGAAGATTTTGGCAAATAACTAGATTGCGTTGTGAAAAATACATATCTTGGACTTATTAAATTATATACCGCTGTGTTCAAAGAAGAATTATGATGTGAGTTCTTATAAAATTCTACATCAATACAACCCGGATTATTATTGTTTGCGGCTTTTAATTGGCTGGCAGACGTATCTCCAGCGAATAAGAATGTTCTCTTTCCATATTCCATACGTAATATCAATGAATTAGTGTTCTCCCTTGTATCAGAAGGTTTTACAGTTACAGTTTTTATAGGCCCTACACATGTTATTTTCAAACCATTCATATCAATAACATCGCCAACATTTAATACTATTTTATTACATGCTGCTATAGCTTTTTTCTCATAATCACTAGCTTTTGCATTCATCATGTAAAGAGTTGAGTTGCTATTACCATATGATTGACGTCCATAATAAACAGTTTTAATTCCAAAAGCACTAATTATAGGGCCGGCTGCTCCAACGTGATTAGAATGAGAATGAGTTCCTAAATAATAATCTATCTTAGTAACACCAAGTTTCCTTAAGTAACTAATCTCCGCCGTAGCATCTTTATGAAATCCACCATCAATAAACATAGATTTATCCCCGGCCTTGATATAAATCGCATCAACTCTGGAATTTGGATCTATAAAATGTATTTCGAGACCTTCGGCTCTTTTTTCAGCTTCGCCTTCAACTGTATATGCCCTATTTAGCCAACCTTCAACCCCATTATACCTTACTTTATAAAACTCACCACTCGCTCCCAGTTTTTCGATTGTTGTACCGTTTCCGAGAGTATCTATAACTCGAGGCGACGTATTGCTTTCTTGTATAGGGACATTATTACAATTAGTAGTAACATTCACCGCCAAAACTTGAAATGGAATCATAATTGTTAATGCTATTAAACTAACTATCCTTTTCATCATACCAGCATCACCCTCTAACAATTTGTAGTTACATTGTACCACAAATAAGCAAAATCGTCAAATTTTGCTTATTCTACACACTTTACATTTTTTACTGTCATATGCCTATTTCCACCATACACACCCTCAATTAAAATATGTGTCGGGTTGGTAGCTAAATTAGGTTGAACAAATTGCACTATTTTAGGCTCAATTTTATTTTCTCGCATCGAACACATTATATCGCACAGTCTATCCGGTCTATGTATCATAAAGAACTTCCCAAGTGGCTTTAGTAGCATCGAAGCCGTATAGACCACATCATTTAGTGAGCAATATATCTCGTGTCTTGCAATCGCTTTTGTATCTGCTTCATTTACTACTCCGCAGCCGGCCTGTCTATATGGGGGATTACAAGTTACAACATCAAATTTAGATTTTCCAAGTATGTTAAATGCTCCTTTTAAATCCTCATTCAATATTTTTATTTTATCTTGCAAATTATTAAACTCCACATTTTCTTGAGCTAAGCTCGCAACATCTTTTTGAATTTCAACCCCTATAATTTCACTAGCCGAAATCTTTTTAGACAGTAAAACCGGAATTATGCCGTTTCCCGTACATAAATCGACAACTTTGCTATTATCTATACAATGAACAAAATTAGCCAGCATCACCGCATCAATTCCAAAGCAGAACATGTTCGTATCTTGTATCAACTTTAGCCCATCTAATCCTAAATCATCAATTCTTCTCATTGTTGCTTTCCTTATCGCTTTTTCTCCTTGCAAGCTGTCCCATAAATTTTATAACAACATATAAAATGGTCAAGGCTGCAAAAACAGCTGCCATACCAATTCCCATTATTTTTAATCCGGAATCCAAATTTTCAGCTAACGTTTTATTACCCTGCTCTTTACTGTCTATTTCTATTTCCTCAGTATTTTTAATCGTATCTGCCTCTTCCGACTCTATATCTGCAGTTTCATCGTCTTCTATTATACCGCCTGACTGTAAAAAATCTTCATCGTCAGAAGGAAGGAAAACTGCTTTAGGCGGATTATTCGGATCAATTTCTTTAAGATCTTTCATATTATAATACCTCCAATTCCTAAATGAATAGCTGTGCAATCGCAATAATGCAACCACCTGCAATAGCAGAGCCCAACTGACCGGAAACGTTTGCACTGACAGCCTGCATCAATATAAAATTGCTAGGATCCTCATCATGTGCAAGTTTTTGAACAACACGAGCCGACATAGGGAAAGCCGAAACACCTGCTGCCCCGATCATCGGATTTATCTTCTTCTTTGAGAAAATATTAACTATCTTACCGAATATAACACCTGCCGCTGTCCCAAAAACAAAAGCCAACAACCCCATAATCAGTATCATTAAAGTCTGAGGCCTTAAAAAAGAATCTGCCGTCATAGTTGAACCTATTGTAATACCTAGAAGCAATGTAACCAAGTTAGACAACTCATTTTGTGCAGCTAAAGACAATTTTTCCAAAACACCGCATACTCTTATCAGATTGCCAAACATTAAAAGTCCGACTAAGCTTACACTCATAGGAGCAATTATTCCTGAAACTAAAGTAACTACTATAGGGAAAATAATAAGTAACCACTTTGGTGCAGGCTCTTCTGTATATTCCATTTTTATCTGTCTTTCTTTCCGTGTAGTAAGTAATTTTATTACCGGCGGCTGAATTATAGGTACCAGTGCCATATAAGAATATGCTGCAACGGTAATAGCCGGGAGCAATGCCGGTGCAAGCCTGTTAGCAACATATATAGAAGTAGGTCCGTCTGCCGACCCAATTATACCGATTCCACACGCTTCAAAAATATCAAATCCAAGAAAAATCGCCAACAGCACAGTCAAAAATATTCCCATCTGGGCCGCAGCTCCAAAGAAAATCATAAATGGGTTCTTAAGTAATGGAGTAAAATCAACCATTGCACCTATAGCAATAAAAATAAGTATCGGAAATAACTCAGTAGATATGCCAACATTATACATTATCTTTAAAAAACCCGGTTCCTCAGCTGTACCAATAACTGCCGAATGAGGAATGTTGGCTAAAATTGCCCCAAACCCTATCGGTAATAACAGCATCGGCTCATACTGCTTCTTTATAGCCAGAAAAATAAGTATTCCGCCGATCAAAAACATAACACCGGCCTGCCATGTAAGACCGGTAAAACCTTTTAATAACTCTTCCATACGGTTCCTCCCCCAAATTCACACTGTAAATTTGTACTAAAAAAGCTTCTGCATTTTATCCTACGTTTATCGCTAAATATTTCTATATAAAGGCTGTAGCCTTAAAAAAATTACAAATTTGCTGCCCCGAATGAATGAGGTAACAACTCTTCCAACGTAAATTTTCTAACTTCATTACCCGTTTCATTAACTCCTAAAATTGCGGTATCTTTAGAGCAAAAATCATTCAATCTCTGTCTGCAACTTCCGCAAGGAGTGCAAAAAACTTCTTTATTCGGATCTCTCTCCTCCGGACAGCCAAAAGTAATAATATAATTTATCTTTTTTCTTTCAGAAAGGATATAGCTAGACATCGCACTGGTTTCAGCACAAACTGTTGCACCATTCGCCGGCTCCCAATTCACACCGATAAATTCGTTACAATCTTCATCGATAATAACCGCACAAACATTGTAATGATAATAATTTGAAACAGATTTTTTTGAAATAATAATTGCCTTATCAACCGCATCTTTTAACAAATCCGGCAACTCACAAACTAATATTTGTTCCAT
>CAZVVZ010000099.1:0-4858 GCA_964631135.1 uncultured Eubacteriales bacterium
AGGATTTATATGAAAAAAAAGATTTTAGTTATTATTATGGCTATTATTTTAGTTTTTTGCAATAATTTTGCTATAGTAAATGCTGACTCTGGTTGGGATTTTGATTATGACTACGATTATGGTGGCAGCGATTGGGATTTTGACAGTGATTGGGATTATGACGATGACTGGGATTACGGCGCCGGATATGTTGACGGAAATTCAGATAATGGAGGCGAAGGCAGTTGGATTTCTCTTGTTGTTTTGGTTATTATTATCGTTGCAATTATTATGATAGAAAAAGATAGTGGCTCAAAGAAAAAGTCTAACGTAACTAATGGCAACATTACACCGAATGTTTTGGGAGATGAAGAACTGAAAAAGTATCCTAACCTAAACAAAGATAAGCTGTTGGCAGATGCTTTTGAAATTTATAAAGGTATCCAAACTGCATGGTCGAACTTTGATTATGATGCTCTTCGTAAATTAACAACAGATGAAATGTATAATATGTATAAGATGCAACTTGATACACTTAGTATAAAGAATGAGAAAAACATTATGAAAGATTTTAATATGAGTTTTATAGGTATTACAGATGTAGCTGAATTAAATGGTGTTCTTACTGTGAAAGTAAGATTGAATGTTTCTCAGAAAGATTATGTCGTAAATTCTACTACTAATGAAGTTACTCGCGGAAATGCTAATACAGTATTTAATGTTGCTTATGATTTAACTTTTGTTAATAACGTTAATAAGGAAGTGCTTAAAAATTGTCCGAACTGCGGTGCGGCGATTGAAAATTCCGGTTCTCAAAAATGTGAGTACTGTAATGCGGATTTAGTAGGCAATTCTACGGATAATTGGGTTTTGGCTAAGAAAGAAACTATAAAGCAATGGAGGTAGTTTATGATAAACATTTCTGAGTACGATAAAACTTTTACAGAGAGTACGTTTAAGTCTAAGGTAGACAATATGTTTGTTATGCTTCATACTGCTGTTATGATGGAAGATTTGCCAAGAGTTGATCATTTTATCGGTGACGAGGTTTATAGCAAGTATGAATCAAAAATAAATAAGTTAAAGAAATCTAACTTAAGGCAGATGTATGATGAGCTTAATGTTAAGTCTACCGAGATTTTATCTTCGGAAATCAGTGGAGATAAGATTATTGTTAAAGTGCTTATTGTGTCAAGATATATGGATTATTTACTAGATAAGACTAACGGCAGATGTGTAGAAGGGAATAATAAATCACGAATTGAGAAGAATAATTATTTGACTTTAGAAAAAAAGGTAGAGGCTAAAAGTTTAGGAGTTTCACGAAAATGCCCTGCTTGCGGAGCTAATATGAATATAAATCGGTCAGGTAAGTGTGAGTACTGTGGCTCAATTTTTAATGAGGAAGATTATGATTGGGTTATAACCGAAATCAATAATTAGTAATTCGACTGATAATTGTGCAGTAGTGAGGTGAATTGGATGCTTACAGATATAGAAATTTCTAATAAAGCAAAAATGCTTAATATAAAAGAAATTGCAAATAAAATTGGAATTAGTGAAGAAGATTTGGAACTTTATGGAAAGTATAAGGCTAAACTTTCCGGTTCGTTAAACAATAAGATAAAAGATAATCCTGATGGAAAACTTGTTTTGGTTACAGCTATAAATCCGACTCCGGCCGGGGAAGGAAAGACGACTGTTACTATCGGCTTAGGGCAGGCTTTAAATAAAATCAATAAAAGTGCTATTATTGCCCTTCGCGAGCCGTCTTTGGGCCCTGTTATGGGTATAAAAGGAGGGGCTACCGGTGGTGGATATAGTCAAGTTGTTCCTATGGAAGATATAAATCTTCATTTCACAGGTGATATGCATGCATTGACTTCAGCTAATAATTTGTTATCTGCGGTTATAGATAATCATATTTTTCAAGGAAATGAACTTAAATTTGATTTGGGAAAAATTACATGGAAACGTGCTGTGGATATAAATGACAGAGCACTTAGAAATGTTATGGTTGGACTTGGAGGTAAGAAAAGCGGAGTACCGAGAGAAGATGGGTTTGTTATAACGGTTGCTTCTGAAATGATGGCTGTTTTATGCTTGGCAAGTGATTTAGAGGATTTAAAAAATAGAATTTCAAAAATTATTGTTGGCTACGATACAGAAGGCAATCCTATTTTTGTAAAGGATTTAAAAGTGGAGGGAGCTTTAACTGCATTATTAAAGGATGCGATCAAGCCTAATTTAATTCAAACTTTGGAAAATACACCTTGTATTATGCATGGCGGCCCCTTTGCCAATATTGCACATGGCTGTAATAGTATTATTGCAACAAAAACGGCTTTGAAACTTGCGGATTATGTTATTACTGAAGCCGGATTTGGGGCGGATTTAGGTGCAGAGAAGTTTTTAGATATTAAGTGCAGAATGGCGGGAATTGTGCCGTCTGCTGTTGTTGTTGTGGCGACTGTTCGTTCACTTAAGTATAATGGCGGTGTGGAATTAGAGAATGTAAAGAAGCCTGATTTAGAGGCACTAAAAAGGGGTTCTGCGAATTTGGCTAAACATGTTGAAAACATGAAATTATATGGGGTACCTGTTCTAGTTACAATAAATAAGTTTGAAACCGATACAGATAAAGAAATAGAGTATTTAAAGGATATGTGCGGTAAATTAGATGTTAGGTGCTCGGTTTCTGAAGTCTTTAGCAAAGGTGGAGACGGTGGAATAGAGCTTGCTAACGATGTTATTGATATTTTGAATTCAAAAAAGAGTAATTACAAGCCTTTATATGATGAAAAAGATTCGATAAAAGAAAAAATACAAATTATTGCTACTAAGATTTATGGTGCGGATGGAGTTACTTATACAGATAATGCTGAGGAACAAATAAAGAAAATAGAATGTTTAAATTTAGATAAAATGCCGATATGTATAGCAAAGACTCAATATTCTTTATCCGATGATGCAAAAAAGCTTGGGAAACCTAGCGGATTTAGTATTACCGTAAGAGAAGTTCAGGTAAGTAACGGTGCCGGTTTTATTGTTGCTTTAACCGGAAATATTTTAACTATGCCGGGGTTACCTAAAATTCCGGCTGCGGAAAAGATTGATGTTTTGCCTAACGGAGAGTTGACAGGGATTTTTTAAATAGGGAGTGAGGTTATGCTTCAAAAACATTCTAAAGATATTATTTTTATTGTTATTATTCTTATACTGATAGGTATTATATGGGGAGTAGATAAGAATTTTTGGCTCCTTATTGCTATAAATGTTGTTGTTATTATGGTTGGTTTACTATATGTTAATGTCAGTGAAGACGGAAGCAGTACTTCACCAAAAAGTCAAAGTAAAGAAAACAGCTATTTTACACTAAAAAATATTGCTGAAGCAGAGATGGATGAAATTTTAGCTGAAGTTGATTATGATGATTTTGAAAGTGTAAAAAAAGGAAAAGATATTTTGAACAAATTTTCTGTTGGAGATGATATAGATAGTGTCGTTTCTAGGATAAAAAAGACTTGCAATTATGATATGGAGGTATATTACTTGGGGTTAACTGCAATATGTTTAGCTAATACAAGTCAGTTAAAAGAAAAAGATTATGCATATATTTCCCTTGGTACTAATTTAATTATGTCTTCTAATAAATTAAAAACAAGAGTTACGGAGTTTTTAAAAAATACAAAGTTGCAGTTTAAATAAACCTATACCAATAGGTTTATTTTTTTGCTATCGTTTAGCATGTAAATAATTCCTTTTCTATTGAGTGATTTACTCGCTTTTTTAGAGAAAATTCCTATTACATAAGATAATTACTAGTCAGATTGCTATGCGAAAATAAGATATATGTTTTAAAAGGAACGAATATTTGCAGAAAGACTTCCCGTGTTTTTTAAAGTCTTTCGTCGCAAATCCTGAGTTCCGATAAAACATATATCTTATTTTTGCATAGCAATCTGACTAGTAATTATTTTTCCTAATGCTGTCGAAAGTTGGCGGAATTTGATTAAGTGTTTTTATTTCAAAATATTGACAATTGTAATTTTATGGAATAAAATTAAATCAATGTGATATGAAATTGCAAAAAGTGATGAGAAAAATTGAAGTATTTGACTGATTTCGGTGGCAAAAGTTGAAAAATAAAAGGTGAGGAGTGATGAAATTTTGGGATTAGTAGAAGTGGGCAGAGAGCTTTATGAAGATGGGATTAAAAGAGGAAAGAGAGAGGGAAAGGTTGCAGGTAAAAAAGAGGGACGGATATTAACTATAGAAAGAATTTTAACTAAAAAATTAAATGAAAATGACAGAATGAAAGAAATGATAAAAAAAGCTTCTTCAAAGAAACTGGACGAAATAGAAAACAGGTTTTTTGAAATCAATTCATGGAAAGATGTAGAAAATATCTTATTTTAATATAATTATTACTAGTAACATGAATTATATTTATTTACTAAAAATAAGCGGTAGTTTTTATTAAAGTATTGTAAAATAATTGTAGATGTTCGGTAAATGCCCAAAAAGGAGAGAAGATATTTCTTTTTTGGAAACAAAATGGTATAATATAAATAGGCTTAAAAAGGAGTGAGCCTATGAAGTTAGGAGATAAAATAAAAAAATACAGAGCAGAAAAATAGAATGACACAAAGGGATATCGCAGAAATATTGGAAGTGGAACCGGGAACAGTTTCTAAATATGAGTCTGGAATGTTGGAGCCGAATATTAAGGCTATAAAAAGATTGTCTGAAGTGTTTGGAATTACAATAGATGAACTATTAAAAGAAGATGAAGAAAAATTTGATATATCTAAAATAAATGTTTTAAGTGAGTGTAGATGATATATTAGAAATAGCAAATCATTTTAAATTAGTAGAT
>CAZVVZ010000100.1:0-4841 GCA_964631135.1 uncultured Eubacteriales bacterium
TTATGAAGTTATAGAGCCATTTTTTTAGTAATGTGAAAGTTATGTGAAAATTAGCACTCTCCTATTGACAGTGCTAATTTTTAGTAGTATATTATAAACATACCAAGGAAGAGATGAATAATCTCAAATAAAAATTGGTTATGTGCTACCTAAAAAGGTGTCAACACAGAAGAAATTAAAAGGAGGAATGGCTTATGTTGATGATGCCTAGAAATTTTAGTGAAAGTTTGTTTGATGATTTTATGGATGTTCCTTTTGAAAAATTATTTCAACCCGAACATAACATGATTTTTGGAAAGAGAGGGAAACATTTGTTAAAAACAGATGTTAAAGAGAAAGAAGGAAAATATGAACTTGAAATGGAATTGCCAGGTTTTAAGAAAGAAGATATAAAACTTCAACTTGAAAACGGTTATTTAAATGTTAGTGCAAGTCGTGGACTAAATAAAGACGAGAAAGATAAGGAAGGTAATTATATAAGACGTGAAAGGTATTCCGGTTCGTGTTCAAGAAGCTTTTATATAGGAGAGAATGTAGAACAAAAAGACATAAAGGCTAAATTTGAAAACGGAGTTCTAACACTTATTTTTCCAAAAATTGAGGAAAAGAAAGAACTACCAACCAGTAATTACATTGCAATAGAATAATTACAATAGAAAAGTAATTATGTTATAGTTCAAACTACAAAAAATACTATATATGTTTTATTGGAAAATAGAAGCTGTGACGAAAGATCTCAAAAACATTAGAAGAGGTCTTTCTGCAAATATTCATTTCCTTAAAAAAATATATAGTATTTTTTTAGTTTAAACAGTAACTTTAAATATTGATAGAATGCATATAAATATTGACTTATAGCAATTTATCGTATAATATAACTATGTTAAAAGAAAAAAGTTTACATAATTTAATAGCAAAGTATTGCATTTTTTATAAATCTGTGTTATATTAGTAAAGGAATTATGTGAATTTATTATAGGAGGTAAGATTATGAAAACATTTAATAAGGTAGTAGTAATGTTTTTTATTATGATGTTTGGTATGGTAGGTGTATCTTTTGCCGGAACAGCGCCTAAATTTACGCCTAGTATACCTTCCGGAAGTACAGTAGAAGAGGGGGATAGATTAACCTTTTTAATACAAGTAACAGCTGAAGATGCAGCTATTGATTCTTGTACTTATTCTTGGAATCATACGGATACAAAAAGTATATTTGATGCTGAAGGACTTGAAGGACAAGAAGGACTTTGCGGAGAAATAACTTTTGAATTTGAAACTTTTACAGGAATCCCGGGAGTAAAAATATTACAAATTGAAGCAACTGATGATTTAGGAAATTCAACAGGTATAAAAGAATATAAATACATAGTAGAGGATACAAAAGCTCCAACAATAACATCAAGTGTAGCTAATAAATCCACAGTAGAAGCAGGAAGTTATGTTACTATGGTGATAGAAGATGATTATGCTCTTGAGGAAATTACATATAGCTGGAACGACGGAGAAGAAAAAACTTTGACATTGTCAGATGATTTTTATACTAAGTATGAATGCAAGTTGGGAACTTTTCCAAAGGTAAATGACACTTTTAAGCTGGAAATTACTGCAAAAGATACAGCTGGTAATACCACAACTAGAACATATACGTACAATGTAAAATATGATGATCCTACAGCACCGAGTGTTAGTATGAGTGAAGAGGACGGAAGCGTGTTGGAAGGTGGCACAGAATTAACATTAACAGTTATAGACAACGAAAGCAAAGTAACAACTTTAAAGTATAATTGGCAAGGGTCTTCGGTAAAAGATATAATACCTTCACAAAAAGAACCTGCTAATGAATGTGAAGTAACAAAAATAAAAATCGGAACAGCAGCAGGCACATATAAGTTTAATGTAACAGCAGTTAATTCAGTCGGAAAAGAAACCACAAAAACTTATACATATATAGTTGAGGCAGAAGAAATACCGGATACAACATTACCGACAATCGAAGCAAATCCTTCTTCCGGAAATATTGCACCGAAAGCAGCGATTGCATTGATAGCAAAAGACAACGAAGCATTAGCAACATTAAAATATAATTGGGATACTGATGCTGTAACTACAAAAACAATTTCAGGTACATTAGCAACAGTAAGTGTAGCAGCACCAAGCACAGCAGGAAAACATACATTACATGTAACAGTAATAGATGCAGCAGGGAACAGTGCGAAAGATGATTTTGAATATACAGTAGTAATTGCAGACAATCAAGCACCAACAATCGAAGCAAATCCTTCTTCCGGAAATATTGCACCAAAAGCAACAATTACATTAACAGCGAAAGATAATGAAGCATTAGCAACATTAAAATATAGCTGGGATACTGACACTGTGACTGAAAAAACAATTTCAGGAACATCAACAACATCAGATGTAACAGCTCCAAGTACAACAGGAAAACATACACTACATGTAACAGTAATAGATGCAGCAGGAAACAGCACAAAAGGTGATTTTACATATACAGTAGTAATTGCAGACAATCAAGCACCAACAATCGAAGCAAATCCTTCTTCCGGAAATATTGCACCAAAAGCAACAATTACATTAACAGCGAAAGATAATGAAGCATTAGCAACATTAAAATATAACTGGGATACTGACACTGTAGCTACAAAAACAATTTCAGGTACATCAGCAACAGTAAGCGTAGTAGCACCAAGCACAGCAGGAAAGCATACATTACATGTAACGGTAGTAGATGCATTAGGAAACAGTGCGAAAGGTGATTTTACATATACAATAGTAATTAAAGATGAAGAAGCACCTACAGTAACTGTAACTCCAAACGGAGGAAATGTTGATGCGGGAGATCCTGCAAAAATCACAGGTAAAGATAATGAAGGACTAGATAATATAACATATTATTGGGATAATGAAGATCCTAAAAAGGAAAATGTAAGCGGAAAAGAAGCAACAGTTACTACGGAAATTCCTCTAGAACCGGGAAAACATACATTACATGTAACGGTAGAGGATGAAAGCGGTAATAAAGTAACCGACAGCTTTGATTTTATGGTTAGTGATGATGAAGCTCCGACAATTACAATGAATCCTAAGTCCGGCTCAACAGTAAAGGGCGGAAAAGTTGTAAAAGCAACGTTAAAAGACAATGTAGAATTAAAGAAAGTGACATATAGTTGGGATGACGATGATGATACAACGAAAAACATTTCAGGCACATCAAAAACAATTGACTTACCGGCACTCCCTTATAAAGAAGGAACATATAAAGTAAGCATTACTGTAGAAGATACTGCTGGTAATAAAACTTCCGGTAAATATGTTTACTACGTTGAAGATGACGACGATGACGATGAGTACCCTACAGTAGATGCGGACCCTGATGGCGGAGATGTTGAATATGGCGATAAGATTACAATTACAGCCGAAGATGAAGACGGAGAAATTGAGTACGTTGAATATTACTGGGACGATGATGATGATGACACAACAAAGAAATATAAAGATGGATTTACTGTAAAAGTACCTTCTGAAGAAGGAAAACACTACTTATATGTAAGGGCTATGGATGATGATGATAACTTATGTGATTATGAAAGATTCACATACAATGTTGAAGAAAATAATTATCCTGGTAACTCAGACATTATCGGAGAAATAAATAGTAGAGTAAAAGCACTTCGTGTAGAAATCAGAAATGCAGATGACAAAATTAGATTTGAACCTGAAGAAGAAATCTTATACTATGTAGATTACTATAATGGTACATCATCTGATGCTAAAAATGTTAAATTGGTTGTAGATTTACCTACATACTTAGAAGGTGTAAAAGCCAGTGATAATGGTAAAGTTTCTACAAAGCAAGTAACATGGGATATAGGAACATTAAAAGCAGGCGCATATGGAAGAGTTTCATTTGTAGCTAAATATACATCTTCTAAAGCTAACGAAAAGATTATTACAGTTCCGGCTAAGATTTATTCAGGAAGTTCATTAAGAGATACTTCAACAGTAAGAAATATGATTTTCTGTGTTGGGGCATCAGGAACAGGTAACCATCAAGCATACTGTATTGGATACCCGGATGGCTCATTTAGACCTGAAGGAAAAATTACAAGAGCAGAACTTGCTGCTATGGTTGCTAATATTGAAGGAATTACAGCTACTTACAGAGGACAATTTACAGATGCTAATAATCACTGGGCAGCAAACTATATGCAAGCTGTAGTTGACAGAGGATATATGAAAGCTAAAGGATATAACACTTTCGGAGCACAAGATTATGCAACAAGAGCAGATTTAGCTTATGCAATAGCAGTAATTTTAGATGTCGAAGATTTAGAGCCAATATTTATTTCATCAACAGATACTAAGAATAGTGAAGTAAGATGTGCTATGGAACAGTTATTAAGACTTGGCATCATGGATGGATATAGTGATGGTAGTGCAAAACCAAATAGTAATATTACAAGGGCAGAAGCAGTAACGATTCTTAACAACTATTTATTTAGAGGAGAGTTATATACAAAGAACTACAATTACTCATTTAACTATGAAACAAGTTATAACTATGGCGGAAATTATTACATCTTAAGATTTACAGATTTAGCTTCTAATCATTGGGCTTACGGTCATATTATGGAAGCCACAAACAACCATAAATATGAAAGAATTATGGACGGAAATGAAGAAATGATTTAATGTGTAAAAAGGGAATGTGGACGCATTAGTCCAGAATTCACATAATAAAGGGCGATATACCGATCGGTATATCGCCTTTACATTGATATTAGTTACCAGTCAGACTATATGAAAAAAAGATATATGTTTTA
>CAZVVZ010000101.1:0-4812 GCA_964631135.1 uncultured Eubacteriales bacterium
CTAATAACATAATCGTGTTACTTGACAAAACACAAAAAAAAATGTAAGATGTTTCAGTAAGCGATGAAGAGAAAAAGTAGAATAGAGGTTATTAAAAGAGATAATTGGTCATAGGCTGAAAACCAATTTTAAAAAACATATTTGAAAAACTAGCTTGGAGCTTCTATTTGAAAAAGTAGCGCTTAGGCAGCGATAAAGGCCTATTATGAGTTAAAAATTAGGGTGGAACCGTGAGATAAACTTACCCCTATAAGTCTATTAGGCTTATAGGGCTTTTTGTTTTAAAAAGTCCTGGTGCTGTAGACTAAAGTAAAATTCTTTAACGAGGAGGAATTTATATGTTTAAAATTAAATTAGCAGGTGGAAAAACGAAAGAAGTCGAAAAGAGTATGTTTTGGCATACAACGTCACATATTATGGCACAAGCTGTAAAAAGATTGTTTCCTGAAGCGAAAGTTACAATAGGGCCTTCAATAGAAAATGGCTTTTATTATGATTTTGATGTTGAAAAACCATTTACAGAAGAAGATTTGAGAGCTATTGAAGAGGAAATGAAGAAAATAATTAAAGAGGATATTGAAATTGAAAGATTTGAATTGCCTAGAGAAGAAGCCATTAAGCTGATGGAAGAAAAAGGTGAACCGTATAAGGTTGAGTTGATTAAGGATTTGCCTGAAGGGGAGACGATATCTTTTTATAGGCAAGGCGACTTTACAGATCTATGCAGAGGGCCACATCTTCCTTCAACAGGTCCTGTTAAAGCAGTAAAATTATTAACAACTTCAGGAGCATATTGGAGAGGAAATGAAAAAAATAAAATGCTACAAAGGATTTATGGAATTTCATTCCCTAAAGCAAGTGAATTAGAAGAATATTTAAATATGTTGGAAGAAGCTAAAAAAAGAGATCATAAAAAATTGGGTAAAGAATTAGAATTATTTATGATTGCACCGGAAGGACCGGGATTCCCGTTCTTTTTACCAAAAGGTATGGTTTTAAGAAACATTCTGGAAGATTATTGGAGAAAAATTCACGAGGAAGCCGGATATGTGGAGATAAAGACACCTATTATATTAAATGAAGAATTATGGCATCGTTCAGGGCATTGGGATCATTATAAAGAAAATATGTACACAACAAAAATTGATGATGTCGATTATGGTATTAAACCAATGAACTGCCCGGGAGGGATGATAGTATATAAGAGCAAAATGCACTCATACAAAGAATTACCTATTAGGGCCGGTGAATTAGGATTAGTTCATAGACACGAAAAATCAGGTCAATTAAACGGATTGTTTAGGGTAAGATGTTTTACTCAAGATGATGCACATATATTCTGTTTACCAACTCAGATAGAAGATGAGATAAAAGGAGTTATGAAACTGGTTGACGATGTATACAGTAAGTTTGGGTTTAAATATACTGTTGAATTATCTACACGACCTGAAGACTCTATGGGTTCGGACGAATTATGGAATATGGCTGAAAATGCATTAAAGAAAGTGCTTACAGATATGGGAAGAGAATATGAATTAAATGAAGGAGACGGAGCTTTTTACGGCCCTAAAATCGATTTCCATATAAAAGACTGCCTAGGGAGAGATTGGCAGTGTGGCACAATTCAACTAGATTTCCAGATGCCTGAAAGGTTTGATTTGACTTATGTTGGTGAAGACGGCGAAAAGCATAGGCCGGTTATGCTTCATAGAGTAATATTTGGAAGTATTGAAAGATTTATTGGAATTATTACAGAACATTTTGCAGGAGCTTTCCCGGTATGGCTGGCACCTGTACAGGTAAAAGTACTTCCTATATCAGATAACCAGAAAGAATATGCTATTAAAGTAGTTGAAGAGTTAAAAGCTAATGGTATAAGAGTTGAACTCGATCAAAGACAAGAAAAGATCGGATATAAAATCCGCGAAGCTCAACTTCAAAAAATACCGTATATGTTAATCTTAGGGGATAAAGAAGTAGAAGCTAAGAAAATTGGAGTTAGAGATAGAAAGGAAGGCGATAAGGGTCAAATGGAACTTAACGACTTTATCGCTAAGATAAAAAAAGCAGTTGAAGATTTTGAATAGAAATCGGCACTTTCCGAAAGTTTAGAAGATAAAAATCCTAAAAGAGTTAATAAAATTGCAGAAAATGGAATATAAGAAAACCTAATTGTTCATCAAAAATTAACAATAAAAACACACAAATCGTATTTCAATGTGATACAATAAAACCACAGGGGGGATTTATCTATGATAAATAAAAAAAGTATAATGTCTATGTTGGTCGTATTAGCGATGTTATTTACGTCTAACTATTCTTTAGCTGTAAATAGCAGCACAAAAATCACATTGACGGACGATAGCATTACCGTAAATGGCGAAGCAATGTCTAAAAATTCAAGCGATGATATATATTTGTCAAAAGATATGGATAACGGCGGAACGAGTGAAGAAGCGAAAAAAGCTAATATCAGTGTAGATAATGTAATAAATATTAAAAAGAGCGGAACATATGAATTTAGCGGAACTTTAACTGACGGCCAAATCGCGGTAGATACGAATAATATAAATGGTGACGTAGTTATTTTATTAAATAATGCAAATATAACTTGCAAAAATGCACCGGCAATTTTTGTTTATAATAAAGAGACTGACTCATCAGTATGTAATGTAATTATAAAAACAGAAAAGGACAGCCAAAACTATATTTCGGGTGGCTTAATAAAGCAAAGTGTTGAAAATTGGCCAGACCAAGAAAAAATCGCATATAGCATAGAGAAAAGCTATAGTGACGAAGGACAATACTTTGAAAGATATAAGTACGATGGGGCAATTAGCTCGGATATTTCGTTAACATTTGAAGGCGAAGGTACTTTAACTATCGAATCTCAAAGAGAAGGAATAGAAGTAAAAAGAAATATAACTATAAACAGCGGAAATTATATTATAAATTCGACTGAGGACGGAATGAATGCTGCACAGGATAATGAAAGTATTATTACAATAAATGGTGGTACAATTCTTGTAAATACTTCAAAAGACGGCCCACAGGGCGACGGAATAGATTCAAACGGATATTTATATATAAATGGCGGAGAATTGTATATCTTTTCAAACCCTACATCACAAGATAGCGGACTTGATTCCGACTTGGGCATATATATAAATGGCGGAAAAATCATAGCGACCGGAAATATGTATGATGAAATTAAAGAGGATTCAAAGCAAGATTCAGTTACTTTACAGTTTAATAAGACAATAGCAGCAAACACGTTAATTACTTTAGTAGACGAAACCAATAATCCGGTAATGGCATTTGAAACGGATAGAGACTATATGGTTATGACCTTTAGTGTGCCTGGGCTTGAAGGAAAAAATTATACAGCATACGAAGGCGGAAAAGTTGAAGGCACAAAAGTAAATGGGCTTTATACAGAGATAACATCATATACATTAGGTACTAAGGTAGATTCACAGGTTTTAACAGGAAGTTCTCGTCCATTTGGCGGAGAAATGGATTTTTCAGATAGAAATAGTGTGAATATAGTTTTAGTAGTCAGTATGGGAGTATTATTTACATTAGCTCTTGTAGGGGCGATAGTTTTAATAGTTATGAAAAAAGGGAATATAATATCTTTATTATTAGGACTTTTAGCTGGTGCCTCTATTACTATAATGATAGTTTCGCTTTTAAATGTAGGCAAACCACAAATGCCTAGAGAAAGTGGTGAATTTGGCGGACCACAGATGAGTGAGTCTAACGATCAAAGACCACCGGAACCAAGAAAGTAAAGTTATCATAGGTGTTTAATTTATTATACTCAGAATAAAAAGGTAGAACTTAGAGAGAGGAATTCTCTCACTAAAGTCTACCTTTTTTGTATATTTAAATATTCTTTCAATGCGGCTTGAAGGATTTGAGAAAAGTTTACACCTCTTTCTTCAGCAATGGTATTAAGCCATTTGGGTATGGTTAAAGTTTTCTTTACAGATTGGTTTTCAATTTGTGTACGAACTAATGGCATCCAAGTTTTTATTAGAAATACCTTTTCGTTTGGTAAGCAATCAATATGTTCTATTGGTGTTGGAGCAGGAATAGGCTCGTTTTCATCTTCCATATTATACATCCAAAGGCCAAGCACCTCTTCTGAATTCTTTAATGCTTCTTCTGTGTAATCTGCTTGAGAAAGACATCCGGGCAAATCCGGGAAACTTATTGAAATCCCATCATCTGAGTAATTAAATATAGCAGGATAAGTATATGAAGTTTGCATAGTTGGTCTCCTTTCACTAATTAAAATTTAATACCGGTCATTTTTGAAATATTTTTTAAGTTATTGATCTTTATATCTTTTACAGGGTGAGTTATAGTTATTTTTCCCTTTAGTTCATTATGTATGAATTGGTAATGGTCACCTCTAGAATTTTTTAAACGCCATCCATTGCATTCTAATATTTCTATTATTTCTCGTGAAGAGTAACTTTTCATATTTAACCCCTTTACTATTATAGTATAGCACGTGCAGTTAACACGTGTCAATGTGCTATCTAATAATATTTTATAACATAATTAAAGCAAACAATGTCAAAAATTGTTGAACATCTTCAATAATATATATATTACCAAGTGATCTTTGCAAGGGGATAGTCAGACTACTACTATATAAAAATAATATATATGTTTTATCGGAACTCAGGATTTGCGACGAAAGACTTTAAAAAAATGCGGGAAGTCTTTCAGCAAATATTCGTTTCTTTCAAAACATATATATTATTTTTATATAGTAATACTCTGACTAGCAATAGGGGG
>CAZVVZ010000102.1:0-4738 GCA_964631135.1 uncultured Eubacteriales bacterium
CAAATATTCGTTCCTTTTAAAACATATATCTTATTTCATGTACTCTGACCAGCGACATATTCTCTGACCAACAGCAGGTAGTCTGACTAGTAGTAAATTATTTATTACCAGCCAGATTACTACTATATGAAAGCAATTATTTTTCTTATGTTTGAAGCATAATTAAAAATACTGACTGAAGTTTGACTAACAGCATAAAATGCGATATTATAATGGAAATATTATATGTGATGGGAGGAAACTATGTTAGATTTTTTAAACTTAGGCTTGTCTACGGTAGTAAGTTATGCAATTCTATTATTTGAATTTGTTGGAGTTATTGTGCTTATAGTAGCCGGTTTTAAAGGAATATACGACTATATCTTGCGAAACCCTTTAACAAAACTTAACTTAGCAAAAGGAATGGCAATGGGACTAGAATTTAAACTTGGAAGCGAAATTTTAAGGACAGTAGTAGTAAGGGAGCTGTCCGAAATAGGGATAGTTGCTGCAATTATTGCAATTAGAGCTGCTTTAACTCTCTTAATTCATTGGGAAATAAAAAATGAAGAACAGCATTCTGAAGAAAATAAAACTTTAGAACAGTAAGCAAAAAACAGATGCCAATTTCTCGGCATCTGTTTTTTGTAGATGTTACGTGGCGGCCTCTAAGACCACTAACCAAACATATCCCGTCTGGCCGTCGGCCTTGGTCCGCGCCCAATAGCCTTCCTCATTTAAGATTATCTCCTCAACGAGAATCAACTGGTCACTTAGCAACTCCGAGAAGACGAATGAATCGTCATCCGGGCATTCAAATACCTCAAGTGCTACCGGGGTGTAAAAAAAGCTCCCCCCGTTCTGGGGCTGAAGATAACGCATCGACACGTATGCCCATTTGCAGCCGGTCCAGACTTCCGCCCAAATTCTGCCGTCTATGTCCGTGAAGATAAATTCATTTACCTCCACCTTCGTGCCACCTTCTAGGGTGGCGACGATAGGCGCTTTGATACAAGGCCGTTCCCTTGCATTCACCCTTACGTCAAGATCCCATCCGGGACCTGCGACTACCAAAGTAGTCGACAGAAACTGCTGGCTGTTGCAAGCCATTGCGGGAACCACGCTGCACAAAAGTACAGCTGCCACCAGGATCGCCAAGAACATCTTCTTCATCACAAAGCCCTCCTTTTTATCGTCGGAAAAATCAGTCGTGGAACAGGAGAAAGCTTTTGTGTTCATAAAGACTAGAACAGCCTTTATTCATTACACTCAGCTTACTTAATAAGTATACCATATTATGTAACTATTGTAAAGAAGCCGCTACTGCTTAGGCTCTCTTTCTATACTTCCATAACGATCGGTAAAATCATAGGCTTCCTTTTCGTTTTCTCAAATAAAAACTCTTTCAGCACTTCTTTAATACCTGTTTTTATAGTATTCCAGTCCTTTACACCGGTATCTTCATATTCTTGAAGTTGTTTTTTCAAAACAACCTTAATTTCCTCAATTAGCATCTCAGATTCTTTCATATAAATAAATCCTCTTGAAATTATATCCGGGCCCGCAACAACGTTTCCTGTTTCGTGATCTAAAGTTAAAACCACAACAATAAGTCCGTCTTGAGATAAATGCTGTCTATCTCTTAATACCACAGACCCAACATCCCCTACTCCGAGGCCATCTACTAAAACTCTTCCCGACGGAACTATTCCGCTAACTTTCGCAGAGTTCTTGTCCAATTCTAAAACTTTACCATTATTAAGAATAAATATATTCTCAGAATCCATTCCCATTTTTTCAGCTAATTTTGCATGCTGTCTTAAATGCTTATATTCTCCGTGAACAGGAATAAAATATTTAGGTCTAACTAAAGCTTGAATTAGTTTTAGTTCTTCCTGACAAGCATGTCCAGACACGTGTGTCTCAGCAATACTATGATATATTACGTCTGCTCCCTGTTTAAATAATTCGTCAACTAATTTCGAAACATACTTTTCATTACCCGGAATCGGAGAAGCAGAAATTATAACTCTATCCCCCGGATAAATTTCTATTTTTTTATGCTCAGAATTCGCAATTCTAGACAATGCTGCCATAGGCTCGCCCTGACTGCCTGTTGTAATTATGCAAATTTGATGTGGCGAATATCTATTTATATCATCCACTTCAATCAATGTATCCGGTGGAATATTCATATACCCTAATTTATGAGCAACCGTTATAACATTCAACATACTTCTCCCACAAACCGCAACTTTTCGTTTTGTCTTAACAGCAGAATTTATAACCTGCTGAAGTCTGTGAATATTAGAAGCAAATGTTGCAACCATTATTCTCTGGTCAGTATCAAAAAGCTCTTCAAACACTTCTCCAATCGTACTTTCAGACATAGTAAAGCCGGTTCTTTCAGCATTAGTGCTATCCGCCATAAGCGCTAAGACACCTTTCTTACCTAAAATACCAAACTTAGCCAAGTCAATCCTTTCACCATCAATAGGAGTATAATCAACCTTAAAGTCTCCCGTATGAACAACCATTCCTACAGGTGTATCAATAGCTAAAGCAACCGAGTCCGGAATACTATGATTTGTACGAATAAATTCTATATTAAAACAGCCAAGCCTTATTCTTTGCCCCTGCTTTACACAAAACATCTTTGTACTTTTAAGTAAGCCATGTTCTTCTAATTTAGTTTCTATTAAGCCTAATGTTAGTCTGGTAGCATAAATAGGTAGATTTAACTCTTTTAGCACATACGGTAATGCACCGATATGATCCTCATGACCGTGTGTTATTACTATACCTCTTATCTTTTCTGCATTTTTGCGAAGATATGTTATATCCGGAATTACTAAATCAATTCCCAACATATCATCTTCCGGGAAAGCAAGTCCGCAATCTAATATGAACATATCATTTTCATACTCGAAAACAGTCATATTTTTTCCCACTTCATGTAATCCCCCTAAGGGGATTATCTTTAACTTCGAATTATTACTATTATTATTCACAAATTTCCTTCCTTTCTTAATTTTTATATATTTTTAATGTTTTCTCCAAACAAAAAATTCAATTTAATTTTTTCACTTAAAACCACCGAGTATACAAAAACAGCCACAATACATATAAGCAACACCAAAACACCCATAATACCCATGCCTGTAAAATTCAAACTCCCAAGCAAGGTTATAGGTTATTCCACAACAATTCCAACAATAACGTAAAACGTTGGTACTGCGAATTTATTAAACATTATTTTCTATTATCCGAGCCAAAACAGTTACAATCATTGTAACACCGATTGTAAAAAATGTCAAAACAATAATTTCATATTATTCCTTTTTTTGACAATAAGACTCTTCATTTACTGCTCGTTTTGCTCGCCTTTTTAAAGGAATTTCCTATTGCATAATATATATGCATGCACTATGCTCTGCTTTTATGTAAGTACATTCTTAATTACAGGAACTTGAATATATGTCTGCATAACCGTCACACAAATTAAAACTGCTATGCACAAAATAAATAAAAAAATGTACCTATAAATATCAAACTTAATACTGGATATTCTATTTTTAGTCCGCCAAACAGCTTTTGCAAACAGAATACTATTTACTCCCAAAGTAAGTAATACAGGTATTATAAACAGTTCCTGAGGGAGCAATGCCAGGCACAGTAAAAAACTACCTTTCCCCGTTCCCAAGCTATTTAAAACTATAGATATTACAAACCCTACAGAATATCCTTCAAAAGCAATATACCCACATATTAAAGGTATCCCTATAATCCATAGTCCAAACAGCCATAAAAAAATTCCGGACTTTAAATTAGTAACCAAGAATTCGTTAAACAATATATTTATATCAAACTTCTTTGTCTTTAAAGCACTTATAAACGTGGTTATATACGTATATGACTCACTCTTAGCCTCATCTCCCAAAACAGCCGAATGTACTATTCCGGTAATAAGCCCTATAGCAAACAAACTAAGTAAAAATAAATACAAATTCATATGAGCTACGAAAAAGCTTTTAAAAACATTAGTTTTTTTATATTTCATAATCCCCTCCGTATATTCTTTTGCAATTACCGAAAAAACTACTGCATAATTTTATGTAGCAATCTGAACGATAGCCTTCTATATACTTATGAAGGATTTATGAAAAGTAGTACTTAGGAAAACTTAGAAGTTTCTAACCTAGCCAATTCATCACACCTATTATTATATATATTATCCGCATGTCCCTTTACTTTTATCCAATTTATTTTATGAATTTTAGATAATTCATCTAGTTTTACCCACAGTTCAACATTTTTAACCGGTTCACGTTTAGAATTAACCCAATTTTTCTCCTTCCAACTTTTTAACCAATTATTATTAAAGCAATTTATAAGATATGCACTGTCGCTATATAAATCCACTTCACACGGCATTTTTAGCATAGACAGAGCTTTTATTGCAGCCATAAGTTCCATTTTATTATTAGTTGTAGGATTTTCTCCACCGGATATTTCTTTTTTTATATCATTATACATCAAAATTGCGCCCCAACCTCCGGGCCCTGGATTTTTCGAGCAAGCGCCATCAGTATATATTGTCACTTTTGTCATAAGTTTCCCTCCTCAAATAAAGTATCATATTAGAGAGGAAATAACAATAGGCTATATATTATTTAAAATGATTGCGGTTACTGTTTAGAGCATATGAAATAAGATATATGTTTTAAAAGGAACGAATATTTGCAGAAAGACTTCCCGT
>CAZVVZ010000103.1:0-4637 GCA_964631135.1 uncultured Eubacteriales bacterium
TAGCTCATTCATTATCATAGAAGATTTTATTTACAGAAATTTTTTCACACACTCAAAGCGAGCTAAATATAAGCACTTTTGGCTATCTTCTGAATGAGTACAATATTCATATCACCTTGTTAGGCCTAAATCTAAAGATTTTATTTCCTTTTCCATATTTGCACGAACTTTTTTTATCTCCTCGTTTTTATACTCTTGAGAAAAATCAGGATTCTCTGAAATTTCACTAATTTCTTTTGCATATTTTTCAATAATCTTATTTATTTCTTTATCTTTACGACTTAAGCGCTCACGAGCTCTGTATCGTCTTTCAAATTCATTGATTACGGCACATATGTAAAGAAGCTGCTTTAAAAATTCTTCTTTGTCTTTTAGCGCTTTTTTTAGCCTCTGCCCTATACTTTTCCAAAGCCCGGGTTTTTGCATTATTTCATCAAATGTTTTTTCGTTTAAGCTCTTATCTTTAGATATATTCTCTGAAAAAGTTTTTTCAATTAGTTGCAATATTTCTATTGCGATCTGATCTAAATTAGTTACTTCATTGAATTTTTCTATAAATTCATCAATTTTATCAAATAATTTTTTGAACATATTAAAAATTCCTTCCTAAATATCGAATACGTCTTTTACTACTTTATCTATCATAAAACTTGAAAGTAAAACCAACATTATAAATATTATAGCATATTCATAAGGCATAAAAAAGGATTG
The DNA here is from genome assembly GCA_964631135.1 of uncultured Eubacteriales bacterium. GTDB lineage: Bacteria > Bacillota > Clostridia > TANB77 > RGIG9151 > RGIG9151. The sequence goes on from CAZVVZ010000103.1 coordinate 712, forward strand.
AAGTAGCATTATTACTAATAATATTGATAAAATTCTTACGTTTTCATTTACAAATGAATATAAAGCACCAAGTATAGATAAGGTAATTATAATGTAGTGCAAGTATGAGAAAGTACCTGGAACCAAGGGATAAGCAAATGTAGTTTTTAGATTTGGCCATATAGAGTCTGTAATGTAAGAAATCGGGTGAGCAAAAAATGCTTTAAATCCGTTTGCTAATGCACTAAGTGATTCACCTATAGGCATAAAATTAACTAAGTTCCCTTTTAATGCGGCGATCAATGTAAATGAACCAAGCATTAGGAGGAATCCGAGTAAAAAGAATAAAAACGAGTTTAATACCGCAATATGTTTTTGCTTAATACAAAAGTATATATAAGGTAAAAGCCCTAATATAATAATTGCCGGCTCCATTACACATAAAATCATGAAAAAAATACCGGAAATAAAATTCCACAACCTACTCATTGAATGTACTCCAATATACATAAACAGTAAGTACATTATAAAAGAGAATATCATAAAAATATTCATTACATATAAGTTTGAAACAAAGTATGGATAAACGGCAAATGCAAATGCTGAGCATATACCGGCAGATTTTCCGACTATGTTTTGACCTAAGAAATATAATGCTAGTATTGTGAATAAACTTAATATCAGTTCAACCCAACAGAAAAAATTAGTAGCACTTGTTATGAAATTTGTGGTTAATCCAAATTTTGTCAAAACTTGAATGTGAGAAGCCGGAATAGAAGAAGGCATAGATACAGGCATCCTAAATAGGCATCCTAAAATCAGAGTTCCTATTAGTAAAAATAGGAAAATGGGTGAGTTGACAGCAAAGTTTTTCTTGTAAAAATCAGTCATTATTTTTCCCTCCAAATGTTAATATTGATACTATAAGAATATCGACAAATGTGATACAATTGTTTAGAACAATGATTATAAATTTAGGAGGAGAATCGATGGAAAGAATAGCTATAATAACGGGAGGCACGAGAGGAATAGGAGAGGCAATATGTGAGGAGTTTATAAAAAGCGGAGACAAAGTTATATTAAATTATAAAAATTCATATGACAGGGCTATAGCATTAAAAGAAAGACTGGGAGAAAATTTATTTTTAGTGAAAGCTGATGTTGGAAATTTAGCTGAAGTAAAGGTTATGACAGATTTTTGCTTAAATAAATTCGGGAGAATTGACGTTTTGGTGAATAATGCAGGAATTTCTCAGATAAAGCCGTTTGCAGATATTACGGAGAATGATTGGGACGAAATGATGAGAGTAAATTTAAAAGGCATATATAACTGTACAAAATCCGTAATTGATACTATGATAAACCAAAAATCCGGTAAAATAATAAATATTTCATCTATCTGGGGGGAAGTAGGTGCATCTTGTGAGGTGCATTATTCTGCGGCAAAAGCCGGAGTTATAGGTTTTACAAAAGCATTGGCTAAAGAAATGGCTTTGTCTAATATTCAGGTAAACTGTGTAACCCCCGGAATTATAGATACAGATATGAATAAGCAGTTTAATAAAGAAGAATTAAAAAAAGAAGTCCCAAGCGAAACTCTTGGAACTCCTAAAGATATTGCTAAAACGGTATTGTTTTTAGCATCAGATGATTCAAATTATATTACAGGGCAGATAATAGGAGTAAATGGTGGAATGAATTAGTTAAAAACTCTTTCTATATCAGGCCGTACAACCATAGGGTTTACATCTATTTTTACAATATCGTTTATCTTAGCATCAGTGTTTGTTAAGTCAATTACTATATTATTAGTACCTATTTTACCTAAGATAGGTACTTTTTTGCTGTTTACTTCAACATATATTTTTTTATTAAAGCATTTTATTTTATTGTATACTTCACGAAGAGTATCTAAAACTCCAAAGCAGTCTTGGCCTTTTTTTAATTCTAAGCCATCTAAATACCCTACGGGAACAATACCTATAACGGTTTCGTTTTTTGTTTTATAGGTGTTTGAGTAGCCTATGAAATGGTTAGCCGGTAATGTTTTAATATCTTCGATGGAAGAAATCATATACCCTATTTTATTTAAGTCGAGACTATTCTGAACAAGAATTCTTCCTAAAAATGCAGAACCGATTCTTACAGTGTCCAGATGCATGTGGAGTTTTGTTAAAAAAGCAGAAGAATTACATATATGACGTACTCCCGGCTCTATTCCGGAATCTGCTAGCATAGAAACACATTTATTAAAAATATTAAACTGCTTATCTGTATAATCTGTTTTTTCATTAAAAGCAGATGAAAAATGAGAAAAAGTTCCAACAACTCCTATGTTGGGGTGGGCCTTTAAAGTATCAATTAGTTTTATCATATCATCCGGCAAAAATCCGAAACGTCCAAATCCGGTATCTATTTTCAGCTGTACATATAAAGGCACATTATTTTCTTTAGAAATTTTATCTATTGCATTAAATGCTTCAAACGAGCCTACTGTCGGCAAAATATCGTAATTAAGTAATGTGAGCAGGTCCTCTTCTATAGCTGTTGAATGTAGCATCATGATTTTCGATTTTATCCCGTTTTCACGTAGTTTGACGGCTTCATCAACTGTTGAAACAGCAAAAAATTCAATTCCGTTTTCTTCTAGTATTTTAGGGAACTCATCTAATCCAAGACCATACCCGTTATTTTTTAGTGTAGCGATAATAGGTGTGTTGGTAATAGATTTTAGTTTGTTTATATTATCAATTAGCTTATCTTTTTCAATAATTAACTTTTTCATTTAGGTCGACTCCTTTTATTAACTGTTCTTTTTTACAAACATAAATCGTCGTATCCTTTTATAAATTGCTCCGCCTTTTTCTAAAGCAAAGTGAGCAAACGGCTTAAATACTAATTCTAATTCCCCGATAAATTCAGTAAAGTCACCATTAAAACCCTTTTTAAATCTGTATAATCCGTAAAGATGGTTGTCCTTATTTAAATCTCCCGAAACACCCCTGAAGTCATAAACATTGCAGCCGGAAGAAAGAGCCCATTTTATCATTTCCCATTGGAGTAAATAGTTTGGCATAACATTTCTGTGCTCGTTACTGCTGGCACCATATAAATACCAGCACTTATCACCGTATAAAATAGCAATAGTACCGGCAATAGGCTTACCATCTAAGTAAGCCATATAAAGACGTAAGTGGTTAGGACTCATTTCATCATACATTTTTTCAAAGTATTCTAAAGAACGTATAACAAATCCGTCTCTGACACCGGTTTCAAGCATTATTTTATGGAAGTCTTTTAAATCGTCACGAGTACCTATTTTTGCCGTAACACCTTTTTTAGAAGCTAAACGAATATTATATCTTGTTTTCTGTTCAAAAGAGGCAAGCATTTCATCTTCGGTTTTTCCTTTAATATTATTGATTCTGAAAACGAATCTAGGCTGTATTCCTTCAAAATTTTTACTCTGTTTAGGTAATTTAAAGCCACACTCTTTTGCAACTTCCTTAAATTTTTCATCGCTTGCTAACACATCTGTATCCATCTTTAAGGTATATGCATTATATTGCTTTGCGAGCTCTTTTACTTTATTTAACAGACCTTTCATAACTTCTAAATCATAAACATCACATACCGGCCCACGTGGAGAATACATAAGTGTATAATTAAAAATAGGCATTTTACGTATAAGGACAAGCATAGCTCCGATAATTTTGTTGTTATCGTTATATGCAACTATAAACTCACTTTTCCAGTTAGATTTAACTTTTGCCCATTCAAAAGATTGCATAAAGTGAGATTTCAAATGGGTTTGTAAAAATTCATTTAATGCTTTTTTATCATAATTCGTTGAAATTTTCATTATATGGCCTCCAATTTTAAATATCATACTTAAAATATCACAATATTATACTAATTTCAATTAAATAAAGTAAGTTTTGAAAAAA
>CAZVVZ010000104.1:0-4636 GCA_964631135.1 uncultured Eubacteriales bacterium
CTATAGGATGGTTTCCTGTGAATATTCGCATCTTTTAAACTATATGACCTCTGTATTATTTAGAAGTTTTTTAGCCACTTTCGCAGTAACTAGAATATCTTACTAGTCGCACATAAGACTCTTGCCTGTCATCTCATCAGGTATTTTTTCACCAAGAAGCTTTAACATAGTAGGAGCCAAGTCACAAAGTGCCCCATTACTTACCATTGTTCCGGCCGGTGCTCCGATTAAAATAAACGGAGTATCATTAGTAGTATGAGAAGTAACCGGCTCATTTTTCTCGTAATCAAACATAACATCCGCATTACCGTGATCAGAAGTAATAAGCACATATCCGTCCTGTTTTAGGACAGCATCTACTACCTTTCCAACACATTCATCGGTTACCTCGACAGCTTTTTTTGCAGCCTCAAAATTACCTGTGTGACCTACCATATCCGGATTAGCAAAATTCAATATAACAACATCATACTTCTTCTCATTTATCGCATTAACTGCCTTATCGGCAACTTCATATGCACTCATCTCAGGTTGCATATCGTAAGTAGCAACCTTGGGCGATGGAACTAATATTCTGTCCTCTCCGTCAGACACTTGCTCTACTCCCCCATTAAAGAAGAAGGTAACATGTGCATACTTTTCCGTTTCTGCAATTCTAAGCTGTTTGTACCCTTTCTCACTTAAATACTCTCCGAGCTTATTCTTTAATACTTCCGGTTTAAAAGCAACATGAACATTCTTTAAGTTCTCATCATACTGAGTCATGCAAACATAATAAAGTGGGAAACAGCCTTTTTCTCTATCAAACCCTTCAAAGTTTTCATTCATAAGAGCCCACGTAATTTCTCTGGCTCTATCCGTTCTAAAATTATAGAAAATAATCGAATCATTTGCATCAATTGTAGCGACAGGCTTTCCGCTTTCCGTAATAACAAACGGTTTAACAAACTCATCGGTTTCATTTCTGTCATAAGAAATTTGAACAGCCTCAAGCGGATCGCTGCAAGTTTCTCCTTTACCTAAAACCATAGCATCATATCCGAGCTTTAGTCTTTCCCATCTCTTATCTCTGTCCATTATGTAATATCTTCCCATAACTGTTGCTATCTTCCCAACACCAATTTCGTTCAATGTTTTTTGAAGTTCCGCAACAAATCCTTTACCGGAAGTTGGCGGTACATCACGTCCGTCTAAAAAGCAATGAACATAGACATCTTTTAACCCGTTATCCTTTGCCAGTTTTAATAATGCAGCCAAATGGCTTGTATGGCTGTGAACCCCACCGGTAGAAAGCAAGCCATATAAATGTAACTTGGAATTATTCTTCTTACAGTTTTCAATCGCACCTAAAAACTCTTCTTTCATGAAGAAATCTCCGTCTTCAATCGATTTAGAAATACGTGCAAGTTCCTGATAAACAACTCGCCCGGCTCCCATATTCATATGGCCAACTTCTGAAGTCCCCATCTGTCCTTCCGGAAGGCCAACTGCCAACCCACTTGTTTTTAGCCTTGAGTGAGGGTATTTTTTTATATACTCATCCAAATTCACTTTATTTGCAGCTTTAATAGCATTTCCTCTTTCGTCCGGATTTATACCAAATCCATCCATAATAATTAGTGTAACCAACTTGTTTTTCATTTCAAATCATATCCCTTTCATTCAATCATCTTTATAGGTATGTCATTCACTTATTATCCTTTTTATATTTCTCCAGCATGTCGATAAAAGCATAAGTATACGAACTCTCATTAGCATAAGTATTGCCGTCAATATCCATAATGCATCTACAGATAAATAATGTGTCTTTTATTAACTTTGTAGCATAATCTGTCTGTGCCAATTTATCTACATCAACTGCAAGTTCTATGTACTTTGGAACATCGCTGAAAATCGTATCAAAAATAGAATCTTTATTAAATTCTTCTTTTATGCTTTCATCAAAATCAAACTTGTCAATAAAAGCCTGTTCCTCATCTGTGACAACATCATTCGCATTAGCAATTCCAATAAAAACTCCACTCATATAATGCTTTGCATCAGATAAAATTTCGTTAAGCTCAGGTTTTGTCGGTAATAAGTATTCTTCGCTTACTTTATATAATTCCTCTATACTGTTCATAAGCGCTTCGTATTTTTCAAATGCATCGTTCAGTAATTCCACTCTTTCGGTTCGCATACTAAGCTCCTCCCTCATGCAAACTAATAATTAACAATAGCAGTAAAATCGTCTACCTTTAAACTAGCTCCTCCAACTAATCCGCCATCAATATCCGAAGTAGTAAATAACTCCCTAGCATTAGCAGGTTTAACACTACCGCCATACTGAATCCTTACATTGTTCGCTACTTCTTTATTATATAGCTTTTCAACAACACTCCTAATAAACTTACATGCATCGTTAGCATCTTCAGAAGAAGCGGTTTTTCCTGTGCCGATAGCCCAAACAGGCTCATAAGCTATAACCATATTAGAAACAGCATCTGCCGAAATCTCTTTCAAAGCTCCGACCGTCTGTCTTTCTAAAACTTCATTCGTAACTCCGCTTTCTCTTTCATTTAGAAGTTCTCCAACACAAACAATAGGCTTTAATCCATACTTAAGAGCTGCCTTTAGTCTACTATTTACAGTTTCATCGGTCTCGTTAAAATACTGTCTCCTCTCAGAATGCCCAATAATAACATACTCAACCCCGATTTCTTTTAACATTTCACCTGAAATCTCGCCCGTAAAAGCACCGTTGTCCGCCCAGTGAATATTCTGAGCTCCAACTTTAATATTAGTTCCATGAGCTGCCTCAACAACAGCCGGTAGGCAAACAAAAGTAGGGCAAACAACAACATCCGCCTCCGCCGTAGCTACCCTTTTAGCTAACTCATTAACAAACTCAACTGCCTCTTTAGAAGTCTTATTCATCTTCCAATTTCCAGCAATAATCTTTTTTCTCATCATCCCATGCACCTCCTATATATAATCAGAGTTAAAATTCCTTGCCTTGTGCAACTTCATTGCACAGCTAATGTACATTTTAATTACAGATATATCAACCTCTATTTTTCATTTAACGCCTCAATACCAGGCAACTTCTTGCCTTCAATAAACTCTAAAGAAGCTCCTCCGCCTGTCGAAACATGAGTCATTTTATCTGATAATCCAAACTTCTCAACAGCAGCAGCAGAATCTCCACCACCAATAATAGTAACAGCATCTTTATTTTCTGCCAAAGCACGAGCAACAGTAGTACTGCCGTTTGCAAAAATATCTATTTCAGAAAATCCCATAGGGCCATTCCAGATAATAGTCTTATAATCTTTAATAGCCTCTGCAAAAGTTTTAGCTGACTCAGGTCCGATATCAAGCCCTTCCCAGCCGTCAGGAATTGAATTTGAAGGAAATATTTTAGTCCCTACCCCATCTTTAATCTCCTGCGCACACACAGAATCAGCAGGGAAATATATTTTTACACCCTTATTCTTGGCTTTTTCAAGTATTTCTTTAGCTAAATCTAACTTGTCATTTTCGCAAATAGAATTGCCAACTGTTCCGCCCATAGCCTTCATAAATGTATAAGTCATTCCTCCGCCAATCATAAGTGCATCAACTTTATCCAATAAATTTTCAATAACACCGATTTTTGAAGAAACCTTTGCACCACCTAAAATTGCCAAAAATGGTCTGGTAGGATTTTCCAAAGCATCTCCCATAATTCCGATTTCTTTTTGAATTAAGTAACCGCAAACAGCAGGTAAAAATTTTGTAACACCTTCTGTTGAAGCATGAGCACGGTGAGCAGTTCCAAAAGCATCATTTACATATATCTCAGCCAAAGAAGCAAGTTCTTTTGCAAACTCAGGATCATTAGCTTCTTCCTCAGAATGAAATCTTACATTTTCAAGTAACATAACCTCTCCGTCTTTTAATGCATTAGCCTTTGCCTTCGCATCAGGTCCTATTACATCACTAGCAAAAATAACCGGACATTTTAATAATTCAGACAGCCTTATCGAAACAGGAGCCAAAGTCTGTTTATCCTTTGTCTTGCCGATATGAGAGCATAAAATAACCTTTGCACCGTGTTCCATCAAATATTTAATAGTAGGCAATGCCCCCACAATCCTTCTATCGTCCGTAATCTTTGTCTTATCATTGATATCTAGCGGTACATTAAAATCGCAACGTACCAAAACCTTTTTACCCGACACATCAATATCTTCAATCGTTTTTTTATTCATATATTTTTCCTCCCTTTTATAATATTTTTATGTAATAAGGAATCTCGCTAAAAATCTCCTATTGCACAAATATACAATAATATTTTGTCGCAAGACGACATGACATGGACGAAGTCCACTTTTTTTCCAAATACGAGTTTATCATAACAATTTTTATATTGCAATATTTTTGTTAATATTTAGTTTATGTAAACTACTGCATTATAATAAATTGTATTTTTGTAAAGTTGATTGACTTTTAAGTACCGGCCAAGGACGTAGAAAGGAGAATTCGTATGAAGTATGTTGCCAAGCGCAAATGGAGAAAAGCCGAAGAAGAAGGTAATTTTACTGATGTGGCTGAGCTATTGCTAGACGAGATTAAGTGTAACTGCGATAAAGTGCCTTCACCATCTTTAGAATAC
>CAZVVZ010000105.1:0-4617 GCA_964631135.1 uncultured Eubacteriales bacterium
AAATCCTGAGTTCCGATAAAACATATATATTATTTTTATATAGTAGCAGTTTGGCAAATAGCATTCTTTTTAAAACATATATATTATTTTTTTATATAGCAGCAGTTTGCCTAGTAGCAGAAAATAATAAAAGATTAAAAACTTACTGCCTTTTTAATATTACAGTAGCAAGCGGCGGAACAGTCATAACTATTGAATTTAATCGGCAGTGCCATGCTGTATCGTCTGCATATAAGCCATCACCGTTATTAGCACCGCTTCCACCGTATTTTTCCCAGTCGCTGTTAAATATTTCTTTGTAAAATCCTCTGCCGGGTACACCAATTCTGTATCCGTCGTACCTTACAGGTGTAAAATTACTTACAACTATGTATTCATTACCTTTGCTGTCTCTTCTTAAGAAAGAAACTACACTTCTTTCTGCATCATGGCAGTCTATCCATTCAAACCCTCTTTCTTCACAGTCAAGTTCCCATAAAGCAGGTGTTTCCTTATATAAAGCATTTAGCTCCTTCACATATGTCTGCATTTTTTTATGCATGTCATAATCAAGCAAATGCCAGTCTAAACCTTGATGATAATTCCATTCAATAAACTGACCGAACTCATCGCCCATAAACATAAGTTTTTTACCAGGATGGCCATACATAAATCCATAAGCCGTTCTTAAATTAGCAAACTTCTGCCAGTAGTCCCCCGGCATCTTATTAAGCATAGAGCATTTTCCATGAACAACTTCATCGTGAGATAAAACAAGTATAAAATTTTCGGAATATGCATACCACATAGAAAATGTAATTAAAGTATGATGGTATTTTCTATATATAGAATCCATGCTCATATATCTTAAAAAGTCGTTCATCCAACCCATATTCCATTTAAAACTATATCCAAGTCCGCCTATATAAGTAGGTTTTGTAACCAAAGCCCATGAAGTAGATTCTTCCGCAGCCATTATTACATTAGGGAAATGGGCATAAACTTCTTTATTCAATTCTCGCATAAATTCAATGGCTTCAACATTTTCACGTCCGCCCCATTTATTCGGAATCCATTCTCCTTCTTTTTTCCCATAATCTAAATACAACATAGAAGCAACCGCATCAATTCTAAGCCCATCTATGTGATACTTTTCAAACCAGAATAATGCATTCGCAATTAAAAAATTCTTTACTTCGTTTCTTCCGTAATTAAATATCAACGTGCCCCAGTCAGGATGCTCGCCTTGCTTCGGGTCTGCATGCTCATAAACTGCTGTACCGTCGAACTTTGCAAGTCCGTGTGCATCTTTCGGGAAGTGTGCCGGTACCCAGTCAACCAGTACCCCAATTCCCTCTTCGTGACACTTATTTATAAAATACATTAAGTCCTCAGGAGTGCCATACCTACTCGTAGCAGCATAGTATCCGCATACCTGATACCCCCAAGAGCCGTCAAACGGATGCTCCGCTACAGGTAGCAACTCAATATGAGTATAATTCATTTCTTTAACGTAAGGGATTAGTCTTTCTGCCAATTCTCTATAATTAAAGTAAGAATTTTCGTCGTTATGAACAGGTTTCATCCAAGAACCCAAATGCACTTCATATATAGACATCGGCTTTTTCGTATTATCTCCCTGACTTCTTTTCCCAATCCATTCGTCATCATTCCAATTAAACTTATTCAAATCATACACAATAGAAGCTGTCTTAGGCTTTAATTCGGCATAATAGCCATAAGGATCTGCTTTTAAGAACACATCATTATTCGGAGCTTTTATTTCGTATTTATAATACTCCCCTTCACCAAGTTCCGGAATAAATATTTCCCAAACACCTGAAGTCCCTCTCATTCGCATCTGGTAACGTCTGCCATCCCAGCCGTTGAAATTACCGACAACACTTACATGCTTCGCAGACGGCGCCCACACTGCAAACAATATTCCTGTAATTCCATCTACTTCCATAATATGTGCACCTAATTTGTCGAATATTCTCATATTTTTTCCTTCATTAAATAAGTACAAATCATAATCCGTTATTACAGGCCAAAAGGAATAAGGATCATAAAAAGTATATGAAACACCGTAATTGTCTAAAGTCATCAATTTATATTTAAATAATTCTTTTCTATCTTTTAATATTATCTCAAAAAATCCCGCATCATCTATTAGATCCATTTCATACTTTTCATTTTTATCCAAATCTATTAAGTAGCAATTTTTAGCATACGGCAAATATGCTCTTACTGTTACACATTTTTTCTTTTCACTGGTCATTATATGCATTCCCAATACAGAAAACGGATCTTTATGTTCGCCCTTTATAACTTTATAAATTTCCTCAATCTTACCGTTAGTTCTCATTCGTATTTTCCCCCTAATTTTCTTTTGTTTATCCCAAATTTTCAACGTTTAAATTGTATAATTTTAAATTGTACTTGTCAATAAAAAGGTAACAAAACTCGAGTGTTTTGGTTACTAGTCAGACTACCTGCTGCTGGTCAGAGTACATGAAATAAGATATATGTTTTAAAAGGAACGAATATTTGCCGAAAGACTTCCCGTATTTTTTTAAAGTCTTTCGTTGCAAATCCTGAGTTCCGATAAAACATATATCTTATTTCATGTACTCTGACCAGCAGCAGGTAGTCTGACTAGTAACGTGTTTTGCTTCCGGGCAGACAGCCAGCTGAAAATAAGATATATGTTTTATATACCCTGACTAACAACGTGCTTGGCTGTTAGGCTGCCTGAGCGGTAATGAGTATAAATTTGGTGTTTTTTACTATTGTAAAGTGCCTCTTATTAGTGTATACTTAATAAGTGCCTTTAAGGGCAACGTTATTATTTTTAAAGAGGTGAAATATAGTGGCAAATTATCCGATAAAGCAGATCGCATCTAACAGAAAAGCAACTCATGATTATTTTATCGAAGATAAATTTGAAGCAGGAATATTACTTACCGGTACAGAAATAAAATCGATCAGAATGGGTAATGTGAATTTAAAAGATAGTTATGCTTCTATAGATCATGGTGAACTTTTTATAAATAATATGCATATAAGCCCTTATGAAAAAGGTAATATATTTAATACTGAGCCTACCAGAAAAAGAAAACTTTTAGTTAATAGAAAAGAAATAAATAAGCTTATTGGACTAATTAAGCGAGAAGGGATTACACTTGTTCCGTTGGATTTATATTTGAAAGGCAAGTGGGCCAAACTAACTATAGGGATAGGCAAAGGTAAAAAACTTTATGATAAACGTCAGGATATTGCGAAAAGAAGTGCCGAAAAGGAAATTGCTATCAGACTTAAAGAAAAAAATCAAAGCTGATATATGGGGGCGTATAGGTATCGACATTTATTTTGAAGTATAAATAGCGAGTAGTGGGTCCTGCTGGCCACTTAAAAAAGCGGGAAATTAAATTAAACGCTAATAATAATGAATTAGCTTTAGCTGCCTAAGCGCGGCTACGTCGACCTAAGAGTGTCACCGGCCTAGAGTTCGGCGTCGACAGGTGACCACAAAGTCAGCAAAGCTTTGAGCTGATGGGTATTTTATGAAGCTACTGAAACTATAGGCTTGTTTGTAGGCATATAGCAGAGGGAATGTAAAAGTACAAACTGCACTCGGAGAAGTTTATATGAATAAGTTTATGGACAGGAGTTCAATTCTCCTCGCCTCCACCATAAGTCCACCGTAATTTTGATAGAATTACGGTGGACTTTTTCTATGCCCGAAAACCGCATGAAATAAGGCTTTTCGGCTGTTCCGGCATATAACGAACCCCGCTGCAGAGCAATTCTGCGGCGGGGTTCGCGCGTTTTATGGGGTTTGCGGCTGTCTGTGACGTTGTAATCGTTAAACGGCTGGGGCAATCGTTAAATCACAGCGGTAATCGTTAAACTGATGTTGTACGCTTTCTCAAGCTGCAATAACAACTGCATTATCTTTAACTTTGTTAATCGCAGCCATAATTTCCATCTGCATCTTTTTATCAAACAACCTGGTAAAGCTTAGAGGCTTATCGAACGGAGGCTTGGTAAGCATAGTGACACTATCCATATATCCGTTCTGCTCAATAGCTGCAATCTTATCTTTTATAGAACAACATTATCCGGTAAATATTACTCTTTCTAATATTGCTGAAATTGTAAATATCAGTGAAAGAGAAACCCTTCGTTGTTTCAAAAAAATCACAGGAGAATCTCCTATCCAATATCTGTTAAAATACAGATTGATCCGAAGTGCATCTGTACTAACGGAATACCCGGATAAAAACATTTCTATTGTGGCAGAGGAATGTGGTTTTGATTCGCCCGCATACTATACAAAAAAATTCAAAGAATTTTATCTTTGTAGCCCAAGAGAATACAGGCAAGTTCATCAAGCTGTATTTTAAACATATAAAAAATTGAGAAAACGACAGTTTACATCATCGTTTTCTCAATATCCTATTTATTCCCTAATAATGTCCCCGTTCTTTCACATAACATCTGATTCCGATATAAACCATATGTACCAGTAGCAACAACATAATGAGATCTATAGGAATAACTGATTTTATCCATTCCCCAAAGTAAATTGCAATAGCTGTACTCGTTATCGCCACTATGATACTGAGGATATCC
>CAZVVZ010000106.1:0-4605 GCA_964631135.1 uncultured Eubacteriales bacterium
TTTTAAAAGGAACGAATATTTGCTGAAAGACTTCCGGTATTTTTTTACATTCACTTGACAATGTTTTTTTTTCATGTTATATTAAACAAGTTGAAACAAAAGAAATACGGAGAGGTGTCCGAGCGGTTTAAGGAGCTAGTCTTGAAAACTAGTGACTCGTAAGAGCCGTGAGTTCGAATCTCACCCTCTCCGCCACTACTGGAGAAGTACCCAAGTAGGTTGAAGGGGACAGTTTGCTAAACTGTTAGTGTTCGCAAGGGCAGCGAGGGTTCGAATCCCTCCTTCTCCGCCAAAATGAGCTGATTACAGCTCATTTTTTGTTTTTAAAAACCTTTCGCCTCAAATCCTAAATCTCGATAAAACATATATGTTATTTCATATAGTTCGACCAGTAACTACAGCACTATTGTCCATAGTTACTACTTGAAATTGTATTTTCACTATGCTAAACTGAATTTGTAATTTTTGTTACAAAAATATCTAATATGAGGAGGTGAAAAAAATGGAACCTTTTGCTGTTAGCTCCACTACCACATTAAATACTCCTTCATTCGGCGTTGAAAGTGCAAGTATACTACTGTTATGCAGTATTATCGGAATTATTATGATGATTGTATTTATATGCCTATTTGTAAAAGTTATCCTAGATAAAAAGAAATTAAATAATGAATTTTCATTAAAAACACTTGGCAGTGTAAAAACCTCTTCTATTATTTTATTAGTGTTAAACGGAATAGCTACTTTAACGACCTGTGGTGCTATACTTTTTCTGGTTATGCCTATAATTTCTACTGTGTTTATATGTAGCTCGCAAAAGTTAATTGACAGAAATTACGAAGATGCAAAATCTAAGGCAAATGTAGCAAGTATATTAAATATTGTTGAATGTGTTTTTGTCGCAATAGGTTGTGTTTTGGCATTTATAGGAATATTTGTAGTAGATTTAATTTGGAATGGTACACAACACTAAATGCAAAAAAGGTGAATGTATGAAAAAGTTAAAATTTTTCATACATTCACCTTTCTTATGTAATAGAAATTTCCTCTAAAAAAGAATTCCTTTGTTTTGCTGAAACCTATAAACAATCTATTTTTTACTAATTTGATGGAGCCACATATTTAACAACTATTGATACATCATTATTTGGCATAACAAAGCTTGCATTACTTGTACTGCCTAAAGTTTCTTCCAATCCAGAAGTTTCGTAACCACTAAATCCGGCTATGGATGTAGCAAAATTAACTGTTTCGCCTTTTGCTTTTTCAATCTGTAGTGTTGTTGCATTATCTAGTAATATTTGTAAATGATATAATGGTGCTTCTCTAACAAGTATTGATACACCATTACTTGGCATAACAAAGCTTATATTGCTTGTACTATCTAAGGTTTCTTCTAATCCGTAAGTTTCGTAACCGTTACTACCTTCGGCTGCAACGAAATTAACTGTTTCGCCTTCTTCTTGTTCAATCTGTAATATTGTATTATTATCTATCAATACTAAAGGATATAGTCTATTATATTTTGCCACTAATGATACGTCATTCCCCGGAATTGTTATTTCTATATGTCTACTATTTATTTGTTCTGGTGTTAATTCCAACCCTGTACTTATCCATTTTTTAAATACATATCCCTTGATTTCTTCAGCCGTTATTGCTACGCCTTCATCTACATTTTTTTCAAAAAACATTCTTCCGTACATGTTTTCTACTGTCAATATAGCTTTTAGCACTTTTTCAAAATTTGCTTTTAATAAAACATTTTTTGCAGGCATTTTAAATGTTATTTCATCTACAAGAGTATCTATTTCCTCATCAAGATTTTCTACTGTTTCCCATGAAGAAAACTTGTAACCATTTGTTCCATTAGCTTTTAATGTAACTTCGCTTCTGTTTTTATATGCTCCTTCTCCTGTTATTTGTCCAACATCTTCGGGATTTTTTATTACAGAAACTTCATATGAATTTATTTCGCTGTCAAATACAGCTAAAATTTTATGATTACTGTCTACTGCATCAAATTTATATGTATAGTACGTTCCATAGTTAACAATATCATAATATACACTTATTCCATCTACTGTAACGTCTATTAGTTCATTCCCTGTGTTTGGTATTATAGAATATGTAAGATTTTTCCCTTCCTCTACTGTGGTATTCCCACTTGGGCTTATTACTCCGTTACCCTGCGATGAAGCTGTTATTGTATAATAATTTGATGTGTTTTCTGTAGTTGACTCTACAAAAATAACATTTCTAAATCCTATGTTGCTGTTACTTTCCCCTGTTGTTCCGGAGTATGAATAAATTCCGTCTATACCTCTAATAAAAAATGCTTCTTTCCCATTAGGTACTTTTTTAGATATCGTGCCTGTTATATTACTGTTTACTTCTCCTATTCCTATTCCGTAAAAATTGTTTAATACGATGCTGTTAGACTCTTCATTATCTATAGTAGATGTCAGTTTTAAAATATCTATATCTTCTATTTTGGATACTTCGTTATTGGAATATGTCATCATTTTATATGGCACTAAACTTAATCCGTTCTTTCTAACACTAAAATTACTTACCCCTCCTACTAGCTCAACAAAGTTTGACACATATTCAGCATCAGTGTCCATGTCAAAAATACCATAAATATTTCCTGTAGTTGATACCATATCGTCCATTGATGTTACAAAATATGCTACTGCTCCCCATTCTGTATTTTTCATCATGTGACTTATGCTTTTTTCCATTCCGGTTAAGCTTGATGTAAGCAAAGACGCCGAAAAAGCATTTCCAATACTTGCATTATTTATCTTAGTTGCTGAAGAAGTATATTCAGGTTGACTTATATCCCCTCCGGCTTGATATTTTGCTACCCATATTCCTAAACGTTTATTAGACTTTCCGAGTACATTATAGCTGGTTTCACTTGAAGTGTCACCGCCTTTGTAGTTAGCATAATTAAATGCAGGATGAGCTTTATAGTCTTCCTCAATATAGTCTTCTAATCCGGAACTAAATTTTATATCTATACCGCTATCATTTATTTTATATGAAAACCTAGGTATCCAAACATACATAGAACCTGTATTTGACTCCGGCACCTCTCTGCCTATCAATTCATCAAGTGACGTATTTCCTACACTTTTTAATGTTTTTCCGTCTAAATCTAAATAATATGCCGATTCTCGTAGCATGACATTTGCCCACTTCTTATTTTCTTTGTCATAGCTATACCATTCATCATCAAATTTATTAGTTATTACCCAGTTTGTCCCGTTATACTTTACCGGTATCATACCATCTGATAATTCAGGTGCATTTACGTTCTGTTTTTGATTTTCTATATTATTAAAACTAATTACTATATCATATGTCCCTTTATATTCACTTACATCAAAATCAGTTAAAACATTTTCTTGTTGCACTCCGTTTACTAAAAAAGTTTCCGGTATATTAGAAAACATTATATTTTTATCACTTCTCAAATATATAGTCCCTTCTCCTTCTGTTTTTATCTTTATCAATGTTACTGCATTGCTGTTAGTTACATTAACAGTATTGTCAACAACAGCAAATGTTAAATTTATATTATTTAAATCTAAATTACTTATTGAATTGTCGTAACAATAGAGTTCTGTTAAATTTGTATTGTTACTTATATTAAGACTTTCCATATTGTTTTTATTGCATTCTAATATTTGAAGTTTAGAATTGGCACTCAAATCCAAAGTACTAATCTCATTTTCATCACAATAAAGTTCTTCTAATAAAACACAGTCCGTCAGTAGCATCTCATTGATGAAATTATCCTCACAGTTTAATGTTATTAACGAATTACATCCTTCTAATGTTAACGTACTGATTTTATTGCCTGAACATTCTAGTATCGATAAATCGGAAAACCCTGATAAATTGAAGCTTGATAAATTGTTTATTACTTCAAGTTCATTATTACTAGCATATAATTTTTGTATAGTTTTAGGAACGACTAAAGAAGTTAACTTATTATCAGAACATTCCAGCATACTTATATTACTCTGTGTGACATTAATAGCAGATAAATAATTACTTCTGCAATTTAATCTGTCTAAAAGATTACAGTTACTAACATCTAAATATTCTAATCTATTTTCGCTTATATTTAATTCAGAAAGTCCCAATGCATTCGATAAATCTATTTCAATTATATCATTGCTCGATACATCTAAATATGTTATATAAGGTGATTTTACTTCTATCTTATACTTTCCTGTACTAGCATATGTATGTGTTAATTTTACAATTCCTTCCGCATCTTTATTCTCTTCACACGAAATATTGCTAACTGTATCGTCTCCCCATTCAACATTTATACCGGTAAGGACTTCTGTATAACTGTCATCGTGAGCCTTTATATAAATATTTTTTGTTAAGTTGGTAGTAGCATCACATAAAAAACTTAAACTGTCATAATGCCAATCTGCCAAACACTCACACGGAGAAAATAAAAAAGCTATCAATATTAAAAATACTCCCAATATTCTTTTTTTCATATATACACCTCATTATTATATTTGTGAAAATCTTCTTATCTACTTATTCTATTCGTATTTTTTACCAACAATTTAAGCA
>CAZVVZ010000107.1:0-4523 GCA_964631135.1 uncultured Eubacteriales bacterium
CTGTGAATATTCGCATCTTTTAAACTATATGACATCTGTGCTATTTTTTTATTTGCGAAGATTTTTTCAGCAGCTTCGCTTCCTCCACCTTTTTTATTTAAAAATTTCTTTCATAGTATCAAAAAAGCTTTTCCTCGTCTCATATGTTTCCTCACCACAAACTTCGGCAAATTTATTTAATGCTTCTTTCTGTTCCGCATTAAGTCTCCTTGGCACCTCCACATTAACTGTTATATACATGTCTCCTACCCCATAACCGTTAATATCTTTTATGCCTTTACCTTTAAGTCTGAACTTAGTGCCGCTTTGTGTGCCTTCCGGCAAGTCAAACTTAACCTTTCCGGATAAAGTAGGTACTTCAATTACCGCTCCGACAGTTGCTTGAACAAATGTAATAGGTATTTCGCAGTATAAGTTATTTCCGTCCCTCTTGAACAACTTATGAGGTCTAACTTTAATTAAAACTCTTAAATCGCCGTTAGGTCCTCCTTTTTCTCCCGGTTGCCCCTGACCACGTAAAGAAATTGTCTGGTTATTATCAATTCCTGCCGGAATTTGAATATTTATTTTTACCTTTTTCTTTACAAACTTTTTACCTCTACATGTCTGGCAAGGTGTATCTATTACTTTACCTTCTCCACCACATACTTGGCATGTACGTGAAGTCTGAATTCTACCTAAAATAGTATTCTGATAAGTAGTCACACTTCCTGTACCGTTACAAGCTTTACACGTCTTAACAGTCGTGCCGGGCTTTGCACCCGTTCCTTTGCACGTTTCGCATTGTACCAGCTTTTCTATCTCTATTTCTTTACTAACACCGGCCGCCGCTTCTTCGAATGAAATTTCAGCCGCAATAGAAATATTAGTACCCTTTCTAGGGCCGGCCGAGGATCTTCCACCGCTTGAACCGGCATTAAAAAATTCCTCAAAAATATCATTTATGCCACCAAAACCGCCGGTAAATTCAAATCCGGAGCCATTAAATCCACCTGAGAATCCGCTAAAACCACTATATCCGGCACCGCCACCCCCCATAGGTTCTGCCGTGCCAAACTGATCATAATTGGCTTTTTTCTTAGGATCACTCAAAACTTCATAGGCCTCATTTATCTCCTTGAATTTAGCTTCGGCTTCCTTATCACCCGGATGTAAATCCGGATGATATTGCTTAGCCATCTTTCTATATGCCTTTTTTATTTCATCTTCCGAAGCAGTTTTCGATACTCCTAAAACTGTATATAAATCCTGTGCCATCTATCTAACACTCCCAATTACTTGTTTTCATCATCAACCACATTATAATCCGCATCAACTACGTTATCATCGTTCGGCTGACTATCTGCGCCTTTATCAGCGCTTTCGCCTGCTGCAGTGGATTGTTGTTGGTTTGCAGATGCCTGTTGATACAACTTCTCAGATACACTATAAAATGCCTCTGTCAATTTTTTCGTAGCTGCCTCAATAGCATCTACATCTGTTCCTTCAAGAGCTTTCTTTGTATTTTCAATCTCAGCTTCAATTTTAGCTTTTTCATCAGCCGAAATCTTATCACCTAATTCCTTTAAAGTCTTTTCACTGCTATAAACAGTTGAATCTGCATTATTTCTAATTTCAGCTTCTTTCTTCTTCTTTTTATCCTCTTCTGCATATTTTTCAGCTTCTTTAACAGCCTTATCAATATCTGCATCGCTTAAATTTGAACTTGCTGTAATAGTAATATTCTGTTCATTACCGGTTCCCATGTCCTTAGCGGAAACATGAACAATGCCATTAGCATCAATATCAAACGTTACCTCAATTTGTGGTACTCCACGAGGTGCTGCAGGGATTCCTGTAAGTTGGAATCTGCCTAAAGTCTTATTGTATGCAGCCATTTCTCTTTCGCCCTGTAAAACATGAACTTCTACACTTGTTTGGCCATCTGCTGCTGTTGAAAATACCTGGCTCTTCTTTGTAGGAATTGTTGTATTTCTTTCAATCAGCTTTGTAAATACTCCGCCATAAGTTTCAATACCTAAAGACAATGGAGCGACATCAAGTAATAATAAATCCTTTACGTCTCCTGCCAAAACTCCGGCTTGAATTGCTGCACCTATTGCAACACATTCGTCAGGGTTAATTCCCTTATATGGTTCTTTACCTGTCAATTTTTTAACTAATTCTTCTACCATAGGAACTCTTGTAGAACCACCAACCAAAAGTACCTTGTCTAAATCCGAAGCAGTTAATCCTGCATCCTTTAATGCTTGGTTTACAGGACCTGTTGTTGATTCAACCAAATCGCCTATCAACTCTTCAAATTTTGCCCTTGTTAAATCAATATTCATATGCTTAGGGCCGGATTCGTTAGCAGTAATAAACGGTAAATTGATATTAGCCGTTGTAACACCTGAAAGTTCAATTTTTGCTTTTTCAGCAGCCTCTTTTAATCTTTGCATAGCCATATTGTCTGTTTTTAAATCAATGCCGTTTTCCTTCTTAAAGTTTTCAACTAAAAAGTCAATAATTCTATTATCAAAATCGTCTCCACCAAGTCTATTATTACCGCTTGTAGCTAAAACTTCAAGCACTCCTTCACCAATTTCCAATATAGATACATCGAATGTACCGCCACCAAGGTCATAAACCATAATCTTCTGTTCTTTTTCTTTATCAAACCCATAAGCTAAAGCAGCTGCAGTAGGCTCGTTTATAATTCTTAAAACTTCTAATCCGGCAATTTTACCTGCATCTTTAGTTGCCTGTCTTTGAGAATCGCTAAAATAAGCCGGAACAGTGATAACAGCCTGACTTACTGTTTCGCCTAAATAACTTTCAGCATCTGACTTTAATTTTTGAAGTATCATAGCAGAAATTTCCTGTGGAGAATATTTTTTACCGTCAATTTCTATTCTTCTATCTGTACCCATATCTCTTTTTATCGAAATAATAGTTCTTCCCGGATTTGTAACTGCCTGTCTTTTAGCGATTTGTCCGGCTAATCTCTCACCTGTTTTCGTGAATGCAACAACAGAAGGAGTCGTTCTTGAACCTTCAGTATTAGCTATTACTACCGGATTACCACCCTCCATTACTGCAACACATGAATTAGTTGTACCTAAATCAATACCTATAATTTTTGACATATCAATCTCTTCCTTTCATTTTTTACATAAATATATTTTAGCAACTTTGTTGCGAAATTATTAAAAAACATTAGTTGGCTACAACTACCATACTATGTCTTATAATCCTATCCTTTAATTTATATCCCTTTCTTAACTCTTTAGATATTATATTTTCACCTAATTTTTCATCTTCCACATGCATAACTGCATCATGTAAATTAGGATCAAATGTTTCTCCAACAGCCTTAATCTCTTCAGCGCCAAGCTTTTTAAGTACGTCTTCGAACTGCTTGCATACCATCTCTATTCCGTCTTTCCAAGCTTTAGACTTTTCGTCATCTGCCTCAACTGTAAAAGCACTTTTTTCCAAAGTATCTAAAACCGGTAAAAACTCTGTTATAAGTTCAGCAGAAATCAGATTATATAATGCCTCTTTGTCCTTTGTAACACGTTTACGGTAATTTTCAAAATCCGCCATAACTCTTTGAAGCTGTGCATAATATTCCTCAGCCAATGCATTAGTTTCCTTTTCTTCTTTCGCCATATCTTCTTTATTCGCTTCAACGCCTTGCTTTTCTTCCATTTTATAACCTCCTCTATATTTATTCATCTAATAATCTTTTTATATACCCCATAACCTTGCTATAGTCCATTCTTTTAGGTCCAATAATAGCAATATCGCCCTTATCCTGATATGAAAATATTACAATACCGTAATCCTGCAACTGCTCAAGAGAATTTTCCTTTCCTATTTTTACTGTAATGTCAGAAACGTCATCTTTAGCAAAGATTTTCCTTAATAAATCCTCTTCCTCCAGCATATACATAAACTTCCGCAAGCTTTCAATATCGTTGAACTCTGGATAATCAAAAACATTATTTCTTCCATACAAGAATAGTCCATCATCATCAAGGGATATCGATGTATAATGAATAGCACCGGATAATGCCATAGAAACTTTCTGAAGAACATCTTTATCATTCTTAGATAAGCTGTCCAAAAACTTTGAAATTTCTTCATCATTTATACTATTCACATCCATAATATCATCCACATAGTACCTATACCCTAAATCTGACGGTATTCTCCCGGAGGAAGTATGTGTCTTTTCCAGTAAACCCATTTCCTCCATTTCTGCCATTTCATTACGAATTGTTGCAGAACTCAGTTCCAATCCGTAATCGTTAGCAAGCATTTTCGAGGCAATAGGCTCCGCACTATTTACGTAATAGTCCACAATGACTTGTAAAATTCGCTTTTTCCTATCATCAAGAAACATTTTTTATTCTCCTTTTTGACAATTAGCACTCTTTTAATTCGACTGCTAATTTCAATGTTAAAAATATCACTTACTATGCAAATTGTCAATAGTTTTATTTAAAGTTTTTTACAATTTTGTTACTAGTCAGACT
>CAZVVZ010000108.1:0-4443 GCA_964631135.1 uncultured Eubacteriales bacterium
GAATTAGCTAGAAAGCAAGCAGAAGAGGAAAGAAAAAGAGCTGAGGAATTAGCTAAAAAGCAGGCTGAAGAAGAAGTAAGAAAAGTGGAAGAAATGGCAAGGAAAAAAGCCGAAGAAGAGGCAAAAAAGCAAGCTGAAGAATTAAAGAAAAATGAAGAACCGCAAATAATAAGGCCTGAAATAATAAAGCCTCAAGAAGAGCCACAAATAGTAAGGCCTACAAAGCCTGCCTATACACCGTCTACACAGCCACCAAGATATCAGCCGCCAAGGCCAATGCCAGACGAGCCGAGAATACAGACAGTTACTCAAGTTATTGAAAAAGAGGTTATTAAAGAGGTTTATGATACACCGAGAGATTATAAGAAGGCAGTTTGCTTTATTGGAGCTCATAAAACTGGTACTACATTTATAATTAATGCCTTAGCTAGTGTTTTAGCGGGCAAGGGTGTAAAAGTTGCGATATTAGATTTAACTAGGAATAAAGATAGTTATTTGATTTATACGAATAGAGACCTTGATCAAAAAGATATAGCGGCAAATAGTTTAAACAATCTTGCAATTGGGCATGATAGACCGTTTAAGCTAGGAAATTTAAGTATTTATACCGGAATACCTCGAACAAGTAAAAATAACATAGATGTTTATAAAGCTATAGAGATTGCAAAACGAGAAAATTCGGTAGTTTTAATTGACTGCGATTTCACAACAAAAAAAGATGTACCGGATGTATTTAGGTACGTTCAGTCGATTTATGTTGTACAAGATATGGACACATTAAATATTTTACCGATAACTATGTTTTTAAAAGAACTGAAAAATGCTGATGTGGATCCGAACAAAATTGCTGTAATTATAAACAAATACATGAAATCATCTCTTAAAGTTGATGATATATTAGGCTCATTAGCTTTTTATACCAGCCCTGATTTTAGTGTTATGGAAGAAGATTTACTACCTAAAAATCCAAAGAGATTTATTGTACCGTTTGATGAGCAGAATTATTTGAGATATATTGAAAATGTAAGCTCTTGTAAGATGAATTTTTCCGGATTTTCTGAAGATTTTAAGCAGGCTATTTCAATAATTATTCAAGATGTGTTCCCAATAGGTACAAGGCCTATGCCAAAACAGTCGGATGAAGGTGGATTTTTAAAGAACCTTTTCGGGAAAAGGTAAATAGAGAGGATTTCTCAGTTCTGTGACGATAGCGACAAGGCGGAAAATCTGTAAAAGGTTTTCTGTCTTTATTTTTTGGCTACTGTTCAGATTGCTATATAAAAAGAGTATATATTATTTTCATGCAGTAGTAGTCTGACAGGCAACAATTTTTTTATTAACTTTTATAAAACTACTTGACTATTAGGGGAAGTTATGGTAAATTTATTATTGCGTTCCACATAGGCGCTTTTTTTGTGTGGGAATGTAAGGTGGAGGTGTAGAAAATGAGAGAGAAAATAACACTAGCATGCAGTGAATGCAAACAGAGAAACTATGATTCAAAGAAAAACAAGAAAAACGATCCTGATAGAATTGAAATGAAAAAGTTTTGTAAGTTCTGCAAAAAACATACAGAGCATAAAGAAACTAAGTAAGGATGTGTGAACATGGGGAAAAATGTTGTTAAGGAAACAAAGTCAGAGCTAAAAAAAGTAATTTGGCCAAGTGCTAAAGATGTTGTAACAGGTACTGTTGCAGTAATTGTTATTTCAGCTATTGTGGCTGCATATATCACAGTCGCAGACTTGGGAAGTTTTGAGTTAGTAGAGCTTATTACTAACAATGCTTCTAAACTAATTAAAGGCTAAATAGGGGGTGGCTTGATGCCTCGTGAAGAATATGAAGAAGATGTAAGATGGTATGTTGTTCATACTTATTCCGGTTATGAAAACAAGGTAAAAGCTAATCTTGATAAAATAGTAGAGAATAGGGGACTTCAAGATCAGATTTTAGAGGTCGTTGTTCCTATGGAAGAGCAGATTGAGATTAAAGACGGTAAGAGAAAGACGTCTTTAAAGAAAGTTTTTCCGGGGTACGTTTTAGTTAAGATGTATATGAACGACGATACGTGGTATGTTGTTAGAAATATTAGAGGGGTTACGGGATTCGTAGGACCCGGAGCTAAGCCTGAGCCGCTTACTGATGCTGAAATCTTAAGTATGGGTATAGAAGAATTGGAAGTTGTTGTTGATTTTGAGGTCGGCGACAACGTGAAGGTTATGTCTGGTCCATTAAGAGATTTTATCGGAATAATTGAAGAAATAAATATGGAAAAACACAAAGTAAGAGTATTAGTGTCAATGTTTGGTAGGGAAACTCCTGCTGAACTTGAATTTACACAGATACAAAAAATATAGGAGAGGAGTGACTAAATATGGCAGCACCTGCAAAAAAGGTAATAGGTAATGTAAAAGTACAGTGTGAAGCTGGTAAAGCTAATCCAGCGCCACCAATCGGACCGGCATTAGGACCTTACGGTATTAACATTATGCAATTCTGTAAAGAATTTAATGAAAAGACTCAAAGCCAGCCAGGAATGATTATCCCAGCAGTTATTACAATTTATGCTGATAAGTCTTTTACATTTATCACAAAAACTCCGCCAACTGCGGTTTTATTAAAGAAAGAAGCAGGAATTGCAACTGCATCTGCAAAACCTAACAGAGATAAAGTAGCTAAGATTTCTAATGAAACTGTTAAGAAAATTGCAGAGTTAAAAATGCAAGACATGAATGCAGCATCCTTAGAAACAGCTATGAGCATGGTAAAGGGAACTGCTAGAAGTATGGGTATTACTGTAGAGGAGTAATTTCTAAATTATTATTTAATTTTAGATTTACTCGTCTATAGGGTACATTTAGTATTAAGAAATTTAGGGAGACCGAAAGCAATAGCTAGTAAGTCGTTTGTACCAAAGGAGGTAAAAAAATGAAACATGGTAAGAAATATGTTGAAAGTGCTAAGTTAGTTGATACTGATAAGTTTTATGATGTAGACGAAGCATTTTCATTAGTTGTAAAAACAGCTAAGGCTAAGTTTGATGAAAGTATTGAAGCTCATATTAAACTTGGTGTAGATTCAAGACATGCTGACCAACAGGTTAGAGGTGTTGTAGTTCTTCCTCATGGAACAGGTAAAACTGTAAGAGTTTTAGTTTTTGCTAAGGGAGATAAGATTAAGGAAGCAGAAGCAGCAGGAGCTGATTTTGTTGGAGGAGAAGAGCTTGTTACAAAAATTCAGAGTGAAAATTGGTTTGGTTTTGACGTAGTTATAGCAACTCCTGATATGATGGGTGTTGTTGGCCGTCTTGGTAAGGTTTTGGGTCCTAAAGGATTGATGCCTAACCCTAAATCCGGAACAGTTTCTATGGATGTAGCAAAAGCTATTTCTGATATTAAGGCTGGTAAGATTGAATATAGATTAGATAAAACTAATATCATTCACTGCCCAATTGGAAAAGCATCTTTTGGAGAAGAGAAGCTTGCTGAAAACTTTAAAACTCTTATGAGTGCTATAGTAAAAGCAAAACCGGCTTCAGCAAAAGGTCAATATTTAAAGAGTATCAGTGTTTCCGCTACAATGGGACCTGGTATTAGAGTAAGCACTTCTAAAGTTGCTGAATAATTTGAAAATTTTACCTAAGAGAGTAGGGGCCGTTGGCTTAATTATCCTACGGAGGCGATAAAATAGATGATAAGGGTCTTCTATTGCGCCTTTGCAGTAGAAGACCTTTTTAGGTGAAATTGAAATAAAAATATATAGTGAAAGGTGGTGCAATTTATGCCAGGCAAAAAAGCATTAGAGAAAAAATCTGCCGAAGTCAAAGAACTTGCTGAAAAAATCAACGGTGCAAAAGGTGTTGTTATTGTTGATTACAGAGGTATTACGGTTGATGCTGTTACAGGATTAAGAAATGACTTAAGAAAAGAGAATATTGAATATAAAGTTATTAAAAATACTTTAATTAAGTTAGCTATAAAGGGAACTGAATATGAAGGGTTAACTGAATATTTAGAAGGACCTACAGCTATTGCAATAAGTCATGACGATTGTACAGCTCCTGCAAGAGTAATGGCTAAAACTGCAAGTGAAGTAGAAGCATTCTCATTTAAAGCAGGATGGGTAGAAGGTAATGTTTATGATGCAAAGGGTATTGAAGAAATTTCTAAGATTCCTTCAAAGGAAATCCTTATTGCAAAGGTTCTTGGAGGATTCAATGCTCCTATTACATCTTTGGCTTGTGTTATCAAGGCTATTGCTGAAAAGCAAGAAGCAAATGCGTAATTAGAAAAAATATATTTTGGAGGTATTAAAAATGAGTGAAAAAATTGAAAAAGTTATGGAAGAAGTAAAGGCTCTTACAGTATTAGAGCTTAATGAATTAGTTAAAGCATTAGAAGAAGAATTTGGTGTAACAGCAGCAGCTCCTGTAGCAGCAGCTGG
>CAZVVZ010000109.1:0-2473 GCA_964631135.1 uncultured Eubacteriales bacterium
TTTAAGGCGTGCTTCTTCCTGCTTTGCCTTCTTTAGCTCCTCTTTCTTAAATTCTATACTGTCTTCCATAACCCTTATTATTCCATGAGCTTTCTGCTCTATATCATTTTTAAGAGATAATGCGACACTTTTAGCCTTACTCTGTAAGCTCTTCTTAGTAGCATCTGCTTCTTTCTTTAATTCACTCAAAAGAGCTTTAAAATCATCTCCGTCAAGCACAGATTCTATAATATCGCTTTTCGCGTCATTAGAAAAATGTTTTGCATTAGCTGTTCGAGAAATATTTACTAAAAGTTCTGAAATAGCTTGCATTTTTTTAGTAATGTTTTCTCGCATTAAATCATCACATTTATCATCTTCCAACCTCTTTTTTAACATTTCTTCAAAATTGACTAATGCATTTATCTGAGTGTTTCCGGATTCACCCAACTTTTCGGATAGTTCTTGTGAAATTTTTATCTCAGGCATATTCACCTTTCCCCCTTACTGCTCTATACTCTCAATCTGAGCTTTTAACATATTTAACAACTCCATATATGTAGCTAAATCATTAAAGCTTAAAGCATCCTTTTCTTCTTGTGTTAAAAATTCTATTTTCTCCATTTTGCAACTCCCCTTTATAAATATAATTCCTCAATTGACGTTAAATTAAAAATAGTATATACTACTTAGTAAATTGAGGTTTAATGTGAGTAATAGAAACCTTAAAAAAACATTAGAGTAATATTGTAAAATCACCTCTATAACTCTTCTTAGATTATCGGCAAATTAAATATTAAAATTAACAGAAAAGGAAATTATATGATACTACTTTAACAGTATTATATAATTGCTACCAATCAGATTATTATGTCGGCCAATATATATGTATTAAATTAGTTCATATAATAATCTGACCGATAGCAACTAATGAACATATACTACCTCTGGAGAGAGGTATAAAAACACTACTTTATTTACAAGGAGAAAACTAATGAAAATATTGGCAATCGGAGATGTAATAGGCTCCCCCGGGAGGACATACTTAAAAGAAAATTTGCCCTCAATAAAAAAAGAATTTGGTATCGATTTCATCATAGTTAACGGTGAAAATAGCAGTGGCGGACTTGGAATGAATTTAAAATCTGCCATCGAGCTGTTTGATGCCGGAGCTAATGCTATTACTCTCGGAAATCATACATGGCGGAAAAAAGAAATATTAAAAGTAATAGATGACAGCAGAGTTATCCGCCCAATTAACTACTTAGAAGGTACTCCAGGAGCTGGATATAGAATATTTAATCTGAATGGGAAACGGATTTTAATAATAAATGCTGTGGGCAGAGTATATATGGAACCTGTAAGTAATCCGTTTGTAGCTGTTAGGAATGCCGTTAATTCCCTCTCTGAAAAAGTTGACATCATAATACTTGATTTTCATGCAGAAGCCACCTCAGAGAAAAAAGCGATGGGCTATCTATTAGATGGTAAAGTTAATTTAGTATTTGGTACCCATACTCACGTTCAAACTGCTGATGACATAATACTCCCAAAAGGCACTGCTTATATTACTGACATAGGAATGACCGGGCCTAAAGAGTCTATTATAGGGGCAGACAAGTCTATTGTAATAAACTACTTTTTGGCCGAGATACCTGATAAAAAGCCGGTTGCTTCCGGAGAATGTATTTTTAATGGAATAATTGTAGAAATCGACGATGCTACGAACAAAACAACTTCAATAGTAAGGGTTAGTAAATAGCTGAATCTCATTCCATTTAACAAATATTTGCAGAAAGGGTTCCCACATTTTTTAAGTCTTTCGTCGCAAGCCCTAAATCCCGATAAAACTATATTATTCTCATATAGTAGTAATCTGAATAGCAACAATTGTCGAAAAAAAAAGTATGATTTTGCTTGAAGAATATAAAAAAATATTATACAATTGATTACGAAGTACAAATGAAAAATTAAAGGAGGTAATATTATGGATATTTTAAAAGTATCATCGAAGTCTAGTCCTAATTCTATCGCAGGAGCGCTTGCAGGAGTAGTTAGAGAAAAAGGTTCAGCTGAACTTCAAGCAGTTGGAGCAGGAGCTATAAACCAGGCTGTTAAAGCTGTAGCTATTGCTAGAGGCTTCGTGGCACCTGCCGGTGTAGACCTAATTTGCATACCGGCATTTACCGACATTCAAATTAATGGTGAGGAAAAGACAGCATTGAAAATTATTGTTCAGCCTAAAAATTAGTTTAATAAAAATTAAACGGCTGTAAAAAACAAGAATTATTAGTTTCTAAATAAGCATTGTCTTTATTTAAGACTGGTAATTCTTGTTTTTTGCATTTTAAACATGCAATTCATTGTATGCTGGCTAGTGTATTAGTTGAAGGTTACTGCTCAGACCAAAATAAGATATATGCTTTCTAAGTATCATTGTGTATAATACTTTAAATTTTACTTTTATGTAAACTTGTGGTATAATATTGTCATA
>CAZVVZ010000109.1:2573-4251 GCA_964631135.1 uncultured Eubacteriales bacterium
CGATAGTATTAAAATACTCGAATATCCCCACATAAATAGCAAAAGCTATTTTACTTTGGTAATCGGTATCTTTAAGTAAATCTTCCTCCTTACTATTGCTTAAAAACCCACATTCAACAATAACAGACGGAATATTAACATTTTTCAATAAATAAACATCTGTAAGCTTATTAGCAATCCTTGCATTGTCCTCATCCAAATATTTTACCATATTCATTTGAATTTTTTCAGCTAAAGCTTTAGACTCCTCATTGTCAGCATAAAAAGTTTGAGCACCGCTACAATCAGCCTGTGGAAAACTATTCAAATGAATAGAAATAAAAACATCACTGCTATTTTCTTCTCTTAATTTTTTTCTTACTTTCATATCCTCTCTCTTATTATCAGCCAGCATATTATCATCTACTCGTGTCATAAGTACACTTCCGCCGTTTTGCTCTATAAACTGTTGTAGTTTTAATGCAATATTTAAATTAATATCTTTTTCTAAAGTTCCTGTTCCCCCTATAGCCCCCGGGTCGCCACCTCCATGCCCTGCATCAATTATAATCGTCCTGCCGGTAACCGGTGTGGCAACCGTAGGTATATACTGCCTTAGTGCCACAATTCCGCCAATAATAGCTAATACAATACTCACGAACAAAATCTGCCTTTTTCGAATAATATATACCATGACGATTTCCTCCATTATACATACTATTATAATAAAATTCTAAATATTCCAGAATTTTATTCTTTTCAAAATCATATTATACGTGTATAATAGAAGTCAAAGAACTATCTTTAATTTAAGGAAGGTGATAGGTAATGAAGATAGAAAAAATAAATGACAACAAAATTAAAGTAACCCTCTCTACAACCGAATTAAAAGAAAGAAACTTAGATTTTCAATCACTAAGATACAATACTCCTGAGGCCCAAACTCTATTTTGGGATATGATGAAGCAAGCGGAAAATGAACACGGTTTCAAAACCACAAACTGTCAGCTTTTTATAGAAGCTGCATCAATCAATGACGGGCAATTTATAGTAACTGTAACAAAGCTGCAAAATAAAACGCTTCCACCCGTCCCACAAAAGAAAAAACTTCCTATGCCGGATCTAAAAGTCAAGAAAAAGCAGCCAATAAAAAATGAAAACTATGTATATAAATTTGACGATTTCGAGCAACTATGTAATCTATTAGCCTCAAAAGCCATACCTTCTGATATACCTTCTACATTATACGAATATAAAGATTCATTTTTTATAGTATCAAACCCGCCAAAACAGGTGCATTTAATAATATCTGAATTCGGCGAAATTATAAAAGACTCAATTGCCATAGAAGGTATTTTACAAGAGCATGGTAAAAAAATAATATCAAAAAATGCATTTAACATACTTTCAGAAACGTTTAAATAAAAATAGTCACTATGTTGTTACAAGTCAGAGTGCTACTCTATATAAGAATAAGGTATATGTTTTAAAAGGAACGAATATTTGCAGAAAGACTTCCCGTATTTTTTAAAGTCTTTCGTCGCAAATCCTGAGTTCCGATAAAACATATACCTTATTCTTATATAGAGTAGCACTCTGACTTGTAACAACAATATTTAAAAGGAGCTTTTTACAAGGCTACTGAAAAAAATAGCACAGATGTCATATAGTTTAACGTTGCTCAGGATTCACGACGGAA
>CAZVVZ010000110.1:0-4204 GCA_964631135.1 uncultured Eubacteriales bacterium
TATAAAAGGATATAATTGCAGAGAGGTAGGTGATATTTATGGTGTGAGTAGGCAGGCGATTAATGCACGAGTGCAAAAGATTAAGAAAATTTATAATGATATAAAGGAGGAATAAAATGAATGTAATTTTGTATAGTACAAATTGCCCCAAATGTCAGGTCTTAGAGAAAAAACTTAATTCTGCCGGCATCGAGTATGATATTGATAATAATGTTGACAAAATGCTCGAAATGGGAATAAGTAATGTTCCTGTGCTTGATGTCGATGGGGATATGTTGCCTTTTAAGCAAGCAATAGATTGGATAAACGAAGGAGATAAGGCATGAATATTAACATAAAAACTGAAAAAAATTTTACAACAGCCTTAAATAAGGTAACAGAGAAATACGGAGAAGATTTTGAAATTCTCAATGGTTTCCATGACAGCCAAATGAACTTCTCAGATTTTATTGAGGGGTTTATTGATAAAAATGTTGCTGATGTTTCTATAGATTCTAATGCAAATGTAAGCAATAAAGACATTACAAGTTTATTAAGCGAAAAAGGCAAGTCGCATGATAAACTATTTGCCTTTAATAAAATCTTTTATGAAATAAACAAGAAATATGGTTTAGCCGATGCAAGAGAATGGCTTGAAAGTGAATATAATGGGGCTTATTATTTGCATGACGCTCCATCATCTTCGTATAAGCCCTATTGTTATGCCTATGATTTAACCAGATTGGCAACCAATGGCTTGTTCTTCTTAACTAATTACAATGCACAACCGCCAAAACATTTAACAACATATTTTGATGATGTCATTGAATATGTAAGTTACATGTGCAACAAATCAAGTGGCGCAGTAGGACTCCCGAACTTGCTTATATGGAGTTTTTATTTTTATAAAAAAGATTGCGAAACAGGATATTATATAAAAGACAAGGATTATTATCTGAGACAATGTTTTCAAAAGCTAATTTATAGATTAAATCAGCCGTTCTTGCGTATAGACCAAAGTTCCTTTACAAATGTGTCAATTTTCGATAGGAATTATATAGAGGGGCTATTTGGCGGAGTAGAATATCCAGATGGAACCTTTGCGATTGATTATATGGATGAAATTATAGAACATCAGAAAATATTTATGGAGGTTGTTTCAGAAATAAGAGAAGTAAATATGTTTACATTCCCTGTTCTTACTTATAGCCTGCTCTATGTAGATGGAAAATTCCAAGACGAAGATTTTGCCCGTTGGTGTTCAGACCACAATGTAAAATGGAATGACAGTAATTTCTTTGTTAGTGATAATGTCGGAGTCTTGAGCAACTGCTGTAGACTCTTGTCTGATACTACAAAACTCGATGCCTTTATAAACTCAATCGGAGGAACCGCTTTATCTGTTGGTTCTGTAA
The DNA here is from genome assembly GCA_964631135.1 of uncultured Eubacteriales bacterium. Classification (GTDB taxonomy): domain Bacteria; phylum Bacillota; class Clostridia; order TANB77; family RGIG9151; genus RGIG9151. Next base: position 1,395 of record CAZVVZ010000110.1, read on the forward strand.
AAGTAAATACTACAAATCTTGTGAGGATTTATTATGAGGTGGGTGCCAATGAGGAAGCATACCTTAAATTATTAAAGCATAGGATTAAACTTTGTTGCAAGGTGCTTGATTGTGTTAGACATATTATTCAAAGAAATGTTGAAAAAGGATTACTCCCTAATTATCAAGACGGAGGAATTGAACTGTCTAAACAATATTGTACTGTGGGAATTTTAGGTTTGTATGAAACCATAAAATTTTTCGGGTACACTAAAACCGATGAGTTTGGTTATGTATCATATACGGATAAAGGAATTGAATTTGCAAGCAAAATTTTTGAAGTGATAAATGAGGTCAAAGATTCGTTCACAACAGAATATTCTTTTAATGTGGAAAGTGTGCCAGCCGAAAGAGCTGCAGTTATACTTTGCCAAAAAGATAATGCTTTATACAACAAAGATAACAATATGTTCATTTATTCAAATCAATGGATTCCGCTAATGACAAAATGCACTATAGCAGAAAAGCTGAAGCTGTCCTCAATTCTTGATAATAAATGCGGGGGAGGTGCAATAGCTCATATAAATTTAGAAGCAAACTTTCCTAATAAAGAGGTTGCATGGGATATGTTGAATAAAATTGCACAATCCAAAGTAATTTATTTCGCGTTTAACACTCGGATTAATACCTGCAAAAATCATCATGGTTTTGTAGGAACAGATATTTGCCCACATTGTCATGAACCAATAGCAGATACATACCAGAGAATAGTTGGCTTTCTTACGCCATCTAAATCCTATTCAAAAGAAAGATTTAGGGAGTTTAATGCAAGACAATGGTATAATTATGCTGAACTAAAAGGAGAATATTAATGCTAATTAAAGGATTGATTGATGAGGATTTTGTCAACTACAAAAAACCTGCAATGTTCATATCCACTTGCTTCTGCGATTGGAAGTGTTGCAAAGAAAATAATATCCCAATTAGCGAGTGCCAAAATTGTGAACTTGCAGAAAATCCTAACATAGAAATTTCAATAAAGAATATTTTTAACAGATACATCTCTAACCCCATTTCTAAAGCCTTGGTTATAGGTGGCTTAGAGCCTATGATGCAGAAAAAGGAGATATATGACCTAATCAAATATTTCAGAGATAATGGTTGCAATGACGATATAGTCATATATACAGGATATGAACCTTATGAAATATCTGAATTTATTAATACTTTAAGTTGTGATTTTGAAGGTGTTATAATGAAATTTGGGAGGTTTAATCCTAATCAACAACCACATTATGATAGCGTGTTAGGCATAAACCTGTGTAGTGACAATCAGCGAGGGGTACAGTTATGTTAAAAATAATTAAAAACCCAGACATTGAGATTTATGAGGAAGTAACAAGAGCAGTCCGAGATAATGATGGGTATTGTCCTTGTGAACTTATTAAAAATAAGGATACCAAATGTATATGCAAAACTTTTAAGGAACAAGAAGCCCAAGGTGAGTGTCATTGCGGCAGATTTGTGAAAATAAAAGATACAAATTACGCAGAGCATCTTGACATCGAATAAGTTTTATTGTATAATATTGATATAAGATTATAACATAGAAATTGTATTTTAACTTTTCCTATGTTATAATCAAAATATCAAGTTAAAAGGAGGAACTTAATGTCATATGCAAGCAACAAACGCAAGAAAAATCGTAAGCAAGCCAAAGAGGACTGGAAATATTTAATTGCTCAGACCTTTGAGGATTTTTGCAAGCAGAGAAATATTACGGATTATAATATTCTCCCTACAAACTCAGATAGATATAAGCAGTTATGGTCTGAGTGGGAGGAGTATAAGGATATGTATTCTAAAGCAAGTGTGAAAATAGTATAATTATGCCCTAACGCTATTATCGTGGCTTAGAGAGGTGTATTTATACTATAGCCTAAGAATTATAGACAAAAGAAAGGAATTAAAAAGGATAAAATATGAATGAAGTAACGAATAGGGGGGGGGGCAAGCCCATACCAAAGAAGCCCTTAAACAATTTCAATCTTTACCGCTTGACATCAAGATAAATATGTCGTGTCAGAGGATACGAGATTGGGTTGAATATTGGGATGGAGACTGTTATATATCATTTAGCGGTGGCAAGGACAGTACGGTGTTGCTCGATTTGGTTAAAAATAAGTGTGGATATGATTATATTCCTGCGGTATTTGTGGATACAGGATTGGAATATCCGGAACTAAAAGAGTTTGCATATGCAAGAGCTGATGAGGTGCTTAGACCTAAGAAAAGTTTTGCTGAGGTATTAAAATATTGTGGTTATCCAATTATAAGTAAAGCAAACGCTCAAAAAATTAATGACATTCGTACTACCAAATCTGAGAAACTTAAAAATATAAGATTATATGGTAGTGATAAAGGGATGGTAGGAAAACTTCCTAATAAATACCATTATTTAATCAACGCCCCCTTTAAAATTTCTCATAAATGTTGCGATATAATGAAGAAAAGTCCAGCATATAGCTATGAAAGGAAAAGTGGATTTAAGGCGATTATAGGCACTATGACAGAAGAAAGTATGTTAAGGAAAACAACTTGGCTCAGACAAGGTTGTAACGCCTTTTTATCCAAACACCCAACATCTACCCCAATGGCATTTTGGACAGAGCAAGATGTTTTGCAGTACATTGTTCAAGAAAATCTTGAAATTGCCTCAGTATATGGTGAAATAAAGCAAGATGAAAAGGGCAAATATTATACAACAGATTGTAAGCGCACAGGTTGCATATTCTGCGGATTTGGGTGCCACTTAGAAAAAGAACCAAACA
>CAZVVZ010000111.1:0-4192 GCA_964631135.1 uncultured Eubacteriales bacterium
ATTCTATCATTTTATACTATTATGGTCAAGTTTAAAAAAACTATTGAAGTGCCTAGAAGCTGCCTTTCAAGCTAGTTAGCCCCTCAGCAATTTCTTCAATTCTTTTAAATCTATGATTAACTCCGGACTTTCCAAGTGGCTTGGACAACAATTTACCCAGCTCTTCTAAACCCATATCCGGATTTTTAAGCCTCAATTCTGCCAATTCTCTAAGACCATCCGGTAGGTTTGCAAGCCCTATATTATCCTTTATCTTGTTAATAGCCTCAATCTGCCTAACAGCAGTATTTACAATCTTAGAAAGATTAGCAGTTTCACAATTAACAACTCTGTTTATCTGATTATTCATTTCATGCATAACTTTAACATTTTCAAAATCAAGCAATGCCTTATGTGCACCAATAATATTAAGGAACAGCGCTATACTTTCAGCTTCCTTAACATATGTAGCATAATTGTATTTTTTTTCAATTATTTTTGCACTAACACCAAATTCCAACAAAGTATCACATATAACCTTAGCAAGTTCCTTAGAATCTGAAAAAATTTCCATATGATACTCTTTTTGGGGATCCATAATAGAACCATTCAATAAAAAGACTCTCCTAAGAAAGTCTTTTTTTTCATCACTATCTTTACTTAATTTCTTTAACTCATTTTTTACCTCTAAAGTAAATGACATCTACCTCACCCTTACAAATTTTAATGTGTCGGACATATCTATGCAAGCATAGTCACCGTTGTTGAACAGCTTAATCGCTTTATACTCTCCGGAAGAACTAAGCGAATTTAAATACTTTCCGCTAACATCAAAGAAGTCTATTCTATCAGCTAAAACAACTGCAATTGTTTTACCCGAACTTTCAACCGCCTTAACTACTCCGGAAACCTCCCCTGTTCCTGTCTTCTTATTATTAGCATTAAGAATATCTATAGTAGATTTATCTGCAAAAATGCTATCTGCCGTCCTATAAATTTTAATTATTCTATCAGTATTTTCAAGATTTATTCCGGAAACTGTTTTATCTTTAAAATCGTCTAAAACTGTTTTTTCATAATTTTTGCCTATCTTAATCAATTTATTATCCCCAACCGCAACAACATTTGTATTGTCTAAAAATCTTATTCCGGCAAGTAATGTATCGTCCTCGATAGACGAAAAAACAATCTCTCCCTGATTAGACATAAAAGAAATAGCAGAACTAAGGGTTGCAGTAGTCGTATCTGCTTCTATCATAGCAACCAAATCTCCCTTAGGTGATATATCCAAATCAATAAGTGTAGTTTTCGCAAATAACTTTGTACAAATTTCCTGACCGTTAGGATCTAAAAATAAGAATCCGCTCTTATAACCTGTCTTTGAAAATATTACTCCGACATATCCAGCTTTATTTATATAAACTTTATTTACTGTCCCTTGACATTCTTTTTCCCAAAGCAAAGTCCTATTTTGGAAAGACATTATTTTCTTGCCGCCTGATTCTGAAATAACAAATCTATCACTGTCTGTCGCTATTATAGGATTAGAAATTGCCATTTCTTTTACCCAAACAGGATTTTTAGAAGTTGTATACTCAGATATTCCCGACTTATTTATAACTAAAATACCATCTTTACCCGGGACTATAGTAGTCTGTACAGCAGGATCATAAGAAATTGAATATATTTCCTCAACATTCACTATTTCATCTTCGCCAAAACTAGAAATAAAGTTCAAATAATACGAATAAATATTCTCACGAGCCTCAGGAGTCTTCCACAAATATACTCCGCCTAAAACTAAAGCAATAAACAATATTAAAAAGAAAATATTTCTAAAAAATTTACGCTTATTAAATTTCATAATTGCCTCCACATCTAAAAATTCCAAAAATTATTTCGGCATTTATTATTAGATTTATTAGCACTAAATATCTACTTCCTTCTGCGAATTATATAGTTATCTTTTGCATCTTCCGGCAATTTAATAATAGCTTTCTGATCAGCCTTGCCCGGATTTACTACATCTATTTTTTCTTTTGTATCATAGTCAAACAACTCATTAACAGTAATAAGTTCTGGGTTAATTTTACCCGGCACTATCAGTTCATAAGTGTCGCCAACACGTATTTTATTTCTTACCTCAACAACAAAAAGTCCGTCGCTGTTCTTTTCTAAAACCTTGGCACCATATTCATACGGCACATCACTTCTGCCATCATCGTCATAATTTTGAATTTCAGTATTATCTTCTCTATCGTAAAATAATTCACTATACTTTCTACTCATAGCTTTATCCAGCTCGACTTGGTATTTAGATGCTTCCCAGTCATTCGGATTAGCTAAATAATCATCAATAGCACATCTGTATGCATTAACGACAGTAGCCAAATAATATTCAGTCTTAAGCCTACCCTCAATCTTTAGACTCTCAACTCCCATATCTATAATTTCGGGAATTCTATTGATTAAGCATAAGTCCTTAGCAGAAAGCAAATATGTCCCTCTTCCATCTTCCGAAACAGGCAAATACTCTCCCGGGTTATTCTTCTCCTCAATATAAACATTATAATTCCATCTACAAGGCTGAGCACAATCTCCCTGATTGGAAGCACGTCCGGTAAAATAATTGCTCAGAATACATCTACCTGAGTATCCGACACAAACAGCCCCATGAATAAACATCTCAAGCTCCAGCTCTTCCGGCTTATTTTCCATCATATATTTAATCTTTTCACGAGAAAGTTCTCTCGCCAAAATAATTCTTTTAGCCCCATTTCTGTACCAAAACTTACTTGTACCAAGGCTTACTGTATTGGCCTGAGTACTAATATGTATATCAACATCAGGTGCATACTCACGAACTACATCTAAAACTCCGCCATCACTTACAATAACCGCATCCACACCCATATCATTAAGAATTTTAGCCTGTGTTTTTACTTTGTCATAGTCTTTATCAAAAGCATAAATATTAAGAGCTGCATAAATTTTTCTATTCATCTTTTTAGCAAGTTCAACAATCTTTATAAAATCATCATTACCAATATTAACTCTTGTACGTAAAGATAAATCGGCAGTCCCGGCATAAACAGCATCTGCACCGTACAAATATGCAATTTTTGCTCTTTCGTACGAACCTGCCGGAGCTAACAATTCCGGTTTTTTCATTATAAATTCCTCCTTATTACTAATAGTCCGTCTCCAACATCGACTAACTCTGAAATTAAATTTTCATCATTCCTAACAGTTTCAATAAACTCACGTAAACGTGTAACTGCTGTACGTTGCTTATGTTTAACTTCTTTAGGACCCGTCACCATTCCCTTATAAATGACATTATCCGCAATAATTATACCATCAGTGTTTAGTAATTTCAAACAAATCGGTAAATATTCCACATAATGGCTTTTAGGACCATCAATAAAAATGAAATCGTACATATTGCTAAGTTCAGGTAAAACATTTAATGCATCGCCCTCAATTATATTTATTTTGTCGTTAAGAGCCATCATATCAATATTGGTTTTTGCTAACATTATTCTCTGCTTATCAATTTCTATAGTATCTATTTTCCCATCTTCATTCAAAAATTTAGAAAAACATATAGCCGAATACCCTATAGCAGTCCCAATTTCAAGTATTCTATTTAATTTTTTTCCATTTAAAATATTCTCTTCTATGTACTCAAGTGAATCGTCTAAAATAACCGGAATCCAGCTTTCTCTTGCATACTGTCTAATCTCATCTAACATATTTTTATCTTTCCTTTCATTTTTCTAAGCTTTTTATTATTTTCCATATTATAATCATCTCCTAATGTTCAATTCCTTCTTTACTATGTTCCTGACTTAATTCTCTTTCCATTTCTGCTACTATTTTTTCCAATACTTCTTGCTGAGTAAGAGCCGAGCATCTACTTGTAGCTTCTCTTAAAATATCTATCATTGAGCCTTTTACCCCTTCTACATGATGCTCCGCATCTGTATTCGCTTCTTTTTCGACTGTAGTAGAATCTTTTTGAGGAGCCCGCCAGTAGCTTGCATACCAGGTTGACCTACCATTTCTATTATTTTTTGACTATTTTCTTCGTCCATCCCCTCTAGCTGAGTCACCAAACCGTTTATGTTACAAAGTTCCTCAAGCCTACCGACAATCTTCATTTTATCTTCAATGTATTCTTCTTTTGTTTTTCCGGGCATAAACTTTTCCT
>CAZVVZ010000112.1:0-4183 GCA_964631135.1 uncultured Eubacteriales bacterium
AACTTAACTTCCTTGTTATCAAAAAGTTTCTTTGCAAAAATATCTTCAAAACTTGAATTTGGTTTTGTAATACCATGAGTAGATTGATTTCCTTGTGCGGAGCTAATACTGCCCACACCCGGAATTATTCTATTATTAACAATCATGAAATCCACCCCAATTAAAAACTAACATTATTCTCCTTCAATATTATCTACCACATTACTTTCTACATTTACATTATTCTCCGTACCGCTTTCCTCTTCAGCACTTTTATTAACCATCTGCTGTAAAATACTTGTCAATACCTGTAACTCTTCTGCCATGTCCGTAACCTTATAAATCTCGTCAACATCTACAGTAGCCCCATCAATAACCGCATATGTAGTATCTCCTACGTTTGTAATGCTTTCAACATACCCTTCAATTGTTTCTGTACCGTAATTTGCGGTAGCATACTTTCCAACCATAGAATAAGACTGAAATTTGGCAAACGTGTCATTCAAGTTCTGCATCTGCTCTAATGATGAAAACTGCGCCATTTGGGCAATAAATTCAGTATCGCTCGAAGGATCAAGCGGATCTTGATACTGAAGCTGTTTTACCAATAAATTTAAAAACTCATCTTTACCTAATGTAGACGTATCTTTTTTAGATGTAGAATAATCGCTTGGCACTACATCAAACTCGCTACTAGTACTTGTAACCGAATCAACTGCCATACTGTTCAACCTCCTATAGGCTTATGCTGAAAAACTTACGGTACTGTCAGGCCAGTAGTATGATTTCGCAATCTCATTCATACCATAGTCTCCGTCTACAAAATAAGCCTCGCTATTAACTTCCTCGATTTTTTGACGTTTTTTTAATGAATTATAATTATTCTGTTCAAACAGAGGTCCTCTTCCGTCATTCCCGACCGAAACACTCAAATCCTGAACTACCATACCCTGATTAGCTAAGTGGTCTTTTAAATCCTGCATACTAGCCTCTAAAATTTCCTTAACTTTCTGGCTTTCAGCTAAAAACTTTGCTGTAATATTTCCGTTTTCAACAGCAATCTCTACCGTAACTTTTCCAAGGTGATCCGGTTTTAATTTTATAATCATTTCAGATTTATCCTCAAGTAAATTAACATCTATCTTTTCGGAAACCTGTTTAATAACATCTATTTGTTCTTGCATATTCGTAGTTTTATTCATAACTACATCAGATATCTTTTCTGTTTTCACGTCTAAAATTTTTTCGTCAATCTTGCCTATTTGGACGTCCAGTTCTTCCGTCTTATTATTAAAATTCCTTTTTCCTTCTAAATCTGTTAATTTCGTTTTTTCCTCTTTATTTCTTCCGTCTTTATTCTCTAAACTGCTTTTTTCATCATAAGACGACACTAAATCAGAACTTAATTCTTCGACATTAAGCTCAGGTTCTATATCTTCTATTTTCGTCTCTTCTTTTTTCGCTTTAGAATCAGTCTTCCCCAATCTTTCCTCTAGGGCTTCCAACTTACTTTCTAAATCATCATATTTGTTAAACGTAATTTTCTCCGTTTCCACGTTTTGTGGGCCAACTTCGACAACATTTTGCAACATCTTCTCTTCTAATACTTCCTGTACTTCCGACTGCTCTTCATTCGTTAATCCTAAATTTTCAAATTCCTCCAAATTTTCGACTTCTATATTCTCAACTTCCGTTAAAACATTTTCAACAAGTCCGTTTATTTTTTCCGTCACTTCATTTTCTTCGTCTTTAGTATTTTTTACTTTATCCTTTTCTTTAGTATCTCCTTTATCTTTCGTTTCCTTTACTTCTTCCTTATTTTCCGTAGTTTTAATTTTTTCTTTATCATCAACGTCTTTTTTTGTATTATCCTTTACTTCCTTAATATTCTCTTTTCCTTCTTGAATTCCTTTTTCTTTTTGCATACTTTTTGAAAAAAAATCTTCAAATTTCTTATCCGTATTGTTAGAAACGTCCTTGGTTAAAGTGCTACCGGCACCAAACCTTAAATCAAACATCCTTGTAACTAAGGCGGCCTCCATACCAATCACCACCCCCCATGTTAAGTATATCCTTTACGGTTACTCTATCGTCAAATAAATCAGAAACTTTATATTTTTTTCAAAATTTAATAAAATTAGATAGTCGCCCGCCGTCTAAGTTCCAAACCGGTAATAAATTAAAAATTCCTATTATAAAATTTGCTGTTGCAAATTCTTTTGTCCATAAAATAAAAACTCCTGCAACCAAAATACTTGTTGCAGGACCTGCCAATAATATTTTTATCATACTTTCGTTAGATATTTTGTTTTGATTTTTTAATCTGCAGCAAAACCCAAACGGAAGTATATAAAATATATTTATTTTCTCTTTTAATGCATATATCATAACAATATGTCCCATTTCGTGAATAATCAATGCACAAAGGCATAATAAAAATGTATCTGATTTATTGGTTAATATCACCCAAGCCATCATGATAAAAAAGTACCAGCTAATGCATATATATAATTTTTTTATGCGAAAAATCATTTACTCACAACCTTTATACATTTTCTGACGGCACAGATATTACTTTTTCAGGGTCAACATATCTTCCGTCTTTGCTAACTTCAAAATGCAAGTGTGGTCCACTGGATTTTCCTGTGTTCCCGGATAGTGCTATAATATCTCCTTGATTGACTCTATCTCCCTCTTTAACTTTTATTGCGGAACAGTGAGCATATGTAGTTACTATATCGGCATTTTTTACCCTCACACAGTTTCCTAATGAAACATTACTGCTTTTAACTTCAATTACTGTACCGGTTATGGCTGATTTTACCTGTGTGCCTATTACTGCGGCAAAATCTGTTCCTGTGTGCAAAGAATATTTATTCGTTATCGGATCTATTCTATCACCAAAAGCTGATGTTATTTCGCCATTTACCGGACGTAATATTGTGGTTGATTTTACTATATTATATATGTCCTTTTCTTCTTGTGTCATACCTTCTGTCGGGTCAACTTCCGGAACGGAAGGCTGAACTTCTTCCTCTTTAATTTCAGTCGTATCGGTCGCTTCAGGCTTTACTTCACTAGTCTCTGTTTCTGTGCTCAGCATATCTGGAACTGCTACTTTTACACATTCGATTCCCCATTCTAACCCATTTTTTACCTGTTCGACGTTTAAATCGCTCTTCGCAAACTCCGTTGCTTTTCCCCAAATTTCAGAATTTGCAATCACTTCAACATTTTCACATGCCATTATTGCACATAAAATTCCGGCACTTATTATAGTCTGCCTTACAAATTTACTCCAGTATCTAATAGCTTTTTTATCTACCTCGATTTTTCTTACTCGTGTTCTATACGGACTTTGATACCTATTTATCGTTTGCTCCATATTTCCCCCTTCTTTCCTATATATAATTACTTCATTTAGTATATTTTATGTTACTCCATTTGTTTCTATGTATTTTTTTTATCATTTATTAAAAACTATTAGCACAAGGCAATATCTTACTATACTTTTTCAAAAATTGCAAATTTAAATGATAGGAGTGGCGACTAATGCGCATTTTAATTGTATTTTTTATTATCATATTAGGATTCACGGGGTGCAATAATAATAACACTTCCCAAATAAATTACGAAACTAATGTAAATACTCCGAAAATATACGGAGAATTTTCTACCAATATTACGGATAAAACTCCGGAAAGGCTTAATAATATAAAACTCGGAGTAGAAAAGCTGAATGGTTCAAAAGTTAATCCGGGAGAAACTTTTTCGTTTAACGACTGTATTGGGCCGAGAAATAAAGAAACAGGATTTCAAGAAGCGATAATATTTGACGGTCATGGGAATAAAATAGACGGATATGGAGGAGGACTTTGCCAGATAAGTTCAACATTATATAATGCTGTACTAAATTCAGGATTAGAAATCACAGAGCGACACGAACACAGCAGAGAAGTGCCATATATCGAGTCCGGAAAAGATGCCACCGTTTCATACGGATCAGACGATTTTAAATTTAAGAATAATACCAGCCAAGCCGTTACAATAAATGCCTCTATTTCTAATGATGTTTTGACTGTGTCTGTTCAAGGTTAATTTCGGTAATTGCTGTAAAAGAGGTGCTATTGGTCAGACTGCTACTATATAAAAAATAATATATATGTTTTAAAAAGAATGCTGTTGGTCAAACTGCTACTATATA
>CAZVVZ010000113.1:0-4151 GCA_964631135.1 uncultured Eubacteriales bacterium
ATACGGGAAGTCTTTCTGCAAATATTCGTTCCTTTTAAAACATATATAGTATTTTCATATAGTAGTCTGGGCAGTAACTCGCAAATTCTAAGTTCCAATAGAACATATAGTATTCCACATAGTAGTCTGACCAGTAACTTATAAGATTAGAAATTTTATTTTTATATTGCAATATGTACTGACATTTTGCTAAAATAAATTATATTATTTTATAAGGAGATGGCATTATGTATTGTGAAAGATGTGGGACAGCAGTAAATCCAGGCATGTCAGCTTGCCCTAATTGTGGTGCAGCGATAGCTAATAATCAGCAGGTTAATTATGGGCAGCAGAGTCAGCCACAAATAAAAATTGCGGGTTTTTTGGTATGGAGCATTATTGAATTAGTATGCCTTAGTCCTATAATGGGTTTAATAGGTATCATATTATATTGTACCCAGTTAAAGCCGGCGGCAGATAAGGGAGATGTAGAGGGTGCTAAAAAAGCAAAGAAAACTCTAAAAATCATATTGTGGATTGGTGTGGCACTTGGTATCATTGGAATAGTGGTCTTTCTTTTTACTATCGCTGCAGTTTTGCCTACGGTAAACTCTAGCAGAGACATCGGTGGAACAACGATAGATGACCTAGATGGAACAAGTGCACTCATAGAGTCAATCCAAAATTCAGACGATTATGATTATGACTATGATTTTGAAGATTCGGATTGGTATGTAAATTATTGATGAAACTGTTTTTTACTAAGCAGAATTTTTATGTAATAGTACCCTACTTAATTATTACTAAAATCTTTAATACTTACAGTTTTAAATGCAAACAATAATGTAAAATAAATAAATATAATCATTAGAGTGCCTAGAACAACATAAGTAAGTGTTGAGGCAACACATTTTCCTAATGTATAGTTCATAATGACTATTGCAGAAGCGATGGAAATTGACGGAATAACAATCCAGTTTTTTATATCTAATTTTGTTTCTGTAACTTTAAGGCTTCTATAAGTATTAAGAGAAGAAGTTGTTATATTACTTAATATCATAATGGTTAAAAAGCCATTCATTCCTTTAGTGGGAACGAATGCATAAATCAGACTTATGCGTATGATTGAGTCCAAGATATTATATTTTAATGAGTGAATTTGTTGGTCAAGTCCTTGCAGAATTCCCATTACTACCGTTTCTAAATACATAAACGGTACTATGGGAGCAAGGGCTTTTATTATGTGCCCGACTTCAAGGTTCCCGTATATGAGTTCTGATAATTCATAAGCAAAAATAAAGAATATTCCGGATATTACTATAGAAATGAGTATAGATATTTTTAATGTTTTATTAACTACTTTCTGCACTGTAGATTTTTGGCCAAGCGATTTTGCTTCAGCCATTTCCGGAATTAAAAGTGTGGAAAAAGCAGTAAGTAAAGATGAAGGAAAGAATAAAATAGGCATAGCCATTCCCTTTAGCAAACCAAACTGCTCTAATGCTTTTTCACGAGATGAACTAAATTTTGTTAAAGATTCAGGAATTAGTATGTTTTCAAAAGTCCTAAGAGCGGTATTTAAGTATTTATTTAATGCTATGGGGCTTGCGGTTTTTAGCACTTTTTTAAATACCGGCAATGTTTTTTGGTTTCTTGCTAAATATTCATTTCCATGTCTTTTTTTCTCTTTCTTATAAGCTAAATAAGAGTATCCGCATGACGACATTTCAGATACTACATCACTTATAATTATTGCAACACATGCTGCCTCTATACCATAGGGCAAAAAGTAATCTATTATAAAGAAGATAAGCACCAGCCTTACAATCTGCTCAAGTATTTGGGCTCCGGATGGGACAGAAGCTCTTCTGTAGGCCATAAAATATCCCTTTATGCAGGAGGTTGCAGCCATAAATGGTAGGGCAAATATGGTTATTTTTAATGATGGAATGGTTCTAACGTCGTTTATCCAGTTTTTACCTATAGAGTCTGCTAAATTGTAAAAAAGAATAGCTAAAATAAATCCCCACGAGGTACATATGCATAATGTTTTTTTAAATGCTTTTAGTACAGTTTGCTTTGTGCCTTTTACCATTTCATCGTTTACAACCTGTATTGCGGCTGTAGATACTCCGGCTGTTGCAAATGTTGCAACAAGCATGTATACAGACAGTATTACTTGATAAAGACCCATTCCTTGGGCACCTATTTTTTTAGAGAGGTATACTCTTAGGACTACACCGAGTCCTCGCAAAATAAATGCTGTAATAGTCAGTATTACAGCATTTTTAAAAAAGGTAATTTTTTTCAAAGCTATCACTCTCCTAAATGATGTATATTAGTACGAGTGAAAATTTATACATAGTAGGCTAAACAGTAAACACACTGTTACTGGTCAGAGTATATGAAATAAGATATATGTTTTATCGGAACTCAGGATTTGCGACGAAAGACTTTAAAAAAATACGGGAAGTCTTTCTGCAAATATTCGTTCCTTTTGAAACATATATCTTATTTCATATACTCTGACCAGCGACATATACTCTGACCAATAGCAGGTAGCCTGACTAGTCACACCACTCTAGCAAAAATTTTTATATGCTATTTACATGCTTATTTTAATAAAATATAATATAGATGTGTTTAATATGTCGAAAGACCGATGTACTTGTCGGAATATATTTTTAAGGAGTGTGTTTATATGGGTTTAATTAAAGCAGCTGTTGGAGCAGTCGGAAGTACTTTGGGTGACCAATGGAAAGAGGCGATACGTTGCCCTGAATTAGGAAATGAAATTCTAATGATGAAGCAAACTACATCAAATGGTGTTATTTCTAATGGTAGTACGATTATTGTAGGACCAGGACAGGTAGCACTTATTTATGATAACGGTAGAATAGTTGATGCATCTGCTGAGGAAGGAGTTTATACGTTTAATACTTCGTCGACACCTTCGTTATTTGCAGGTCAGTTTGGCGGTATGTTTAAGGAAATGTGGCAACGTTTTACATATAATGGTGCTACTGCTAAGGAGCAGGCTGTTTATTTCTTCAATACAAAAGAGATTATAGGAAATAAATTTGGAACTCCTAATCCTGTACCGTTTAAGGATTGGGGTCATCCTTTGATGAATGCAAGAACTAATAGCTATATCGCTATGAGTGTTAAGATAAAATGCTTTGGTACTTATACATTCCAAATTACTGATCCGTTTATGTTTATGTCTAAAATTTCAGGTTTATCTGATGTTTATAGAAAAGACGAATTAGTAGACCAAATGAGAGCAGAAGTTATAGGTGCTTTTTCAAATGTTATGAATGGGTTGGGTAGTGATAAATATAAGATCGAAGCTTTAGAACTTCCAAATAAGACAGATGAAATTAAGCAGATTATGGACAGTGAAGTTTTCGATCAGCCTATTCGTGAAAGAGGGGTAAAGATACTTTCATTTATTGTTGAGAGTTTGACATTAGATGAAGAGTCAGAAGGCAAGATTGATAAATATGAAATCGGTGGAGATGCTTACCAACAGCAAGGAAATTTAGTAGGTGCTTATTCAGAAGCTGTTACAGGTGCTGCTAATAATCCTAACGGTTCATTAAATGGTTTTATGGGAGTAGGAATGATGAATATGGCAGGTGGCGGAGTTTTTGGCGGTGCTACAAATAATGCTTTTAGTAATGCTAAGCCTATGGAGCCTAATCCGAGTGTATTGAATACTCAACCGGCAGAAGAGATAAACGTTACTAAGCCGGAGCAACCTAAAACTGAAGAGCCGACACCTATGCCGACGGCAGAGCCTTTAAATACAGAGAAAGCAGATGCTATTCCGGCTCGTGCTTCGACAGTTGGAGTATGCAGTAAATGCGGTAGCCCCGTTAGCGGAAAGTTCTGCGGAAATTGTGGGACACCTGTTGCTACTAAGAGATTTTGTACGAATTGTGGCACAGAAGTAACCGGAAATTTCTGTACAAATTGTGGTCATAAGGCTTAATGCTTTTACAGACTGACGAGAGCATTTTATGATGCTCTCGTCTTGTTGATGTAATAGGACATTCCTTTAAGAAGTGAGTGAAAAGAGTGATAAAAAAGGATTTCTACTTTTATATAATATAGGAGGATTTATATGAAAAAAAAGATTTTAGTTATTATTATGGCTATTATTTTAGTTT
>CAZVVZ010000114.1:0-4145 GCA_964631135.1 uncultured Eubacteriales bacterium
TTTAAAGTCTTCCGTCGCAAATCCTGAGTTCCGATAAAACATATATAGTATTTTCATATAGCAGTCTGAATAACAACAAACGTTTTTATAGCTACTTAAAATATAGTAGAAAAATTATATATATTGTGATAAAATATTAACGGTGGTTGGAATGAAAGATATTATTTGTTTAGCAATTGAAAGCAGTTGTGATGAAACCTCGGTTGCTATTGTAAAAAACGGGAGAGAGGTATTATCTAATGTAATATTTTCTCAAATAGATATACATAAAAAGTATGGCGGAGTTGTGCCGGAAATTGCATCTCGCCAACATACAGAGTGCATAAATATTGTTATTGAAGAAGCATTAAAGGAAGCCGGTGTATCTTTTGATGATATTGATATAGTCGGAGCAACTTATGGCCCCGGACTGATTGGTGCACTTTTAGTAGGCCTTTCGGCCGCTAAAGGACTGGCTTATGCTTTAGGGTTGCCACTTGTTCCGGTTAATCATATCAAAGGCCATATTTTCGCAAATTTTATTCAGGATAAAGAACTTGAACCTCCGTTTATTTGCATGGTAGTCTCAGGTGGACATACACATTTGGTTAATGTTAAAAGCTATAGTGAATTTGAAATACTCGGAAAGACTATGGACGATGCTATCGGTGAGGCTTTTGATAAAGTCGCAAGGACTGTTGGTCTCGGGTATCCCGGTGGTCCCTTGGTTGACAAGATGGCCAAACTTGGAGTGGATAACTGTAATTTTCCACGACCGGTATTTGATAATTTGAATTTTAGTTTTAGCGGTATAAAAACAGCTGTTATAAATTATACAAATAAGCATAAGGATTTTAAGACAGAGGATGTTTGCAGAAGTTTTGAAGAAGCGGCAACTGATGTTATTGTTACTAATGTAAAAAGGGCTTTAGACAGATTCAATTCAGACAAGATTGCTTTGGCCGGTGGTGTTGCCGCTAATAGTATGCTAAGGGAGAAAATGCAAAAATTAGCAAATGAAAAAAACGTTAAATTTTATTGCCCGGCTCCGATAATTTGTACGGATAATGCAGCTATGATTGGCTGTGTAGCATATTATGATTACTTAGATGGTAAAGTTGCCGAGTTAGGCATTAATGCTGTTGCAAATTTAAGTTTGTAGGTAAAAGGTATGGTGATGCTATATGGCAAAGTGGGATTTGGAAAAGAATGAAAAAAGGATGAATAGGAAAATGAAGAAAAAAAGTAATCAGACTAAGAGTAAACGTCGGACAGGTTGTTCCGTAATTATGACTTTTTTACTTATAGGAATTTTTGCAGGTATCGGAGCAGCGGTTGCTCTTATGATTAGTATTGCAACAGATACTCCTACTATTGATTTAGACGATTATACTATTAAAAATATTTCCACAGTTTTTTATGATAAAGACGGTAATGAAATTGATACTGCACATGGTGGTGAAAATAGGACATTAGTTGCTTTAACCGACGTTCCGCAGTATTTAGTCGATGCTTTTATATCTATTGAAGATGAAAGATATGAAGAACACAATGGCATAGATTTAAAGAGAACTGCGGGTGCTATTTTTAACTGGATTAAGACCGGCGGAAAGGGCTCGTACGGTGGTAGTACCATCACTCAGCAATTAGTAAAAAATATGACTGACGATAGAGCTTCTAAAGGTATTGAGGGAGTTTACAGAAAGATTCGTGAGTGGGGCAGGGCTATAATGCTTGAACAAGAACTTACGAAAGATCAGATAATGGAGCTTTATTTAAACACTATTTGTTTCGGTAATTCTACTTATGGAGTTAAGGAAGCTTCAAATTTATATTTTTCTAAAAATCCGAGTGAGCTTACTTTGGCTGAATGTGCATTACTTGCAGGAGTTCCTAATAGGCCGACTTTGTATGACCCGTTTACAAATCTGGACAATGCTATATCAAGACAGAAAATAATATTAAAGAAAATGCTTGAGCTGGGAAAAATTTCGGAGTCTGAATATAATGCAGCTCTTGAAGAGGAGATAGTAATAAAGAAGGGAAGCGGAACAGGTACTTCGGCTCATTCGTATTTTGTGGATGCGGTAATTGAGGACGTTATTGCGGATTTGAAAGATAAAAAGAACATGTCGGATAATGCAGCTTCAAATTTAATATATGGCGGTGGCTTAAGAATTTATACTACTATGGACTCTGATGTCCAAGATGCGATAGATGAATTTTATATTGAAAAAGAGGATGAAACTTTTGCAGCATTTAAGAATTTAGACAAACAGCCGGAATCTGCTATGCTGATTTTAGATTATAAAACAGGGCATATTGTCGGAATGGCCGGAGGTAGGGGCCAAAAGACAGGCAAGAGAGAGTTTAATAGAGCTACACAAGCTAAACGTCAGCCCGGTTCTACAATAAAGCCTTTGGCGGTTTATGGGCCGGCTATAGATAAGGGAATATTGACTGCTGCCAGTATTATTAAAGATACTCCTCTTACAATCCCTATTAAGGGTAGTAAGCCATGGTCACCTACAAACTGGTATGGCAAGTATTACGGAGATGTTACCGTAAGGTATGCTATTGAGCAGTCTATGAATGTTCCGGCAGCTAGGGTACTTTATGAATATACAGACTTAAATACGGCATATGATGCACTGGTCGACGAAGGAATTACAACTCTTAAGTCAAGTGATTTAAATTATGCACCACTTTCTTTGGGAGGCCTAACAGAAGGTGTTACATTAAGAGAATGGACTGCAGCATATGGTATGATTGCAAATGGCGGTTTGTATGTAAAACCTATAACATATACAAAAGTTGAAGATTCTAACGGTACTATTATTCTTCAGAATAAGAGAAATGAAAAAAGAGTGTTTAGTTCAGGAACTTGTTATGTGCTTACAGATATTATGAAAGGTGTTGTTACTAAGGGAACTGCACGGTCTGCACAGCTTTCTAACAGTGTGGTTGCAGGTAAAACCGGTTCTTCTTCGGATACTGTAGATAAATGGTTTGTCGGGTATACACCATATTACGTAGCATCTGTTTGGACCGGATACGATGAGCAACAGCGTATTCCTACCGGTGGGGAAATCTCTAAGCAGATATTTAAAAAAGTTATGGATGTTATTCATAAAGACTTACCGAGTAAAGATTTTTCTGTACCTGATGATGCTAAGCATGTTGCTATATGCACTTCGTCTAATGCACTTGCTACCAGTAGTTGTGGCTCTAATATAAAAAATGAATGGTACGTTTCCGGTACTGAGCCTACTTCTTATTGTACAAAGCATGGCACATCAACTTGGTCAGGCTATTATCCGGAGGGAATTTAATATGAAACATGAAATCGGAGAAATTATTAAGTTAAAGAAGCAGCATCCTTGTGGTTCTAATGAATGGGAAGTTTTACGTTCTGGAGTGGATTACAGGATTAAATGTTTGGGCTGTGGTCATATTTTGCTTATTCCAAGAATAAAAATTGAGAAAATGATAAAAAATTAAGGGGTTGCAAAAAACTTCTTAAAATAGCAAATACCTTATATATTTTGAAAGATGCGAATATTCACAGGAAAGCATCCTATAATGTAGGATAAAAGCTTTTCGTTGCGAACGTAACACTTCACGTATTTCGTGAAGATGTACGTTCTATGCAAAGGTTCTCTAATTGTGTAAGTAATTAGCTAGAACCTACTGCTGTGAATCCTGAGCATCGTTAAATATATAAGGTATTTGCTATTTTAAGAAGTTTTTTGCAACCCCT
The DNA here is from genome assembly GCA_964631135.1 of uncultured Eubacteriales bacterium. Taxonomy (GTDB): domain Bacteria; phylum Bacillota; class Clostridia; order TANB77; family RGIG9151; genus RGIG9151. The sequence continues at coordinate 3,740 of CAZVVZ010000114.1, forward strand.
TTTTCTTTGGAGATTTAATTAGCAGTTGTCACATCCGTTACTATTAAATCCGTTACCGCAACAGCAGCAAATGATTATAAGGATAAGTATAATCCAAAGACAACTATTGCCATTTCCACAGCAATTTCCCATTAATTGTCACCTCCTATGTTATATACAAAATTGATGTATCTGCATTGCTTACGTTTTAAGTATGTAACACAGATAATATATAGTATGACAAATATAAAAAATGTGTTACATATATATTATTTAATCAACTGGATTTTTGCTGTGGGGGTACTTTTCATATAATCAATTGCTATCGGCCGGACTAGCAGCAATATGCGAAAACTTATTTAAGTGTTGAAAAAAGCAAGTATAATCAGCTTATAGCAATTAAAAAAAGTTGCTGTTTTAGCTTTTT
>CAZVVZ010000115.1:0-3968 GCA_964631135.1 uncultured Eubacteriales bacterium
CGATGATTGCTACGTTTCCTCTGTTAGCATAAGGAAAAATCGCCACAAATGGCTTGAAATAGCAAAAGTGATTTTTCGAAAAATCTATTAAACTCATGCATTTTTACTTATAATCTGTATTTATGGTGGCAAGATTTTACTGTTTGACAATAAATAAATGTTCACTATAATTGACAAGATAATATAAATAGTTTATAATAATGAACAAAGGAGATATATTTATGAAAAAGAGAAATATAGTTTTATTACCTAAAACAATAGAGATTTTATCACAAATGGGTGAACAGATTAAGATGGCTAGATTAAGACGCAAGTTATCTGCTGAACTTGTTGCTGAACGTGCCGGCGTGAGTAGAACAACTTTGTGGTCTGTAGAAAAAGGAAGTCCATCTGTTGCTATCGGTGCATATGCTGCAATCCTTCATGCACTTAATAATATGGACAATGATCTATTGCTAGTTGCTAAAGATGATGAGTTGGGTAGAAAATTACAAGATCTAAGCCTTTATAAAAGGAATTCACATAAGGAGGAGGACAAAAAGTAAATATGCCAAAACAAATTATTGTGTATGAAAATTGGTCTGACATTATACCAAAGAAAATGGGTATACTCTATGTCGATTATGCTAAAGGGAAAGAAAATTTTTCCTTTGAATATGATAAAGGATGGTTAACTTCAAATAAAAGTGCATTAGTCATAGATCCTGATCTTTCTATGTATAATGGTCGTCAATTTCTTCCTTTTGGAAAGAAAATTTTTGGAATATTTTCCGACTCTTGCCCTGATCGATGGGGAAGAGTTTTAATGAAACGTCGTGAAGTTATTAATGCACGTAGAGAAGGTGCGAAACCTCGTGAGTTGCAGGAAAGTGATTTTTTACTCGGTGTTTACGATGAAGCTAGAATTGGTGCATTAAGATTTAAAATTGATGAGAATGGTTCTTTTATTTCTTCAGATAAGGATATGGCAACTCCACCTTGGACTAGTTTAAGAAGTTTAGAAGAAGCAGCTAGGGCTTTCGAAAAAGATGAAAATGCATTAGATGAGAAATGGCTAAAACAACTTATAGGTCCAGGTTCATCTTTAGGCGGAGCTAGGCCGAAAGCTACTATACAAGATATAGATGGCTCACTATGGATTGCAAAATTCCCGTCAAAACATGATGAAATAAACAGTGGTGCTTGGGAAATGGTTGCTCATGATTTGGCAGTACTTTGTAATTTAGATGTTCCCGAAGCTAGATTAGAGCACTTTTCTAACTTGGGCAGTACGTTCCTTGTAAAAAGATTTGATCGACAAGGAGAACGTAGAATACATTTTTCATCTGCTATGACAATGCTAGGTAAAGTGGATGGTGCTTCCTCAGAGGATGGTAGTGGTTATCTAGATATAGCCTCATTTATTAAAGCTAATGGCGAGAATCCAAAAAATGATTTGCTAGAGCTCTGGAAGCGAATTGTATTTAATATGGCAATTTCTAATACTGATGATCACTTAAGGAATCATGGATTTTTGCTTTCAAAATCCGGATGGAAACTTTCCCCTATGTATGATACAAATCCTGTTCCTTATGGCGATACGCTTTCTTTGAATGTGAGTGAAACAGACAATTCAATTTCAATAGATCTAGCATTAGAAAGTGCTAAATACTATGAATTGTCTAATGATGAAGCTATTGAAATTTCAAATAGCATATTGTCAACAGTAAAAGAAAATTGGGAAAAGCTCGCAAACAAGTATGGAATAAACAGAAATGAAATAGAGTATATGAGACCTGCCTTTTATGTTGCAATTAAAAGTTAAACAAAAAATAAAGACGAATTTTTACGTTCGCCTTTATTTTTAGATAAAAAAACTGGCTTTCGCCAGTTTTTCAATTTATTACTTAACGATGAATAATAAGTTTGCTCCGTCATTAGTATAGTCAGCATCTGCATTGTAAGCAGGGATTACGTATACTGATTCTCCGTCTGCAACTTCTGTTTGTACATCTTTGATGTCAATTTCTTCAACTTTACCATCTCTTAAGTCATAAACTGTGATTTCGTCTTTATCAAGTTTAATGTCATCGATAGCTGTGTCATCGTCACCAGTTTCAACGAATTTAAGAGTGATCTTACCACTTGTTGTGATCTTAACTTCATCTAATTCGATTTGTTCTAATGTATAAGTCTTATCTACAAGTAATGTTGTCTCTTTACCAACGTCCTCACCGATTAGACCTTTTAATGTTGTTGAATCCTTAGTATCTTTACCTTGGATTTCTTCAACATCGATTAGCTGGAATGCACTTGAAATCTTTGAAGAACTCATTGCATATTCTACTAACCAACCATTTATCTTCTTTAAGTTACCAACAACACTATCTTTAATTTCTACATTTTCTTCACCAACAAAATCTACATAATATGCATCTTTTGTTTGATAAGCACTTTTCTCAACAACAGCGTATGTTACATCAGAAGAACTGTAATTATCTTCATCAATATTTACTACGATGTATAGAGGAATATCTTCATCTTCATCTTCGAAAATTGCAAATGTATTTGCTGCAAAGTTCGCGTCGTCATCTTCTGCTAAAATTGATTTCCACTTAGAAACAATTTCTTTTTCAGCTGTATTGAAAATTACAGTTGTACTTGAATCATACTCAGCACTGATTGTTTGTGGTGCACTTTCTTCGTCAGTATATGTAGCTGTAAATTCTTCATCGTCTTTGTCTACAGAGCCAGTTTCCCAACTTGTTAAAATATAATCTGTTGTTCCAATTTTTTTGGCATCCATTGGATCTACTGGTTCATCAGTTCTACCTAAACCACTTAATACTATAAGATCACCCTCAGATTCAATTGCAATCTTTTTGTCTGCGTCAGCCTCAAACATTACGAAATCACCAGGTCTGCACATCTTAAAGGCTTCTGCTTGAACAGCTTCCTTAGCTCCATCAGGAATATCGTCATCATCTGTATCAACAGTTATTTTATATGTTGTTTTCTTTCCATCAGGTAATAATACCTTAATGTTTCTAACAGCGATTTCTTCATCGTCGCCTTCCCAAGTAATGTTAGAAGATACGAATGTTACAACACCAAATGTGTAATCTGTGTCAGTTTCATCTAATGCAACTGCAACATATTCACCAAACATATTTAAGTATAATGTAACTTCATCATTATCTAATATGTCATCTGCCTTAAAATCTAAAGTGAACTTGTTATCTTTTAATTCGTCTGTTGACATCTTTACACTTGAAGATGTAGCCATATAAACTTCACCATCAAGAGTGATAGCGTTGTTAGATTTCTTAACCTTTGTAGCTTCACCTGTTACAACCTTTGTAGAAGCATAGATTTTAGCGATATCATAAGTATCATTGTACTGAATGTCAGAGGCATCTTCATCGAATAATACTGTTAAAACGTTTCCAGCTTCGATATCTCTGATATCAGCTTTATTTCCGTCAACATATACCTTAGGGAAGTCTAAATCATCTTCATCATCTATATCCCAAGTAATATTTTTACCTGTTGTATAGATTGTGTATTTGCTACTTGTTTCTTTTACTTTTGTTACTAATACTTCAGCAGAAATTTTGTTGAGTGAAGTATCTGTTAAGTCAGCTGATGCTAACATATCGATTGCTTCAACCTTATCATCTTCATCTAAAGTAAGAGTAACTTCAATAGCTTTTTCAATTTTCTTAACGTCATCAACTTTAAGAGCTTTTAAAGCCTCTACTAATGTTGCATATTCTTCGTCATTATCATTTAATGTAACACTATATTTTTTAGCTAGTTTGTAAACATTTTCACCAACAGTGATCTTGTTGTCGGTTTCATCATACTTTGTTAAGAATGCTGTATCAACAACGTCATCTTCAACTGTTAGCATAAGGAAAAATCGCCACAAATTGGCGAACAGATTAAGACGTAGATTATCTATTGAACTTGTTGCTGAGCATGTCGGT
>CAZVVZ010000116.1:0-3925 GCA_964631135.1 uncultured Eubacteriales bacterium
AAGTCTTTCGTCGCAAATCCTGAGTTCCGATAAAACATATATCTTATTTCATATAGTAGTTTGAACAGTAACATTTACATATTAGGCAGTGCTTTTATAGATTGAAATGTTTAATAAAATATAGTATAATTTAATAAAAATTGCAGTAAGAAGGGAATATAAATATGAATATTTTGTCTGTAGATACTTCAAATAAAATTGCATCCGTTTCACTTTTTAAGGACATGAAATTATTAAACGAAAAATTTTCAAATGACCAGAAAACTCATTCAGAAAATTTACTTCCGATTATTGATGAGCTGTTAAAAGAGAAAGACATGTCAATAAAAGACATTGATATGTTTATAGTTTCTGTAGGACCGGGATCGTTTACCGGTATTAGAATTGGTGTTAGCATGGTTAAGGGAATGGCACAGGCTTTAAATAAAAAAATCATTCCGATTACGTCTTTGGAAGGATTAACTTATATGGCAGGCAGTGAGAATGTTTGTGCGATTATAAATGCAAGGCATGGTAATGTTTATGCACAAATAAAGCATAATGGAGTGTTTTCAGAGCCTGACTGTATGAATATTAACGATGTTATTTCTAGGTTGAAGCAGTACGATGAAAAGTTTACTATAGTAGGAGATGCAACAGAAGAATTTGAAGATTTATTAAATTCAAATTTAAATTGCAGTATTTTTGAAAAAATGATAGAGAACAGTTCAGATATTGGTAAGTTTGCCTTAAATAAATACTCGGAAGACGAAAATGTTGCAAAAACTCCACATGAGATTTTGCCGATTTATTTAAGAAAAGCACAACCGGATAGAGAGGTTTTATAAAAATATGAAAAAAATCGTTATTGAAAGAATGACAATTGACGATATAGACAATGTGGTAGATGTAGAAAATAATTGTTTTTCTACCCCGTGGTCTAAAGACTCCTTTTTTAGAGAATTACTTGAAAATAAAATAGCTTTATATTTAGTAGCAAAAATTGAAAATGTAGCAGTCGGGTATATTGGTGTCTGGAGGATTCAAAACGAAGGACATATAACAAATGTTGCCGTTCATCCGAATTTTAGAGGAATCGGAATTGGCAATATGCTTGTTTCCGAACTGCTTTCTTTATGTGAAAAAGAAGGAATAGACGCTTTTACATTGGAGGTCAGAAAAAGTAATACAGTAGCGCAAAATTTATATAGGAAGTTTCAATTTGCAGAATGTGGAATTAGAAAGGGATATTACCAAGATACAAAAGAAGATGCGATAATTATGTGGCGAAGAGAAACCCAAATGGAGGATGAGAAGTTTGAAGGAACTAAAGTATGATGAGTTAAAGTTTTTTTGTGATGAGTCGATTTTTAAATTTAAATCGACCAAGGATGTTACTCCGTCAAGAGAGATAATTGGTCAGGGAAAAACATCAAAGGCTTTTGAGTTTGGACTGAATATTGAGGCTAAAGGATATCATGTTTATCTTTCAGGCTCAACAGGCACAGGGAAAACAAGTTTTGCTAAGGAGTATATAAAAAAAGTTGCTAAGAAAAAGGCTGTTCCGTCAGATTGGGTATATGTTTATAATTTTGATGAACCAAATCAGCCACTGGCTATTTCTTTACCGGCAGGTAAGGGCAAAGAGTTTGTGAATGATATGGATGAATTTGTGAAAAATATTTCTGTAGAACTTCCGAAAGCATTCGATAACAGTGATTATGAGAATGAAAAAAATAGAATTTTACAAGAATTTCAAGATCAACGAACCGATTTAGTTGAAAAACTTAATAAAATTGCTGAAAAGCAGGGATTTAAGGTAAAAACAACCCCTAGTGGAATCTATTTCTTACCTATAATAAATGGTCAGGCATTAAGTGAGGAAGAGTTTAATGCCCTAGACGACCAAGTAAAAAATAAGATTATGGCTAAGTCTGGTAAAGTTCAATTAAAAACCATGGAGACTATTCGCAAAATTAAAGAACTGGAAAAGCAGACAGAGGAAAATATTGAAGAATGGGAAAACCAGACGGCTTTATTTGCGGTAGGTGTTCATGTAGATGATTTAATGACAAAGTATAAAGAATATCCTAAAATTGTTAATTATCTGTATGAGGTACAGAAGGATATTTTAGAGAATATAGATAAATTTGAGGAAGAAGAAATTCCGGAAGAAGCTCAAATGCTTTTACAAAATGTACTGAAAAAAGAAAATGACTCTCCGGTTAAAAACTATAAAGTAAACCTATTCGTAGATAATTCAAAGACTAAAGGTGCGCCAATAGTTGTTGACTACAATCCGACTTTTCATAATTTAGTTGGGAAAACAGAGTACGATAATGAGTTCGGTGCTATGACTACAGATTATACTAAGATTAAGCCCGGATTATTACATAAAGCTAATGGCGGATATTTAATTTTACAGGTAAAAGATGTTTTATTAAATTCTATGTCATGGGAAGCATTAAAGCGATGCTTAAAAACAGGTGAAATACTTATTGAAAATATGAAAGATCAGCTGACGGCTATTCCGGTTTCCGGTCTAAAGCCTGAAGCAATTCCACTTAATGTGAAAGTTATTTTGGTTGGTACACCTGATATTTATCATTTGTTGTGGGAAGCTGATGACGATTTTACTAAATTATTTAAGGTAAAAGTTGAGTTTGAAGAAGAAATGGATAATAACATAGCCAACTTAAAAAAGGTTGCTGCATTTGTTAGTGCCTTTTGCGAAAAAGACCAAACTTTACCTTTTGATCCAAGTGGGGTTGCCGCTGTTTGCGAATATGCTTCTCAAATTGCTGATGACCAGAAAAAATTATCTACAAGGTTTACAGACCTGATTCAAATTTTGACTGAATCAGCTATGTGGGCATCTACCGAAAAAGCTGAAATGGTTTCCGCAAGTCATGTAAAGAAGGCAATGATTGAGAAATTGAATCGTGTAAATAATTATGACAAGAGAATGCAGGAAATGATTTTGGATAATACTATTATGGTTGATACATCAGGAAAGGCAGTTGGACAGATAAATGGACTATCAGTGCTTGATTTGGGCGATTGTATGTTTGGAAAGCCATCTAAAATCACAGCTAATACTTTTATTGGAAAGTCTGGGATTGTGAATATAGAAAGAGAAGCAGATATGAGTGGAACTTCTCATACTAAGGGTGTTTTAATTTTAAGTGCATATATAGGTGAAAAATATGCTCAAAATCTGCCGTTGGCATTAACAGCAAGCTTATGCTTTGAACAGCTATATGGCGGAGTTGATGGAGATAGTGCATCCAGCACTGAGATTTATGCAATATTGTCTAGTTTGGCTGATGCACCGATTAACCAAGGAATTGCAGTTACCGGCTCTGTTAATCAGAAAGGTGAGATACAGCCGATAGGTGGTGCAACTCATAAAATAGAAGGCTTCTTTGATGTATGTAAAGCTAGGAAATTAACGGGTGAGCAGGGAGTTATCATTCCTATTCAAAACGTTAAAAATTTACATTTAAAAGACGAAGTTATTGAAGCCGTTCGTGAAGGTAAATTCCATATTTGGCCGGTTAAGACTATAGATGAAGGTATTGAAATATTAACAGGTATTCCTGCCGGAAAGAAAAAGAAAGATGGTACTTATCCAAAGGGCAGTATAAATGCTATGGCATATGACAAGTTAAGAAAGTATGCGATGACAGTTGCTAATTTCGGAAAAGAGGAAGCAGCAACTAAAAAATATTAGAAATAGTGAGGGTGGAAAATCCGAAAAAGGTTTTCTGCCCTTGTTTTGCACATACAGTTTTTATTACCAGTATGAACTGTAATTATTTCATCTACTCTGACCAGCAGCAGGTAGTCTGACCAGTAACTTATTTTGTCAATACCACTTGTAATTGGTACTTAAATGTGATAATATAAATAGAAAAAATTGAGGAGGCACAATATGAATCCGTGG
>CAZVVZ010000117.1:0-3906 GCA_964631135.1 uncultured Eubacteriales bacterium
TTTTTCAGCCCATTTTACAGTAGTGCTTTTTACCCTAAAAAAGAAGTACCCCATGCGGTAATGATAGAGAACTAGTATACGAAAATAGTATATATGTTTTATCGGAACTCAGGATTTGCGACGAAAGACTTCTAAAAAAATTAGGAGAAGTCTTTCTGCAAATATTCGTTCCTTTAAAAACATATATACTATTTTCGTATGAATAGCAACGATAGTAACCATAAAATATGGAAAAAAGCTAAAGTTTATTGAGGACTTGACCGATATAACTAATGTAGGAGTAGATTTCACACATGGAGGTGTGTAGTATGAAAGTAGAAATGAATGATACAAGACGTTATGTTGATAATGCTTCAATGACCAGTGCTAAAAAGGCTGAAGTTCATGAAGAAAAAGTCGAAAAAGAAACGTCTAAAACTCAAGAGCCAACTGAAAAGGAAAATCAAAAAGTCAAGGAAATTGTTGAAAAAATGAACAAAGAACTTGAGAAAATCGATACTTCTATTGAATTTAAGGTTCATGAAAGTTCAGGTATCGGGTTGAATAAGATTTCCATTAAGGTTGTCGAAAAAGAAAGTGAAAAAGTTATTGTAGAAATACCTTCAGAGGAGGCAATTGAGTTCGCAGAAAAGATGGAGGAAATAACTGGTTTACTATTTGATCATAGTAGATAATCTTGAGTGAAAGGGGAATTCGGCATGTCAACAATAAACAGGGTAACCGGGCTTGCTACCGGCATGGACACAGAGAGCATGATTGAACAGTTGATGGAAGCTGAAAGAACGCCACTAGATGAACTAGAAAAAGAGCAAACAAAAATAGAATGGCAAAGAGAAGCACTTCTTGATGTTAACTCAAAATTGCTTTCCTTTAGAAATGAAGCTCTCAATATGAAATTGCAGGGAACATATAAATCTTATACCGCAAGTTCATCTAATTCTAATATCGTTTCTGCAACGGCAACCACTGATGCACAGGAAGGTGTATATAGGGTTGAGGTTAAACAGCTGGCAACTCAGACTACTTTATCGGGAGAACAGATGTCACGTAAAATAAGCAGTACAAAGATGTCCAATTCTATTGATTTTTCCGGTAAAGAGTTCAATATTACATATAATGGAGAAACTAAGACTATAAAGTTCGGTGAAAATGAAGGAACTTTTTCAGGAACTAGTGCAGCAACAAATTTTAAAGACTTGCTTCAGAAAAAAATTGATGATGCATTTGGTTCAGGTCAGATACAAGTAGTCGCTAGTGGAGCTAGGACTAATTTTAGTGCTACTTTTTCCAGTACAACATCATTAAAAATGCCAATTACATTTTCAGTAAGTGACAGTGATAATGATGCACTTAGTATGATGGGAATAGAAGATGGCGCAAGTTCGGCTTTCGATACAAGTAAAACTTTAGGCGGAACTAACGGATTATTGCAAGACAGTGCATTCGTTAATGATGAAGTTACAATTAACGTAAATGGTAAAGACTTTACGTTTAATAAGACTGATACTATAAGCACAGTTTTTTCTACATTAAATAAAGACACAGACATAGATATAAGCATTAGGTATAGTAATACTCAGGAAAGTGTTATTATAAACAGAGACTCATATGGTGCAGGTAGGGAATTGTCTGTTGGCGGAAGTAGCGATTTTTGGAAAAGTTTAGGAATAAAATCTGATGACAGTTCTTTCTTATCTCAGAACATGAGTTTAGGTCAAAATGCGATATTCGATATAAGTGCTCCTGATGGAGAAACTGCAGAAGATGTTGCGGTATCTTCTAATAATTTTACTTATAACGGGGTATCAATGACATTTTTAGAGGCTCAAGAAGGCGAGGAAGTTTCTATAGCTGTTTCTAAAAATGTTGATGAAATTTATGACAAAATTAAAGGCTTTGTAGATTCGTACAATGATTTATTAGGAACACTTAACAAATATTATAAAGAGGAAAAGAGCGATTATGAGCCTCTTACAGATGAAGAAAGAGAAAGTCTTTCTGATACTCAGGAGGAACAGTGGGAAGCAAAGGCTAAACAGGGAATCTTAAAAAGAGATTCTACTCTTCAAAGCGCTATAACAAGCATGCGCTCAGCTGTTACATCGATGGTTAGCAGTTCTTCTATTTCGTCTTTATTTCAGATAGGTATTTCTACTTCGTCTTATGATTCGGTTAATACTGAAAATAATGGTAAGTTAACAATAGATGAGGAAACATTAAAACAGGCAATAAAAGATGATATAGATGGTGTTGCCGGGTTATTTGCGAATACTGCTTCTCAGGTACAAGGTGGGAAGATTGATGCAACTAACTTGAGTGAGGATTCGATTTCAGGCAAATCTTTTTCAGTTACATATGGTGGCAAAAAAGTAAATATAACATTTACAAAAGGGTTTGATTTAAGCACCAGTAGCGGTGTTAATGAATTCGAGGATTATTTAAAGGCAGAATTTGATAAAAACTTTGGAGAAGGCACAATATCTGTTACATACACTAGCGGAAAAATTTTGTTTAATTCCACGAAGGGTGTAGATATGCAGCTTAACTCAGTTGAAGGAAATGATGCACTATCATTGATGGGAATTAAGGATGGCGCAAAATATGATTCTTCAGAAAAGGGCTTTGCAGTAAAACTTTATGACATTTCAACGAGTACTATGAACAGTATTATTGATAAGGCAGGTTCGGTATCTAATATTGTTGATAGCAGTACTTTGGGTCAGGCTTTAAAGAGAAAGAAAGAGCAGATAAGTAAGTTAGAAGAGCGCTTGGAAACTTTAGAAGAAAGATATTATGAGCAGTTTGCTGCGATGGAAGAGGCAATAAGCGAGATGAACTCTCAAAGTGAATCTTTAACAAGCATGCTTAGCAGTAGCTAATTTATAGGTTTTTAAATTTTGTATGGAGGCGAATGTATGGCACTTAATAATGCGGTTTATCAATATCAACAGAATTCTATTATGACAGCAACTCCGGAAGAGTTAACGTTAATGTTATATAATGGCTGTATAAAAGCGATTCGTTTCTCTAAAGTGGCTATTGAAGATAAAGACTTTGAAAAAACAAATGTGTATATATGCAAGGCAGAGGCTATTATTAGAGAACTTAGGGCAACACTTGATATGAAATATGATATTTCTAAGAATTTATATGATCTATATACATATTTCTTGGATAGGCTTATTGAAGCTAACGTAAAAAAGCAAACCAGTATATTAGATGAGGTTGAAGGGTTTGTTGTACAGCTAAGAGATGCATGGTCAGAGGCTATGAAGGATGCTAGAATTAAGCAGTCCGGGAAAAGTAAAATACAAGAAGTATAAAATGAGGTGTTATTATTGGTGAATTTGTATAGAGTCGTTGATAATTTAATAAGTTTGGCGGAAAATAAATATGAACAGTTAAATGAAATATACTTATTAACACAACAGCAGACTAATGTTATAGAAGCTCGAGATATGGAAGCTTTACTGGAATTGATTGATAAGAAACAGGAAAAAATAGATTTGATTGTGACACTTGATTCCCAGTTTGAAGCGATTACAGATGACATAAAAACGATATATGAGGTTAAATCTTTGGATGAGCTTGAGGTTGAGAGCAGCAATATAGCGATTTTAAAAGATTCTATTTCAAAGGTTACCGGGATTCTAAAACAGATAATACAAATTGAGAATATCAATAAAGAGAAAATTAACTGTGAAAAAAATCAGCTTGAAATAAAAATGAATAATGCAAAGAATGGTAAAGTGGCAATTAAGCAGTATGGTGGGATTTCAAACTATACAGATGCGGTATTCTTTGATAAGAAAAAATAAAACGGAAAAAAGGAGCTTTTTACAAGGCTACTGAAAAAAATAGCACAGATGTCATATAGTTTAAAAGATGCGAATATTCACAGGAAAC
>CAZVVZ010000118.1:0-3869 GCA_964631135.1 uncultured Eubacteriales bacterium
ACTTGGAGGGATTAACCAATTCTTATTTGCAAGAATCTTTTAATGCTTTACCAGCTTTAAATACAGGAGCCTTTGTTGCAGGAATCTTTATTGATTCTTTTGTTCTAGGGTTAATACCTGTTCTTGCAGCTCTCTTACGAACTTCAAATGTTCCAAATCCAACTAGCTGAATTTTTTCACCTTTCTTAAGTGCAGTTTGTACTGTTTCAACAAATGCGTTTAATGCACTTTCAGAATCCTTCTTTGTTAAATTGCTCTTTGCAGCGATCATAGAAACTAAATCTGCTTTGTTCATCTTTCATTCCTCCTATAAAATTTTCTTCCACCGGTAAGATTTTCCGGCATTTTCATAGTTATAATTCTCCATGTTTCACTAATATCCTTCTTTTTTTTGAAAAAATGTTATTTTTCAAGGCTTTTCGCACTTTCCCAATATGTAATAAACTCCTCAGGCATTATATTATCTAGCTTTTCGCCTTCTTTTAAAAATTTTTCTTCTATTATTCTTATCCTATTTAATATTTTCATAAAATTTTTATTTAATGCAATTTCCGAGTCTATATTCATAGTATGGCCTAAAGAAACAACGGTAGTTAGCACGTCGCCCAATTCTTCTTCAAAATTTTCAGTATCTTTATTGTCATAAGCTTTTTCCAATTCACCAAGTTCTTCTTTTACCTTCTTAATATAATCTTCAAATTTTCCTGTAAATATTGCCGGTTGAATTTTTTCAAGCTTCGAATACATCTTATAACTCTTTATTAAAGCCGGTAACTCTTGTGGAACATGTCCTATTTCTTCTGCCTTACTTTTTAAACTTTTTTCTTTATTTTTACTTTGATTAAAAAATTTTAATGCTTCCTCTGAATTAGTCGCTTTTTTTTCGCCAAACACATGAGGATGCCTAAAAATCATTTTTTTTGCAATACCATCTATTACATCATCTATCGTAAAGCTCCCTTCATCTTTCGCAATTTGAGAATGTAATAAAACTTGAAGCAGTACATCTCCTAACTCCTCACACATTCCTTCTTCAGAATTTGAGTCTACTTCCTGTATAAATTCATAAGACTCTTCTATTAAATTCTTCCTAAGACTTTTATGTGTCTGCTCCCTGTCCCAGGGGCAGCCATTTTCCGAACGTAATGTCCTAATTATTTCTACAAAATCATCAAATGTATATTTTTCTTTATTTGTATCCATTGTTTTTCTCCTTATTATTTTGTCGGTAACGAACATATTTGATTAGCCATATACATTGCATATATTAAAAGCAATAATACTCCTGAAAATTTAGATACCTTTCTGCGGAATGCCATAATTGCATAAACAAATATATTGATAAAAATCATTATTCCTACTTCTACGAATAGAGAATCAGCTATGTGTACCGGATCAATGAAATTTATTGTTATAGGGTGAATAGTAGCTGCAGTGCCTAATATTATAAGAATGTTAAAAATATTGCTGCCTATAATATTCCCGAGTATAATATCATTTTCTTTCTTTCTAGCCGCTGCAATACTTGTAACAAGCTCAGGCATTGTTGTCCCAAGTGCAATCAATGTAAGACCTATTGCGGATTGTTCTATCCCAAAGTCTGCTGCTATTGCTTGACTTGAATCAACAATAAGTTGTCCGCTGAAAATAAGTGCGCAAAGACTAATTATCATTATAGCCCATTTTTCCAGTACTTCTTTTTTCTCTAATTTTACAGCAGATGTAGCATCCTCAGATTCGGTATTGCTTTTCGTGCCTTTTATTAAATAGCAGATAAAAGCAATCCCTAATATAACCAGAATTATTCCGTCTATTCTTGATAAAGTTCCATTAAACGAAAAAGCTAACAATACTAATTCAACTGCTGTAAGCATCAGCATTTCTCTTTTTAAAATTTTCTCTGAAACAGATACTGTAACAATAATAGCTGTAATGCCCAAAATTAAAGCAGTATTGTTTATGCAACTCCCAATTATGTTTCCATAAGAAAGTGCATTATCTCCACTAACTGAAGAAATAATGCCTACAACTAATTCCGGTGCACTAGTTCCAAAAGCAATTATTGAAATACCTATTATAAAAACCGGAACTCCATAGTGCCTTGCAATTTTAGAAGATGAGTCAATAAGTTTATCTGCTGAAATTACAATAATTACAAGTGATACAATTAAAATTAAAAAACTCATGTTTTCCTCCTCCTTTGTAAAATAATGTACTTTATAATTTCTATAACATATTTTTATTAAAATTGCAAATACTATTCATCATGATAGTTATGTTAAAGTTACTAGTCAGACTACCTGCTGCTGGTCAGAGTACATGAAGTAAGATATATGTTTTATCGGAACTCAGGATTTGCGACGAAAGACTTTAAAAAAATACGGGAAGTCTTTCGGCAAATATTCGTTCCTTTTAAAACATATATCTTATTTCATATAGTAGTCTAGCCAAAATGTTACTGGTAACGTCTACTTAGATTTAAATGAAAGGAATGGGATTAAACATGAATAATAAAAATTGGATTGCTGTATTTTTAGGTTTGGCATGCTTAGTACTTTTTGTAAGTGTAATGGGAGTTTCAAATAATTGGACAGGCAAAAATAGTACTATGAAAAATAATAATAGCTCTCCTCAACAAATCAATCAAACAATAAATAGGATGGACAATGGTAATTCTACCCAAAATAATAAAATGCCTGAAGAAATTGATGCAAGTGGCTTAACAAGTCAAATTACTAATAATGGAAATACCAGTGGTATCAATAATATGGAAAATATGTCAAAAATCAGTTACTAATTAGACTAGGATTTACAAAAAACTCCCCCAAAAGCAAATACCTTATATATTTAAAATAAGGTATTTACTATTTAGGGGAGCTCTTTCAGTCCTAATTATTCTATTATGTTTCCCATCAGTGCAAAATACCTTCCTTCTCTGTCTAATGTCCTTTCGCATCCTGCAACAACCAAATTGCCTATATGCTTATTTTCACAACCTGTATGTATAATGCACTCATCCGCTCTAAATCCAATTATTACTTCATTCTGACTACTAACAGTAGAAATTGGGATGAGTCTTAATCGTCGTCTCCACTTTTCTTCAAATTCAAAGTCGTTGCAACTTATTTTTTCAATAATTTCTCCGGGGACAAGTTCCTTTAATATGCAATTTTCAACTATTATAACAGGATACTCCGTAAATCGTTCTTTTACATTATGCCCGGAATCAAAAAGAGCCGTAGTGGAAATTTTCCTATCAAAAATTCTTATTTCTATATCATATAAAAACTCTGCTAAGTTAATTTTTTTCTTCAAAAATACACAAATCCACTTAATTATAATAATACTAACCGCACATCCTAAAGCAATCACTAACACCGGAAATTCTTCAACATATAAGACTCCTCCTTCTTCTATCATAGAAAAATTTGCTAAAAATGCAATGCCAATACTTGCTCCACCTATAAGAAATGTTATTCCAAAGAAAAATAATAGAGCTTTAAAAAAATCTTTAATGTTTTTTATCTTAAACGATGCAAAAATCATAATAACTGCCAATAAAATTTTAATACTTATAAGAGTACTATCATAAAATCCGAATATGTAACTTAATATTACATATACTGCACCAATAAAAGCCCCTACAGATAACCTATACCATCTACTGCTAACTCCGGAAAATTTCGATGTGGAATACAAAATAATATAATTCATTATAAAATTTTCTAAAAACATTTGATCCACATATACAGTCAAAAAGAGTACACCTCCTCGTAAAATAGGAAATCCGTTTTTAAAAAAATTTTCCGTCACTGGTCAGGTTACTTTATATGAAAATAATATATATGTTTTATCGGAACTCAGAATTT
>CAZVVZ010000119.1:0-3821 GCA_964631135.1 uncultured Eubacteriales bacterium
AAAATATTCTTTTGTCATATTAACTCCCATCAAACTTAGATATAATTTTATGTTACCGTTTAGAGTGCCGTAAAAAAATAATATATATGTTTTGAAAGGAACGAATATTTGCAGAAAGACTTCCCATATTTTTTTAAAGTCTTTCGTCGCAAATCCTGAGTTCCGATAAAACATATATATTATTTTTTTACGGTACTCTAAACGGTAACCATATAATATAAGACTCTACTAATCTTCATTTTTTCTTAAATCGTTTTAACTTTGAATAATCGTTTTCACACACTCCTTAAACTCAATTCCCCTGTCTTCAAAGCACTTATACTGATCCCACGAAGCACAAGCCGGACTAAGCAAGATAACATCACCGTCACTTGAACTTCTATATGCCGTATCCACAGCCTCTTTTAATGTATTTACGACATCACACGGTATTTTTAACTCATCAGCAAACTTTTTTATTCTTTCTTTGGTTTCACCAAATGTGACTATTCTTTTTGTGTTTTTTAAATATTCTTTTAGTCCGTCAAACGAATGGCCTCTGTCCAATCCGCCTAATAATAAAATAGTTGGCCCATTGAATGCAGATAATGCAACTTGAGTAGATTTTACATTAGTAGCCTTAGAATCGTTATAAAATATTCTGCCTTTTACATTACCAACATATTCCAGCCTGTGCTCAACTCCTTTAAAATCCTTCAACACTTCTAAAATAGTATTATTGCTAACACCAATTTGCTTTACGACCATAACGGCACACATAATATTTTCATAATTGTGAATACCTTTTAATAAAATACTATCTAATTCTAATACTTTATCTTCTCTATAGTAAATAGCATTATCTTTTATATAGCAATCCGCATTACTTGTTGACGAAAAGAAAAGCTTAGAAGAATTGATTTTATTTATATATTCCATAGAGTCCTTGTTATCTTTATTTATAATACCTATATCATTATTAGTATGCTTATTGAAAATCTTAATTTTTTGCTCTTTGTAGTAGTCATATGTACCAAAGTGGTCGATATGCACTTCACTTAAATTTGTAAGTACACTAATGTCTGTTTTAAAATTTATAATATCATGTAATTGATGAGAAGAAATTTCTAAAACTAAAATATCTCCCGATTTAGTAATATCCACTAAAGAGCACACAGGGTATCCGATATTACCTCCTAATATTGCAGGCAACCCGGCTTTTTTCAGTATTTCATAAATCATAGTTGTAGTAGTGGTTTTCCCGTTCGAGCCACTGATTCCAATAATTTTTATATCTTTTGGGAGAAAACTGTATGCCACTTCTACTTCATTAGTAACCGTAATTCCAAGATTTTTCGCTTTGACACATACAGGATGATCTATCTTTATTCCCGGATTTTTTATAACACAATCAAAAGAACTATCCAGTAATTCTTCAGGTTTTTCAGTCTGTATAAACTTAACCCCAAGTTCATTAAGTTCTCTTACATGCTCGTCGTTTTGAGGCTTTGCATCAGTAATTAAAATTTCATTATCATGTTTTTTTAATAATTTTGCCGCGCAATAGCCACTTCTTGCCATACCCAATATAAATATTTTTTTGTTTTCAAACATATATATCACCCACTACAATATATTCTTTTTTTCCTATTATCGCAACTTAATTTAGTAAGTAGCATATTATTTAATTGAGGGGATATATATGACTAAAAACATTTCTGGCCATGAAGCCAATCGCCTAATAAAAAACGGTGCGGCAGTAGTGGATATACGTGATGTAAAAGACTTTGGTGTGGGTCATATCCTCGGAGCCATAAACATCAGTATAAATGATTTAACAAAGCTTAATTTAAATAAAAATAAGAATATAATTGTCGTATGCTCTCAGGGAATCCGTAGCATTGCGGCAGTAAAAAAGCTAGGAGAACTTGGATATTCAAATGTATATAATTTAAAAGATGGATATGATAACTATAAAAAAATTTAATTATCCAAAAAGGAATTTCAAGAAAAAAAAAGATTTTTAAAGAATTTTAGAGTTTTTTTGGAATATTCATCAATTCTGACGAATATATGGAATTGATGAATATTTTTTTATGAATATAATTACAATTAGCAGTCGATATTAAAGAGTGCTAATTTGAAAGAATGGTTGAAAGGAGACGAAATATATATGAAAATTAAACCTTTAGGAGAAATGGTAGTTTTAAAAATGGCTGAGGCTGAAGAGACTACTAAGAGTGGCATTATCTTAGCAGGAAGTGCTAAAGAAAAACCTCAAATGGCTGAAGTAATTGCAGTAGGACCGGGAGGAATGATAGACGGTAAGGAAGTAAAAATGGAATTAAAAGTCGGTGAAAAAGTTATTGCCAGAAAATATGCAGGTACTGAAATAAAACTTGATGGCGAAGAATACATAGTTTTAAGGCAGTCTGATGTTTTAGGTATAATTGAAAATTAGTGTAATTCAATAATAAAAAGTTATAAGGAGGAAAATATTATGGCTAAAGATATAAGTTATGGAGCTGATGCAAGACGTAGTATGGAAGCAGGTATAAACAAGCTTGCTGATACTGTAAAAGTTACATTAGGTCCAAAAGGAAGAAATGTAGTGTTGGATAAAAAATTCGGTGCACCTCTAATCACAAATGATGGTGTAACTATTGCAAAGGAAATTGAACTTGAAGATCCTTTTGAAAATATGGGAGCTCAACTCGTAAAAGAGGTTGCAACTAAAACTAACGATGTTGCAGGTGATGGTACTACTACTGCTACTCTACTTGCTCAGGCTTTAGTTCGTGAAGGATTAAAGAATGTTGCAGCAGGTGCTAATCCAATGATTTTACGTCGTGGTATAAATAAAGCTATTGATGTTGCTGTAGCAGGAATTCATGAAATAAGCACAAACGTAGCAGGTAAAGAAGACATTGCCAGAGTGGCAGCTATTTCAGCAAACGATGATGAAGTAGGAAACTTAATTGCTGATGCTATGGAAAAGGTATCTAATGACGGAGTTATTACTATTGAAGAATCTAAGACAATGGGAACAAACTTAAATGTTGTTGAAGGTATGCAATTCGATAGAGGATATATTTCTGCATATATGGTAACAGATACGGAAAAAATGGAAGCTGTTATGGAAGACCCTTATATCTTAATAACAGATAGAAAGATTAGTAATATTCAAGACGTATTGCCGTTACTTGAACAAATCGTTCAGCAAGGCAAAAAGCTTGTTATTATTGCTGATGATGTTGAAGGTGAAGCATTATCTACATTAGTTGTAAATAAATTAAGAGGAACATTCCAATGTGTTGCTGTAAAGGCACCAGGATTTGGTGACAGAAGAAAAGCAATGCTTGAAGATATTGCGATCCTAACTGGCGGTCAGTTAATAAGTGAGGAACTTGGATTCGATATTAAGGAAACACAGCTAGCTCAGCTTGGTCGTGCACGTCAGGTAAAAGTTCAAAAAGACAATACTATTATTATAGATGGTATGGGGGACAGTTCAAAAATTAAAAATAGAGTATCTCAATTAAGACTTCAGATTGAAGACACAACATCTGAGTTTGATAAAGAAAAACTTCAAGAAAGACTTGCAAAGTTGTCTGGCGGAGTTGCCGTTATTGAAGTCGGTGCTGCAACAGAAGTTGAAATGAAGGAAAAGAAACTTAGAATTGAAGATGCTTTGTCTGCTACTAAGGCCGCTGTTGAAGAAGGTATTGTAGCCGGCGGTGGTACAGCATATGTAAATATTATTCCTAAGGTTGAAAAGCTATTAAACGAAACAAGCGGAGATGAAAAAACAGGTGTCAACACTGTTCTTAAGGCTCTTGAAG
>CAZVVZ010000120.1:0-3763 GCA_964631135.1 uncultured Eubacteriales bacterium
GGTAAAAAATATATAAGTGAAAATCTCTTGACCAAATTATTTCTCTGTGATAGAATTAGTCGTAAAAATGTAAAAATGAAAGGAAGTTTTTTTAATGAGTTCAAAAGTAGAAAAATTAGAAGCGAATAAAGTAAAGGTTGAAATTACTGTTCCTGCTAAGGATTTTGATGCAGCGGTAGATAAAGCTTTTAAGAAAAATGCGCCAAAGATAAGTATCCCAGGCTTTAGAAAAGGAAAAGCCCCTAGGAATATTATTGAAAGAACATACGGAAAAGAAATTATGTTTGAGGATGCATTTGATATTGTTGCACAACCTGCTTATGAAGCAGCAATTCTTGAAAATAAATTAGAACCGGTTAGCCATCCGAATGTTGACATTATTCAAATTGCTAATGGACAAGATATGATTTTTACAGCCGAGATTTATGTTAAACCTGAAGTAGAATTAGGGAAATATAAGGGTATAGAAGTTATTAAAAAAGTACATAATGTTGAAGAAAAAGATATTGATGCTGAGATTGAGTCAATGAGGAATAAAAATTCTCGTTTAATTACTGTTGAAGATAGAGAACTTCGAGACGGCGATATTTCAAATATTGATTTTGAAGGATTTGTTGATGGAGTAGCTTTTGACGGAGGAAAAGGAGAAAATTTTGAATTGACTATCGGCAGCGGTCAGTTTATTCCGGGTTTTGAAGAACAGCTTATCGGCATGAAAGTTTCTGAAACAAGAGAAATTGATGTTAAGTTCCCAGACGAATATCATTCTGCAGATTTGGCAGGAAAGATGTCAATGTTCAGAGTTACATTAAATTCTATTAAATGTAAAGAATTACCTGAATTAGATGACGAATTTGCTAAAGATGTAAGCGAATTTGATACATTAGCGGAATTACGTGAAGATATCAAGAAAAAGGCTATAGAAAAAAATGAAAATAATATGAAACTTCAGGTTGAAGATGATGCAATTCGTGCTGTTGCAAAGGAAGCTAAGATTGATGTGCCTGCAGTTATGATTGACACTGAAGTTGACAACATAGTTCAGGATTATAGCTGGAGACTACAGATGCAGGGTATGAAGCTTGAAATGTACTTAACTATGCTTAATATGGATTTAAATACTTTTAAGGCTCAGTTTAGAGAACAGGCTGAAGAAAGAGTAAGAGTTCAACTTACACTTGAAAAATTGGGCGAGGTTGAAAACATTTCTGCATCACAAGAAGATGTTGATGCTAAAATTGAAGAAATGGCTAAGAATTACGGTGAAAAATCCGATATGTTTAGAAACAGTTTAAAGCCTGAAGATATTAAGTATTTCGAACAAGAAATTAAAGTTAAGAAAATTGCTGATTTTATAGTTTCTAATGCTAAAATTACCGAAGAAGTTTGTGATTGTCATGATCATGAAGAAAAGGCTGCTAAGAAAACTACAAAAAAAGCAACTAAAAAGGCTTCTGATACAGAAGAAGCTAAAGAAGAAGTGGCTGAGGCCCCTAAAAAGAGAGGAAGAAAGCCAAAGGCTGAGGCTGCTGAATAGTAAGTAAGAGTTTGTAGGGAAAGCTTACCTTCTCAGTCGACTTTGTCGGCAGCTCCCTAAAATGTGGGAGCTTGGATATTGGCTCTCGATTTTTGAAGAGTTGTCGACAGAGCCGATTGAGGGGGTTATTTTTTAAGAACTTTTGTGCTTTGACAAGAATAATATGTATTTACAAAGGAGGAGTTTAGATGAGTAATTTAGTACCTTATGTTATAGAGCAAACAAGCCGTGGTGAAAGATCATATGATATTTTTTCACGTTTGTTAAAGGAAAGAATAATAATTATAGGAGATGAAATAAATCAGGCTACTGCTTCTTTAGTTGTTGCTCAGTTGTTGTTTTTAGCTGCTGAAGATCCGGACAAAGACATAAATATTTATATAAATAGCCCTGGAGGCTCTGTTACGGACGGATTTGCTATATTCGATACAATGAACCATATTAAACCTGATGTATCTACAATTTGTGTTGGTATGGCTGCAAGCATGGGAGCATTTTTACTGGCTGCAGGTGCTAAAGGGAAAAGATTTGCATTGCCTAATAGTGAAATTATGATTCATCAGCCTCTAGGCGGAGCGAAGGGACAAGCAACAGATATTAAAATCCAAGCTGAGCAGATTTTAAAGATAAAAGATAAGATCAATAAGATTTTAAGTGAAAGAACAGGCAAGCCACTTGAAAAAATTCAAGTTGATTGTGAAAGAGATTTCTTTATGTCTGCTGAAGAAGCTAAAGAGTATGGACTCATTGATGCAATTCTGTAAAGCTTTTTAGTCAAAAGAAAAGAGGGATAATAGATGCCTAAATATGAAGATAGAAGACAGGTAAAATGTTCATTTTGCGGTAAGGCACAAGAACAGGTAAAGCGATTGGTTGCCGGACCCGGTGTATATATATGTGATGAATGTGTTACTTTGTGCAATGAAATAATTGGAGATGAGATAGAAGATTATTCTACTCTTCCTGAATTAGGAGAAATTCCTAAGCCAAAAGAAATTTATGACATTTTAAGCCAGTATGTAATAGGTCAAGAAAAAGCAAAAAAGATATTGGCTGTTGCGGTTTATAACCATTATAAAAGAATCAATGATGAAGATACTGGGGACGTAGAGATACAAAAAAGTAATATATTGATGCTTGGCCCTACAGGATCCGGTAAGACTTTTCTGGCTCAGACATTGGCAAGAATATTGAATGTTCCTTTTGCTGTAGCTGATGCAACTACTCTTACAGAAGCCGGGTATGTTGGGGAGGATGTTGAAAATATCCTTTTAAGACTTATTCAAGCAGCAGATTATGATATAGAACTTGCAGAACGAGGAATTATTTATATTGATGAGATTGATAAAATTACGAGAAAAAGCGAAAATCCTTCTATTACAAGAGATGTAAGCGGTGAAGGAGTTCAGCAAGCATTACTTAAGATTTTGGAAGGTACGGTAGCTTCTGTACCGCCTCAAGGTGGGAGAAAGCATCCTCATCAAGAGTTCCTACAGATAAATACTTCTAATATATTATTTATTTGTGGAGGAGCTTTTGACGGATTAGAAAAAGTTATCACTGAAAGACTTGGCAAAAAGGCTATTGGCTTTGGCACAACGAGTGATAGTAAAAAAGACATGGACTTAAGCGAGACTTTAGAGCAGTTACAGCCCCAGGACTTAGTAAAGTTTGGGTTGATTCCTGAATTTATCGGAAGACTTCCTATTGTCGCAACATTGCATCAATTAGATGAAAATGCTCTTGTTGAGATACTTACAAAACCTAAAAATGCACTTGTTAAGCAATATCAAAAATTGTTTGAATATGATGATGTCTTGGTAGAGTTTAAAGAGGGAAGCCTAGAAGCGGTTGCAAAACGTGCTATTGAAAGAAAGACAGGTGCCAGAGGTTTAAGAGCTATTTTGGAAGAAATAATGCTTGATATTATGTACGATATACCATCTTCTAATAATATCGAAAAGGTTATAATAACTAAGGAATGTATTTTAGAGGGTGCAAAGCCGGAGATTATATATAACGAGAACAGAACACCTTTAAGAAAGAATAAGAAGGCTCCTCATAAGCCGGATCAGAGATTAGCATAAAAGGTAAATTTTATGTTGATAGGAAAATCAAAAAATGTTACCCATCAGAGTGTATAAAATAAGATATATGTTTTATCGGAGCTTAGGATTTGCGACGAAAGACTTTAAAAAAATACGGGAAGTCTTTCTGCAAATATTC
>CAZVVZ010000121.1:0-3746 GCA_964631135.1 uncultured Eubacteriales bacterium
GCTATGATTCGTGACGAAATAATCAAGAGAGGCGGTTGCTAACTGTTATATTATTTTATGTAGTTGACAAGTAACCGCAGAAAGATAATTTTTGTGGCTTAAGCTTGGAAACAAGGCAAATATATGTTATAATGTCAATGTAACTAGTATAGAAATTTAGTTAAATAAAAATGAGGGGGGTAGTTAATGAGAATAAACTTATTAAAAACATATAATGATATGATAAAAAGCAGCCAGACTACTCAAAAAGATGTAGATACCTTACATAATTCTGTTTGCATGGATTACTTTTTAAGACCTGATTTAAAGATATATCAGAGAGCAGGTAGAAGGTACGATGGTGAGCTTATTCCTGGACTTTGCATTTATCCTGATGAGAAATGTATTTGTGAAATGCTAAATAATTTACAAAATTCGCTAGATGAAGAAATATTGGAATCTTCAGAAACTCCCCCGGCAAAAATGATAACATATCTTTTAGGACATGTATATGAATGTGTAACTAATTATTTTGGCACTACCCAAAGTCATGATAATGCAGATAAGGTGTTTTATGAAGATACAAATAGTGGCGAAAGGTTAGCAAAACTTTCTGATTTTAAAGGAAAAGATTGTGCTGAATGCATAGAAAGAGCGCTGGCGGCACACATAGTTATGTGTGTGCTTGCAGAAGATCCTGCAATAAAGGATAAAGGGATTTTCCAGTGTATATCTTTTATGCATTTTACATGGATTAAATGTAATGTAGCCCAACCATCTTCTGCATCAGGAGGGCATGTTATATGCGGTTTGATCTCGCAAGATGAGAATAAAACAGTATATTTGTTCGACCCATCTAGTTATGGTAAAATAAAGTATGATGCAAAAGAATGGGACGTTTACGCGATATATGAGCTTACAAGAGAGGAAGCAAAAACATTATTTGAAGGTGACGCAGTTGAACCTCAATTGATATACACCAAAAATATTGAAGGAGTGGAACAAATAAGCCATAGAGCATATTCAAAAAGGCCAAATGAATTTAAAAAACTAATGGAAAGATATAAAAGTAATGATTTTTCCAGATGAAAACTATGAAGTAATGAAGATAAGAATTCATATATTGAAAAATGTGTGGAATAATGATAGAATAATTTCGTTAAATCGACCTTAATATAAGGAATATAGAATAAAGGAGTAATTTAAATGAAAGTATTAGTTATTAACTGTGGAAGTTCTTCTCTTAAATATCAGTTAATTGATATGGAAACAGAAGAAGTATTAGCAAAAGGAAATTGTGAAAAAATAGGACTTTCGGATTCTTTCCATAAGCACAAAACCGCGACAGGAATAGAAGTTACATATACAAATCCGTTACCTACTCATTCAGAAGCTATGAAATCAGTTTTAGCTTCTTTAACAGATGAAAAAGTTGGAGTTATTAAATCTTTAGATGAAATCAATGCTGTAGGACATAGAGTTGTGCAGGGAGGAAGTATATTTAAAGGCTCAACACTAATTGATGAAAAAGTTACACAACAAATTGAAGATTTGGCTGTTTTAGCACCACTTCATAATAAAGCACATGTGCTTGGTATAAGAATGTGTAAAGAGGCTTTACCTGGAATACCTATGGTTGCTGTATTTGACACCTCTTTCCACCAGACAATGCCTGCTTGTGCATATATGTATGGTTTGCCTTATGAAATGTATGAGAAAAATAATGTAAGAAAATACGGAGCACACGGAACGTCTCATAAATTTGTTTCTCAAAAAGCTGCTGAGATGTTAGGCAAAAAGCCTGAAGATACAAAAGTTATTGTATGCCATTTAGGAAATGGCTCGAGTATTACTGCTGTAAGAGGTGGAAAATCTGTTGACACTACTATGGGCTTTACCCCACTTGATGGCCTTATGATGGGAACAAGGTGTGGTTCAATTGACCCTGCAATAATTCCTTATATAATTGAAAATTGCGGAATCAAGGTTGAAGAATTAAATAATTTTATGAATAAAAAGTGCGGAATGCAGGGAATTTCCGGTGTAAGTAGCGACTTTAGAGACTTATGGGTAGCTGCCGGCGAAGGAAATGAAAGAGCTAAGCTTGCTTTAGATATGTTTATTTATCAAGTTAAAAAATATATTGGTTCATATATGGCTGTTCTAAACGGTGCAGATGCAATTGTGTTTACAGCCGGTGTTGGTGAGAACGATTATGATGTAAGAAGATATGCTGTAGAGGGCTTGGAAAGTTTAGGTATCGAAATTGATGTTGAAAAGAATAAGGTAAAAGGAAAACAGGTTGATATTACAGGACCTAATAGTAAGGTTAAAGTGTTTGTTATTCCTACAAACGAAGAACTTATGATTGCTAAGGAAACAATGGATTTAGTAAGAAAATAATTTACTTAAGAGAAAGGCGATAGGAAATGAAAGAAAAATTTAATTTAGGGATAGAAATTAGCGAAAAGGTGTCAAAAACAGCTGTACCGCATAAAATAAAGCGGTATGACGTTATTCCGAAAAAGCAGGTGAAAACCACGGAGATAGCTAAAAATAAAGTTTATAGATATCGGCCGGGGGTAAATGTTTTTATGGATGGAGACTTGGATGTATAATATTTCATTCCCTAATTTGAATTTGTATTTTAATATTAACCCTATCGCTTTTTCTTTTGGAAGTATAAATGTATACTGGTATGGAATTTTAATAGCTTTTGCTGTCGGTGTGGGGCTCTTTTTAGCGAAGCACAGAGATAAAAAATTCGGCATATCTTTTGACGATGTTGAAGAATATGTTTTGTGGGCAATACCTATAAGTATCATTGGTGCAAGAGCTTATTATGTGGCATTTTCATGGGAACTATATAAGAGTGATCCGTGGACGGTTTTTGAAATTTGGAACGGTGGGCTTGCTATATATGGTGGAATTATAGGGGCTATAATTACTGCTGTTATTTTTTGTAAAATAAAAAAGATAAGATTACTTGATCTATTAGACTTTTCAATACCGTTTTTAGCTTTGGGGCAAGCAATCGGAAGATGGGGGAATTTTTTCAACAAAGAGGCTTATGGCTCAGTTACGGACAGCTTTTTTAGAATGGAAATCCTTCAAGACAGTGGAAAGTATATTTCTGTTCACCCAACTTTTTTATATGAATCGTTAGGATTACTTATTATTTTTGCATTGCTCATGATAATTAAAAGAAAATTTTCCGGAGAAACTACTGCAATATACTTTTTATTATATGGGATATTAAGAACATATATAGAATGGTTAAGAGCGGACAGTTTAATGATAGGAAATTTTAAGGTCTCTATGATTTTATCTATAATACTAGCAGCAGGTTCACTAATATTTATGATATGCAATATAATAAAAGCTGTCGGTAAGGAAAACGAGTAAGCATATGCTTTTTATGCAATGGGAAATTCCTTAAAAAAAGCGAGCAATAAAAAGCATCAATAAACATCACAAAGTGCAAAAGATACCTTAATATTTTGTCGCGAAGCGACATGGTGCGGACGAAGACCACAATGTTACAGGTCAGGTTAAAATAAAATACTATATATGTTTTATCGGAACTCAGGATTTGCGACGAAAGACTTTAAAAAATACGGGAAGTCTTTCTGCAAATATTCGTTCCTTTTAAAACATATATAGTATTTTATTTTAACCTGACCTGTAACATTTATTTTTAATTCAAAAATACGTTTTCTGCTTGCATTACTTGGTTAATGGGAATTAAAGTCTGAATAGCAACAACT
>CAZVVZ010000122.1:0-3717 GCA_964631135.1 uncultured Eubacteriales bacterium
AGGATAAAATTTCTGTTAATTTTTATTTTAATTCATACGATATATAGTTGTCCGTTAAGTTGTTTAACAGACTTAATGAAGCAACATAAAAAGCAATTTTTCGTATAAACTTGTCAAATTGCGACAAATGTGGTACAATTGATGTATATAAATAGCTTTTACATAGTAATTTAGTTGGGAGATGATTAAAATGCGCATTATTTTTTCACTTATATTTAGTTTTTCACTGTTGATTGATAGTGCGTTTGCTGTTCCTGAACTCCCTAATCCGAATAACTTTATAAATGCCGGTTTAAATGCTGAAATTAGCACATCTAAGTTAATCGATAAAATGGACGAAAGCTTAGGTGGCGGTTTAGTTGGTATATTAAAGCTATTATACAGTGTAGGGCTTGTGGTTGGTTTGGGTGTATTTATTTATTTTGGAATATTGCTTTTAATTACTTCTCCTCAGCGAAAAGCTCAGTTAAAAGCTTCCTTAGCCCCATATTTTGTTGGTTTATTATTATTTGCAGCGGGAGTGCCAATCGCTGTATTGATAATAGAAATATTAATTTCATTTTTTTAATTCAAGGAGGTTTATATTATGAAAAAATTTTCAAAAATTTTAAGCTTAGTTTTAGTTTTGGCTCTAGTTTTTGCTCCGATTGCTTTAGCTGCAGATGGAACTATATCCAATCCAGGTTCTGACTTTAATGCGAATGTAAATTCCACAGTTCAAAGCAATATGAAGGGCCCTCTAGGCCAAGTAATAGGTACACTTCAGTGGATCGGCTATGGAATTGCCTTAATAATGGTTGTTTGGCTAGGAATTCAGTGGATGATCGCTCAACCGGCAAAAAAGGCTGAATTAAAAGGTAAGATGTGGTCGATGGCTATTGGTATTATCCTAATTGTTGCCGGATCTACAATAGTAGGTATGGTATGGAATGGTGCTAACACAGTCACGAGTAACAGTGCTACCGAAACAGCTAATTAAGGGCGGCAACTAAGAGCAAGGTGAGGAAAGATGTTTAAGTTAAGAACAAAAAGCATTTCTTTATTTATCGCACTTATAATCCTAGTTACGCCGTGTATGGCGGAGGATTCCAACATTCGAAAATATTTTACCGGAGGAACTACTAAAAATTTAGATTTTACTAAAATGGCAAACGAAATTGCCGGGACACTCATGTGGATAGGATATGGACTTGCTATATGTGTAATAACAATTACAGGAATACAATTTCTAACTGCATCGCCACAGAAAAAAGCAATGTTAAAGTCAAAGCTTTGGTTAATAGCTCTCGCTGTAATTATTTTTGCAGCCGGTGTACCCGCATTTGTAGCGATTTTAAAAATTTTTAATGGCTTATTTTAAGAGGGATTTCCTGTTACTAAAGCCAAATATATTTGAGCATGCGCTTGCATGCTCAAATAATATAATACTTGGAGGTGGTTAAATGAATACTTATATGATTCCACGTGAAGCAACAAACGAAAACAGGTTCCTGTTTTTTACCCCCCAAGCAGCAATTTTCGCAATAATAGGTTTTTGTATTGGTTTATGTTTTCATTTTATTTTTGATTTTATAGCCGATGTAGCTCAAAATACAGTCTTTGTATATATCGGTTGGGGAATTTGTGCATTGTTTGCAGGTATAGGGT
This sequence comes from uncultured Eubacteriales bacterium, assembly GCA_964631135.1. Lineage (GTDB taxonomy): Bacteria > Bacillota > Clostridia > TANB77 > RGIG9151 > RGIG9151. Next base: position 1,648 of record CAZVVZ010000122.1, read on the forward strand.
ATGTTCTTGGCACATTTAACGTACCTGAAACCACTGCATTCGATATATGTAAAAAAACAGGTGGTGAGCCCGTTTATGTAATAATTAAACGAGCAATTGCCTTTAACAAAAGAAAAAAGATTTATATCTACGAAAGGAGTTAGTTCTAAATGACTGGTATTGAAAGAGGAGCTCTTTTTGCTCTTTTAGCTGTAATAGCTTTTATAATCCTTATATTGATTGTGTTTCTTTTAATTATAAAAAAGAATGAGGAAGAAGCTAAAAAACCGGGAGCCAATGCTGTAAAGCAGACCCCGCTTGGGATGTCTTATGACGATATAAAGAACTTTCTCCCTTTCGATGATATAAAAGATAATATGATAGTTCAGGAAAAAGGTGAAAAGTATACAATGTTAATCGGCTGTCAAGGCATCAACTATTATCTTATGTCTGAAGCCGAAAAAATATCTGTGGAAGAAGGATTTATCCAGTTTTTAAACTCTCTTCGCTTCCCTATCCAAATTTATGTTCAATCCCGAACAGTAAATTTAGATGAAAGTATTCGTGCTTACTACGAAAAACTTGATAAAATTCAAGCTGACTTTAGTAGAATGCTTGAAAAGTTTCAAACATTAGCAAAGCAGGGAGCTTCTACAGAAGAACTTTTAGAATTAGGCTATCAATTAGAGAAAAAAGAAAAAGTTTTAAATTACACTAAAGATTTAATAGACAACATTTCATATATGACCCAGAATACTAACGTACTTCAGAAAAAATATTATGTAGCGGTTTCTTATCATACCGCAGAAGCAGGAATTGTTAATACTATGAGTCCTGAAGACTTATACAGAGTCGCTTATACCGAATTATCCAATCGTGCGGAAAGTATCTGTGGCGGATTGATGTCCAGTGGTATTGAAACTAACATACTGGATACCTATGAACTTACTGAAGTAATGTACATCGCGGTTAATCGTGATGATGCAGATATATTTAATATTAAAAAGATTATAGATTCAAAAATTTCTTCAATTTCTATAACTGCAAAAAGTGCTGAAGAAAAGAAGCAAGAACTGTTGAAAGCTGAGCATAAAGCTCGGGAAATTCAAGAAGAACGTGAACGTATGATGGCTATCGAGGCTGAACGTCACGAATATTTATCAAACTATAATAATCCGTCGTCTGGCAGTGGAATAGACGGATCCACGATGTTATAACTATACAAAAGATAACTCATGTTTTAGAAAGGAGCTATTCCTATGAAGACTGATTATTTAAATAAAATTGAACACGGAGGTCGTGCTCCTGTTCAGCAGGATACCGAAATCGTAACTACTGATAACGGTAAGAATTTATTCGAAAAAAATGTTACATCAATAAAGGATATAATTTTACCATCCGGAATTGATGCAACTTCATATAATCATTTAGAGTTTTTCGCTAAAGCTACAAGATACTGCAGAAGTTTTTATGTGTCTTCCGTTCCTCGTATGGCAACATTCGTTGAGTTTTTAAGCTCTATGTATGATTTTGGTGACATAAATGTTTCTATTCATATAGAACCTATTCCCGAAGCTATGTCACAAAATGATTTAAATAGAATGATTGCCGATATAGAATCTGAAATTATAGTGGCACAGAAAAGAGGAGATACAAACCGTGCATCTGTATTAACAGATAAGTTTCAAGAAGCTGACCAGTTAAGAAGCGAAATCGCTGCCGGTTTTAATAAACTGTATGATGTGTCTATATTCTGTACTATCTCAGCTTACGACCTAAATGAACTTGACAGAATGTCTGAGCTACTTGCTATGGAAGTTTCTAAGAACCTTTTAGTATTAAAAACAGCTTGGGCAATTCAAGAAGATTGCTTTAAATCTAATTTGCCTCTTAATATTGATTTAGTTAGAAAGAGGCATACATTCGATAAAAGATCTGTTGCAACAGTTTTCCCTTTTACTACTGCTGAAATAGGTCATTCATCGGGCATACCGCTTGGTATTAACTCCCAAACCGGAGTTCCTGTATTATTTGACAACTTCCACTCTTCCCTAACCAACTACAACATGGTTGTGTTTGGTAAGTCTGGTG
>CAZVVZ010000123.1:0-3684 GCA_964631135.1 uncultured Eubacteriales bacterium
AGCAGTAAGCTTTATATTGAAAAAATATATACGTTTTATTGAAATTCAGGATTTGTGATGAAAGACTTGCAACTATAAGAAAAGAGAGTATATGTTTTATCGGAACTCAGGATTTGCGACGAAAGACTTTAAAAAATACGGGAAGTCTTTCTGCAAATATTCGTTCCTTTTAAAACATATACTCTCTTTTCTTATAGCCGCAAGTCTTTCCGCCAATATTAGTTCCTTTTAAAACATATATATTATTTTCACATAGTAGCAATCTGAATTGTAACCAATATATACCTTATTTTTTTGGCAATAGTGCAAAAAAAATAATAAAAGTGATATAATAATAAAGTTGATGTTTTTATATATGGAAAATAATGATATAAGGAGGATAAGCATGAAAAAGGAAATATTGATAGAAGGAATGCATTGCGGACATTGCAGTGAGTCGGTAAAAAAGGCTTTAAGTAAAATTGAGGGGGTAAAGGAAGTTTCAGTGGATTTGGATAAAAAGGTTGCTGTTGTTGATGCAGATGGTGTTAATAATAAAATATTAACCGATGCTATAGATAATATAGGATTCGAGGTAAAAAATATAACAGAACACTAAAAGGAGGAATTATAGAATGGAACTAGTTAACGGTGTTAGAGCAAATTTGATTAGAACAGATAAGTTTAAGACTAATATGCTGGGAGTGTTTTTTTCTGTGCCTATGACTTTAGAGAATGCGAGTATCAATGCACTTATTCCGGCTGTTTTAAGAAGGGGCACGAACACTTACCCTACTATGAAGGAGATTTCAAAAAAATTAGAGGAATTATATGGAGCAAAGTTTGACTGCGGAATATCTAAAAAAGGCGATATTCAGGTTATAAGATTTTACGGAGAGGTTGTTAATCGTAAGTTTATTGGCGAGAGTAGAGATATTTTAGCTGAATTTGCAAATGTTATAAAGGATGTTATTTTCAATCCGATTTTACAGGACGGATTATTCAAAGAGGAGTATGTTAAGCAGGAAAAAGAGCAAGTTAAAGATATAATTGAATCTAGGAAAAACGATAAGGTGCAGTATGCTTTAGAAAGATGTTATGAGATTATGTTTGAGGGTGAACCTTATGGGGTTTCTGAGTTTGGTACTGTAGAAAGTGTTGACAGGGTAACAGCATCTGAGCTTACACAGGCTTATCATAACATGCTTGAGAATTATCAGGTAGATATTGTTATGGCAGGTGATATAGCTGATGAAGAGTTTAACAACATTGTATCTAAATTTAGCTTCAATTCTAGAGAAAAACTGGTTATAAAAGGCAATGAAGAGAAACATGTAGATAATGTTAAAAATTCTACTGAGGTTTTTGATATAAATCAGGGAAAATTATCTTTGGGATTTAGGGTTAATATAGATGTAAATACTGATGATTATTATAAAATGCTGGTATATAACGGTATTTTAGGCGGAGGAGTTCAATCAAAGTTATTTCAGAATGTTAGAGAAAAAAATAGTTTAGCATATTATGCTTTTTCAAGGTTTGATAAGATGAAAACCGTTATGGGGATTAGTTGCGGAATAGAAATCCCTAATTATAAGAAGGCTTTAGATACCATTTTAGAGCAGATTGAGGATATGAAAAACGGAAACATTTCAGAGTACGAATATAGTACGACATTAAAAACTATTGAGAATAGTTTAAATTCGATGCGTGATGAGCAGGCTCAAATTCTTGACTTTAATTATAGTCAGATTCTTACGGGAAATAATCGTACATTAGAAGAAATAATTGAGAATATGAAAAAGGTTACAATACAGGATGTTGTTTACATTGCCGGTAAGATAGAACTGGATACTATTTACTTTATGACGGGTAAACAGGAATAGGAGGGATAGAATATGGAGATTATAAAGAATGAGATATTAAATGAAAAAATGTATAAAAAAGAGTATAAAAATGGTCTGCGTGCTTATATAATGCCAAAGCCCGGTTACCAAAAGACTTATGCTATGTTTGCCACAAATTTTGGCTCTATTGACGATAAATTTATTCATCCCGAAACAGGTGAAACTATTGAAGTACCTGACGGTGTTGCACATTTTTTGGAGCATAAGCTGTTTTCTATGAAAGATGGAAGTGCGATGGACAAATTCGCAGAGATGGGCTCTAGTTCTAATGCATATACAAGTTTTACCCATACTTCATATTTGTTTTCTTGTACCGGCGGATTTGAGGATAGCTTCAAGTTACTTTTAGAGTTTGTTCAGAATCCGTATATTACTGAGGAAAGTGTTGAAAATGAAAAGGGAATTATCGGTCAGGAAATCAGAATGTATGAAGATGATCCTGATTGGCAAGTTTATTTTAACTTTATAAATTGCTTATATAATGATTTTTCAGTTAAAAAGGATATTGCGGGTACTGTGGAAACTATTTCCGGTATAGATAAAGAGCTGTTGTATAAATGTTTTAAGACATTTTATGATCCGTCTAATATGGTTATATTTGTCGTAGGAGATGTAAATCCTGAAAATGTTTATAAAATAATTGAGGATAAAGTTCCTGTTAATAAGGATAAAATTGATATAAAGAGGTTTTACAAAGAAGAGGCGGATAAAGTTGCACTTAAACGTAAAGAAGCGGTTTGTGATGTCGCTATGCCTATATTTATGTATGGATTTAAACTAAATCCTAATTTTAGTAATATTATTAAAACCGAAATTTCTTTGGACATTTTGCTTGAGATACTTACAGGCAAAAGTTCTGATTTATATGAAAAATTATATGAGAAAGGGTTAATTACTTCACCTTTGGGTGTGGATATTACACTTGAGAAAGAATATGCATTTTTTAACATTTCCGGCGAATCAAGAGAACCTGATGAGGTTGTTTCGGAAATTAAAGATGCTATTGTAAAGCTTAAGAAAGAGGGAATAAATAAGGACATTTTTGAAAGAATAAAGAAACGTCTTTTAGGCGATTATATTAGGCAGTTCAATTCAGTTGATAAGATTGCGCATATGTTTATGGCAAACATTTTTAGAAATGTAGATATTTTTGAGTATGCAAATAGCTACATGGATATTGAAATCTCTGATATTGAATACGTTTTAGATAAGTATTTTGATTTTGATAAAGAGGCACTTTCTGTTGTTAAGCCTTAAGTTATAAGATCCTCCGAATAGATTTTGTCGATAGTATGCTTAAAAAGGTATCGATATAGAAATCTTTTTTGGGGGATTTTTGTAATATTTTAACAAACTATGCTGTAAAAGCCACTAATAGCGCGATTTGTTTTAGTTGACAGATGGTATTTTTTGTCGGATAATTTTGCTGTAGGCGAAAATAAAACATTTTTTAAGGGGTGGATTTTATGGAGGAAAAGTTAGGTGGCACGGCAGTAGTTCAAAATGATGCTTCGGAGTTTTTGCTTGAGTATTATGTTATGGAGGATAGGGAGAAAAAGTATGGAATTAAAATTGAAAAGAAAGAAAAAAAGCCGAATGGATTGGTTTTGTGTGAAGACTATACTTCTGAGTATATAATAAAAAGTAAAAGCAGAGCTAATGATATTTTAGAAATTCTTATGAGAAATAAAGTTACACCTATTACAGCCGAAAGTGTTTTAAACGATTTGAAATATTTGTAATGTTACTGTTCAGACTACCTGCTGCTGGTCAGAGTACATGAAATAAGATATATGTT
>CAZVVZ010000124.1:0-3576 GCA_964631135.1 uncultured Eubacteriales bacterium
GTTGGTCAGAGTGTATGTCGCTGGTCAGAGCACATGAAATAAGAGATATGTTTTATCGGAACTCAGGATTTGCGACGAAAGACTTTAAAAAAATACGGGAAGTCTTTCTGCAAATATTCGTTCCTTTTAAAACATATCTCTTATTTCATGTGCTCTGACCAGCGACATACACTCTGACCAACAGCAGGTACTCTGACCAGTAGCAAAAATCGAAAAAAAATTCGAAAAATATATTGACATCGAATCAATGTTCGTTTATTATATTTATAGAACGAGTGTTCGGAAGGAGAGATACATATGCCTAAAAAAATATACTTAAAAAATCCGGTAAGATTGATATTTGCATTTTTAATAATAATACTTATCTCAGCATGCTTTATGCTACTGTTCCAAGATTCCGCAAACGGTGACAATATCCCTGAATATGCCACAGTAATAATAGCAAAAGGAGATACTCTCTGGAAAATTGCAGATCAATTTTCAAATGAAAACGAAGACATCAGAGCAAAAATAAGTGAAATAAAAGAATTAAATAATATAAGCTCGGATATACATATCGGACAGGAATTAAAAATTCGCATAAATTGATGCCCCTAAAATGTGAAAAAGGTACATATAAGTGTTATAATTCCAATATTTACACCTATATATACCTTTTTATATAACATTCGCCAAATAAAAAACTTCTATTATCCAAAAGTCTTATAATCCTAAATACTCCTCGTAAGTCATCCTCTTATCTACTAACCCTTCTTCTTTTATCTCCATAATACGATTTGCAACAGTATCTACTAACTGGTGGTCATGAGAAGTAAATAGCATTGTTCCCTTAAAGTTGCTCATTCCATTATTTAATGCGGTAATTGATTCTAAGTCTAGATGGTTTGTCGGTTCATCAAAAATTAAAACATTGGCACCGCTTAACATCATTTTAGCAAGCATACACCTTACTTTTTCCCCACCGGATAAAACTTTCACTTGCTTTAATGCCTCGTCACCTGAAAATAGCATTCTTCCCAGCCAACCTCTTAAAAATGTTGACGAGTCATCCTTAGAATACTGTCTTAGCCACTCTACTAAGTCCATATTATTTACATTAAAGTACTCAGTATTATCATTAGGTAAATAAGCCTTAGAAGTAGTAATACCCCATTTTACTTCACCGGTAGTCGGTTCCAGCTCTCCCATTAAGATTTTAAATAGTGTAGTTTTTGCAATACCGTTCACACCGACAAAAGCAACTTTATCACCTTTATCCAAAGAAAAACTGATGTTTTTTAGTATTTCTTCCCCATCTTCATTTATATAACTTACATCGTTAACTGAAAGTATCTGATCTCCGGCCTCTCTGTCCGGTTTAAAATCTATATATGGATATTTTCTAGAAGAAGGCTTTATCTCTGTTAATTCGATTTTATCTAACCATTTCTTTCTTGAAGTAGCCTGCTTTGATTTAGAAGCATTGGCACTAAATCTCTGAATAAATTCCTGTAATTCTTTTATTTTTGCTTCTGCTTTTTTATTAGCATCTTTTGCCTGCTGAAGAGCTAGCTGACTGGATTCGTACCAAAAATCGTAGTTACCTGCATAAAGCTGAATTTTATTATAATCAATATCCGCAATCTGTGTACATACTGCATTTAAGAAATGTCTGTCGTGCGAAACAACTATAACCGTGTTTTCAAAATTAACTAAAAAATCCTCAAGCCATTTAACAGTTTTAATATCTAAATGGTTAGTAGGCTCGTCCAAAAGTAAAATATCCGGATTTCCAAATAATGCTTGAGCAAGTAAAATTTTTACTTTAAGTCCGGGTTCTAAATCCATCATTTTGGCACTATGCAATTCTGTTGGGATTCCAACTCCGTTTAATAACTTTTCAGCATCAGTTTCAGCATCCCAGCCATTTAATTCTGAAAACTCTCCTTCCAATTCGGATAATAAAATACCATCATCATCATTAAAGTCAGGCTTAGCATACAATTCTTCTTTTTTCTTCATTATCTCATAAAGTCTTTCATGACCCATAATAACAGTATCCATTACAGAATAATTGTCATATGCGAAATGATCCTGCTTTAATACTGCAAGACGTTTCCCCTCCGGAATTATAACTTCTCCTTTACTTGGCTCTATTTCACCTGATAAGATTTTCAAAAATGTACTTTTCCCGGTTCCGTTAGCACCAATAAGTCCATAACAATTTCCATCTGTAAACTTTATATTTACGTCCTCAAACAAAACTCTTCCGCCAAACCTTAAAGTAACACCAACTGCACTAATCACTAAAATACCCTCCCGTAAAATACAATTAAAGCTTCTGATATATTCGCTAAACAAATATTATTCAACCATTAAAATCTACTATACATTAAACCTAAACAAAACAACGTCTCCGTCTTTCATAACATATTCTTTACCCTCGGAGCGAACTAATCCTTTTTCCCTTGCTGCTCCTATTGAACCTAATCTTATTAAATCATCATAACTCACAACTTCTGCACGAATAAATCCTCTTTCAATATCACTATGAATTTTTCCTGCAGCTTGAGGAGCCTTAGTACCATCTTTAATAGTCCATGCCCTAACTTCAGGTTCTCCTGCTGTTAGGAAACTGATTAGTCCAAGTAACGAATAGCTCTCCCTAATGAGCCTATCTAATCCGGGCTCATCTACTCCCAGTTCTTTTAAAAACTCTATTCTCTCTTCATCTTCTAAAGCAGATAGTTCTTCTTCAATTTTAGCAGAGATTGCAACTGCACTGCTTCCTTCTTCCTCAGCAATTTTCTTAAGTTCAATAAATCTGCCGTTTTCATCCGCAGTAGCAATTTCATCTTCACTAACATTTCCTACGTATAAAACAGGTTTTGAAGTAAGTAAAAATGTATTTTTTATTATTTCTTTCTCATCATCATTCATTTCCATTGTTCTAATTGGGTGCCCTGCTTCTAAGTGCGCCTTTGCACGAGTTAATGTGTCTACTTCTGCTTGCATTTTTTTATCAGCACGAGCAGCCTTTATAGCCTTTTCAAGCTTCTTTTCAACAGCCTCCATATCCGAGAAAATCAATTCCAAGTTAATAGTTTCAACATCTCTTTTTGGATTTATATCACCGTCTACATGCACAATATCTTGATTTTCAAAGCATCTTACAACATGGACTATTGCATCAACTTCTCTAATATGTGATAAGAACTTATTTCCAAGTCCTTCTCCTTTACTTGCACCTTTAACTAATCCTGCAATATCTACAAATTCAACAACAGCAGGAGTAACCTTTTCCGGGTTATATATTTTTGCCAATTCGTTTAGTCTATTATCCGGTACTGCAACAACGCCAACATTAGGCTCAATAGTACAAAACGGATAGTTAGCACATTCAGCACCGGCTTTTGTAATAGCATTAAACAACGTACTTTTTCCCACATTAGGTAATCCGACAATACCAAGTTTCATCTTATTTCCTTCCTTTCAAAAACAGTATTTTCACTGTTAAAACAATATCTAATTAAACAACTACGTTATTGTACAATATTTTCTAATTATGGTCAAGTTTTAGATTATGCCAGTTTACTG
>CAZVVZ010000125.1:0-3468 GCA_964631135.1 uncultured Eubacteriales bacterium
ACATGTGCTTCCTTCTTCAAGTTCTTCATCTTCATAAATATTATTTATATGTTTCTCATTTCCAATTAATTTATTATCCATGTTTTATCCTCAGTTGCACGATTTGAATTAGGAATTGATTTCAAATTTCATAATTTGAGACATACTCATGCAACTATGCTTGTTGAAAATGAAGCTCCTGTCAAAGATGTATCTGAAAGATTAGGACACTCCGACATCAGGACGACAATGAATACTTATGTTACTAATACCTCAGCAATGAAAACCAAATCTATGAATATCTTTGAAGACATAGGAAATTTAAATAAATAAAAAACTCTGTTTTGTCCACATCTAAAATTTAGGTGGACAAATAGTGGACAAAACGAGTTTTTTCAGTAAATTCAAAATATATAAATGGCTTGTTTATGCATCTTTTCCACAACAGTTCTTGTATTTCTTGCCACTTCCGCAAGGACACGGATCGTTTCTGCCAACATTATTTGCCCTCTTTGCTATCTTAGGCTTCTGCACCGCCTCACCATCATTTCCTCTGGACTCATTCATAACCCTATTCTCAGTATTCTGTCTAGCAGGTACACGTCTTTTATTGATATGGAACATAACCCTTGTAACATTCTCCTGAATAGAACTTGTCATCTGCTCAAACATTTGATTACCTTCAAACTTATACTCTATAACAGGATCTTTCTGGGCATACCCACGAATATATATTCCCTGTTTTAGCTGATCCATAGCATCAATATGATCCATCCAATGCTCATCTACCACCTGAAGTAAAATAACCCTTTCAGCTTCTCTAAATTCTTCCGCACCAAATTCTTCTTCCTTCTTGTCATAAATAGCCATTGCCCTTGTAGAAAGTTCCTCGATTAAATCTTCTTGAGTTAATCCATTCCACCTGTCTTTAGGAATATCAAAATCAGGAATATTAAAGATATACTCAACTCTTGCTTTAAGGCCTTCAAAATCCCAATCCTCTACATATTTTTCGGTAGTAAACCTAATAACAGTATCCTCTACAACAGCCTCTATCATTTTTTCAATCTGCCCATTCATATTCTCGCCAAGCAGAACTCTACGTCTGTCTTTATAAATTAGCTCTCTTTGAATATTCATAACATCATCGAACTGAAGTACACTCTTACGAATTGAGAAATTCCTTCCCTCAACCTTCTTTTGAGCATTCTCAATAGAGTTTGTAATCATCTTCATCTCTATTGGCACATCTTCTATTTCCTCTCCGCCAATAGCATTTACTATATTAAGAATTCTATCTCCACCGAACAGCTTCATCAAATCGTCCTCAAGCGAGATAAAGAAACGACTCTCTCCCGGATCTCCCTGACGGCCTGAACGGCCTCTTAACTGATTATCTATTCTTCGACTTTCGTGCCTTTCAGTTCCTATAACTTTAAGTCCGCCTGCCTCAATAACTTTCTTTCTTTCTTCCTCTATTTGCTCTTTGTATTTATTATTCAAATCAGAAAAAACTTTTCTGGCTTGTAAAATTTCTTCATTATTAGTTTCTGCAAACCCGGTAGCCTCAACAATAAGCTCCTCCGAAAAGCCTTGCTTTCTCATTTCCTGTTTTGCCAAGAACTCAGAATTACCTCCAAGCATAATATCCGTACCACGTCCGGCCATATTGGTAGCAATAGTAACAGCACCATATTTACCTGCCTGAGAAATAATCTGTGCTTCTTTTTCATGATACTTAGCATTTAACACCTCATGTTTTATGCCCTCACGTTTTAGCATTTTACTTAGTTCTTCAGACTTCTCAATAGTAATCGTACCAACCAAAACCGGCTGACCCTTTTCATGGCTTGCCTTTATTTCCTCAACAACCGCCTTAAACTTGCCCTTTTCCGACTTATAAACAATATCATTCAAGTCTTTTCTGATAGTTGGTTTATTAGTAGGAATTTCAACAACATCAAGTTTATATATTGACTGAAACTCATCTTCTTCTGTCATGGCAGTACCGGTCATACCGGATAACTTATGATACATTCTAAAATAATTTTGGAATGTAATTGTAGCTAATGTTTTACTTTCGTTTTGAACTTGCAATCCCTCTTTAGCCTCAATAGCCTGATGTAATCCTTCGTTATACCTTCTTCCGAACATAAGACGTCCGGTAAATTCATCTACAATAATAATCTGTCCGTCTTTTATAACATAATCTTTTTCATTTTTCATAATACCATGTGCTTTTAAAGCCTGATTTATATGATGTGCAATTATACCATTCTCAGAATCCGAAAGATTATCAATATTAAAATACTGTTCTGCTTTCTTAGTTCCTCTCGAAACCAACGTAGCAGAATGAGCTTTTAAATCCACGATATAGTCATAATCATCTCCGACATCGTCACCGTCATCGATTTCTTTCTCATTTGACTCAACTATAACTTTAGGCTTTAATGTCCTAACAAACCTGTCTGCCTGTCTGTACATATCAGTAGACTTCTCAGCCGGAGCAGAAATAATAAGAGGTGTTCTCGCTTCATCAACTAAAATACTATCCACCTCGTCCACAATAGCATAATTTAAGTCGCGCTGTACCATTTGCTCTTTATAAGTAACCATGTTATCTCTTAAATAATCAAATCCAAACTCATTATTCGTTCCATAAGTAATATCACAATTATATGCAGCCTTCTTGTCTGCCGGAGAAATTCCATGAATTACAAGTCCAACAGATAAGCCTAAATACTTATATACTTTCCCCATCCAATCACTATCACGTTTTGCAAGATAATCATTAACAGTAATAACATGAACTCCCTTACCTGTCAAAGCATTTAAATAAACCGGTAAAGTAGCAACTAAAGTTTTTCCTTCACCTGTACGCATTTCTGCAATTCTTCCCTGATGAAGAATAATACCGCCAATAATCTGCACTTTAAAATGTTTCATACCTAAAACTCGCCATGCAGCCTCACGCATAGTAGCAAATGCAGCAGGAAGAATGTCGTCCAACGTTTCTCCCGAATCCAATCTCTTTTTTAATTCAGCAGTCTTTCCTTTTAATTCCCCTTCAGTTAACTTTGAATATTCATCTTCTAAAGCCATTATTTCTTCAACAACAGGCATAACTCTTTTTACTTCTCTTTGACTATATGTACCAATAATTTTTTCAATTAAATTCAAAATAAAAACCTCCCTTTCATACTCTCATAATTTATCATACTCTAAAAATAATAGCAAGTGGAAGACATGTTATTTTTACGAGGATAAAAAATAGCACAAATATCATAAGTTTAACTTTGCTCAAGATTCACGGAGAAAACCTCTTACCCTACATTGTAGGATGGTTTACTGTGAATATACGCATCTTTTAAACTATATGACATCTGTGCTATTTTTTTATTCGCAAAGAATTTTTCAACAGCCTCATAAAAAGTTCCTTATTTCTGTAATCTGTTCACTAATATTTAGTATTATTTTACTCTTAAAATA
>CAZVVZ010000126.1:0-3357 GCA_964631135.1 uncultured Eubacteriales bacterium
ACATCTTCGTATTATAAGTCAAAATATTATAATAATACACAAAATGCATATAACAAATATAATAAATCAGGTGTTAATTATGAAGTGAAATATAAACCTAATAGCAGTAGAATAAAATATGATTCTAAAGGATATGCTGAATCTAATTATTATACTACTAAAATGGATGAAGATGACTACTATAGCAATTCTTACAAAAAAGGGAAATTTGATGAGTTTATTAGTGGAAAGAAATTAACACCATTTACAGTTGGCTTAATGGTTGTTGCTTTAATGTTCGCTGCATACTTTTTATCGGAAGCTATTTACTCAATAAGCGATTTCATTTATTCTGCACAGACAAATTTGCAAAAAGTTAATTCGGCAAGTGAAAGAAATCAAAAAAGCATGAGAGAGAATGAAGAAACGGTAAAAAAGGATATAGAAAATATAAGAGGGACGATTGACTCTAAAGTAGGTAATATTGTTGAAAATACGGAGCAGAAAATTATTGAAAATTATAGACAAAACAAGAACGACAAAGAGAAAAAAGAAATACTGGAATCTTGGGGGATAACTGATAGTGAGGACCAACAAGAAATACTGGAAATTATAGAACAGCTTAGCAAAAATTAACTGAATATTAAAGTATGTGTAATTGATTTGTAACAATATAGTTGTACTATACTAAAGAAGAGGTCGCTAGTTGGATTGATAAATAAGATAAGGTATGATTTATCTATCTGATAGCAATAAGGAGGAAAGAAAGTTGAAAAAGACTTTAATATTGATAATAGTAATGTTTATTACTATTTTTTGTGAAACAACATATGCAACTTTTTATGAGGCTTTGCCTGCTGACATAGGAAGTAATTCTAATATAATGGAAATATTTTATCCTGAAGAGAAAAAAGTAACGTCATATTCCGAAGCATATTTAATTTCATGTATGGCAGAGCCGGGTACAGAGATAACTTTATATGAGAGGTATGATGATACACTTTTTGTCCCGCTTACGGTAAACAATGAAGCAATTACAGGTACAGTTGGCCAATCCGGTTTATATCTTATAGATATGACGTTTAAGCCGAAAAGTGTAAATAGGATTATGTTTTTCGCTCAAAAGGGAAATAAGTATCAATCAGAATTTAGAACGATAATAGTTGATGAAAAAGAAGAAGTTGAAAAAATAGAATATACAGTATTAAATATTCAAGACTTTGTTACAAGTATTAAAAATGATAAAAAATAATTGTATAAAGGAATAAAAAATGAAAAGAGTATGGGAGAATTTTAAATCGCTTATATTGACGGCACTAATAATATCTAGTTTGTTTTTAACAGGAAGCCTTTGGTTTGATAATTACCAGGGGCTTTATTTGCTTGTTTCTTCTTTACATAATACAGTTATGGATAGTCTTAATACCGAAGAAGAATATTCAATAGTGTACGATAAAATAATAGTACCTTATAAAGTTACAATAGTAAATCCGGACAAGAATAAGTGGATATTTTATGAAACGGATAATTTAAACACAACTGCATGGAATTTAGCAAAAGCGCGGTTAAATTCGCTAACTGACGAAACAGAGATAATTACCGGTAAAGTAAAAGAATGGGATGGATTGTTTGCTCGGAAGTCAGTAATTCTAGAATTTGGCGGAGCATTAGAAAATGATATTTTAAAATTGGCTATTCCTAATCTGCCTAAAGAGACCAATGCATTTAATGACGTTGAAAAGATAGGCATAACTAAGTCGCTGGAAGGAATTACAATATATATATTGCAGAACGATAATAGCAAAAAATCTTTATATAAAGTATTGCTAAAAGGCGAAGATGAAGAGATTGAAACGTTTATGGAAAACTGCGAAAATACTAAGGCAGACGTAAGATATGTCGAACTTGAAAAAGTTGGAACAACCAAATTTTATAACAACAAAGAAGTAATCACACAAAGCAGTACATTATTTCCTATTTCCAATATGGCGACTCATAGAGATCTTGTAAAATCAATACAGACTTCACCGCATTTCAATATGGATGAAGAATACACAATAAATAGATTTATAATAGACATTTTTAATAATACAGACTTTGCAAAATTTGTAACTAATGATGAAAGCAATATATTTATAAATGATGATAAAAGTTCTATAAAGTTTGAAAAAAATGGAGTAGTTGAGTATATAAATAATTCTAAACTATCTAGCGAAATTACACCGGCAAGTAAAAATTTTAATATTGCTATGGAATTTATAAATAATATGAGGATTTATAGTAATGTATATTTGCTTAGTGCAAAAGAAGATGAATCAGGCGAATATATCTTTAGATTTTCTGTTGCAACTGACGGAATAATGGTTGGTTTTAAGGAACCTATTGTAGATGATGATACACATGCTTTAATGGAAATCAGAGTGAAAGATGGCAGTATTAGATACTTTAAAGGGAAACTACTTGATATAAAGCCTAACACCAGAGGGGTATATATTTCAAACTTTACACACAATATACTAGATAATTTGCTAAAAGAAGTTGACGAGGAAGCAAAAGTAAATGTGTCATCAGTTGAGTTAATGTATGTAATAGACGACTCAGGCACATATTATCCTAGTTGGTTGGTAAAGTATAGCGAAAAAAAATCAGAAAAATCCGGAGTTTCTTTGACGTATACAGTAAAAAGATGAGGTGATAAAGATGGAGTGGAAATGGGTAAAAAGTTTACTAATAATCCTTTTTTTGATATTAAATTGCTTTTTAGGATATAAAGTATATCAGAAAAATACTGTATCAACTGTAAATTCTGAGACTATAGAATCAATAAAATCAATAATGGCATCTAAAAATATAACATGTGATTTTGAGCTAGAAAATGTTGAAATGAAAAAATATATGAAAAAAATCAATATTAGTAATGAAAAAAACATTGAAGAAAAGTTTGTGCCTATTTCTTCTATCGTAGGTCAAAAAGTAGAATACAGCGGAAGAAACAGAGAAATAATTAGCTTATCTTCGATAATAGCTAATTTTATAAGAGAAACACAAATTACTGACATAAATATAAAAAATATTTCCTTAGGGTACTATCCGGAAATAAGTTTGATTGATAAGAATGTACTTTCAGGAGAAGCTACACCGGCCTGGCTGATTACTTTGGAAAGTGGTGAAGAATATATATATAATGCATATTTGGGTAACAGAATGAATAATGATTAGAATTTGTTTAGCTTGGCTAGTAGCAGATAAGTCGTAAATTGATAAATAAACTGATTGTAAAAGTAGCTCATTTATAGTAGAATAAGTTACGGGAGCGTGATAGTATGGCAAAGAAATTACCTAGTGGAGTAAGTAATTATGAAGAACTAATAGTAGATA
>CAZVVZ010000127.1:0-3344 GCA_964631135.1 uncultured Eubacteriales bacterium
AAAATTTAGAAGAAAAGATCATTAAAAAAAGTAAGAAATTGCATGAACGTTTTGATGCATATCCTCTGATTATAAGGCTTAGACTTGAAGGTGCCAGTAAAGTACTCGACATTATAGATAGTCAGGTTTCGGGCAACATTGCGCAAAATGTAGATTGATAAATTTCCTATTACATTAAAAAGGCTGACATTAGTCAGTCTTTTCTTTTTTTTCAAAATCTGCAAGCGGATTGTTGTCTATAGCATTTTGAAGCTGTTCTTTATTTATGTGAGTATATATTTCCGTGGTAGAAACTGATTCATGCCCTAAAATTTCTTGTAATGAACGTATATCCGCATTACCATATTGATACATCAATGTTGCTGCAGTATGACGTAACTTATGCGGTGAATATTTATTTGTATCTAGACCTGCCATTCCTATATATTTTTTTACTATAACTTGTACGGTTCTCGAACTAATTCGTTGCTTTCTCTCACTTAAAAATAAAGCATTTTTATCCTTTAAATTCTCTTTTGGACGGACGTTCAAATATTCGTTTAGAGCAATTTTACAAGCATGGTTAAGGTAAATAGTCCTTTCTTTATTTCCCTTGCCTATAACGGTCATTTTGTCGCTCGATATTTGCGAAAGATTTAATGAAATTAGCTCAGAGAGCCTAAGACCACAGTTTAGAAAGAGGGTAATAATAGCATAATCACGTTCCTTATTAGGACCATCTATTGTATTAAGTAGCTGTTTACTTTCCTCTATATTTAAATACTTTGGAATACGTTTTCCAAGTTTAGGTGCCTCAAGCTCTTTAGCAGGATTTATTTCTAAAACCTTAGCTTTAGTAGTAAGATAATTAAAAAATGATTTTATGCAGGCAACTTTTCTGGCACGAGATGCAACTTTATTTGATTTATCTATACTTAAATAAGACATAAATGCATATAAATCACTTAGGGAGATTTTTTTAATAAAGTCCATATTTAGATCCGTAATAACAATAGAATCAAATTCAGCATCATTTGGGACCAATTTATAATGCAATTTTAAAAACCTAAAAAAGCTACGTAAATCGTAATGATATTCGCTAATGGTATTTTTAGATTTGCCTTTAATAGTATCCATATAGCTTAAAAAGTCTTGAGCCATAATTGGTAAGTCAAAATAATCCAATTTCATTTCTACCTCCTATTGCACAAAATTTTTATTTTGCGCAATCATATGTATCCATTGAAAGGAGTCTTTTTATATGTATAAAACTTTACTCCGCTTCTCTACTACATTATTGATAATTGCAATTTTATTTGCTGTATATATTCTAATTTATTTTTCGAATCAAAACAATACTATTCTAATAGAGCCTAATAATTATGCTAAAATCCTTAATCAGATTCATAGCAATCCGGATAAATTTATTGGTAAAGAAATTATAGTATCCGGATATGTATATATACAAGATGATTTTTCAGATAATCGATTTGTTATTGCTCAGAATGTTTACATAACTGAAATATCTGACTCCGAGCCTTTTATCATTGGCTTTTTATGTGAAAATAAGTCCGGTATTGATATTATGCCTAATGAAAATATCAAAGTTGAAGGTGTTTTAGATAAAGGTAGCTATAATAATGTACAGTACCCTATTCTGCTAGTAAATAAAATTACATAATATTTTATAAATAGGAAACTTATAGCCAATCCGGTTTAATATCGAACTTCATAATTTCATCTTTTGTTGGATGCTTAAACTCTAAAGAATATGCCCAAAGCATAACTTCCGAACGGCCTTTTTTATCTATACCGTATTTTGCATCTCCTATTAAAGGATGGCCAATATTAGCAAACTGAACTCTTATTTGGTGGTGACGGCCTGTATGAAGGACTACTTTTATTATACTGCTATTCTCCTTCTCTTTAATCACCTCATAATCAAGCCTGGCAAGTTTTGCATTTTCATTATCTTTATCTGTAACGAATGACATATTTTTCTTCTCATTTTTTACTAAGTAGTTTTCTAAGCAGCCACTTTTTTTCTCTAAATGGCCCATTATTTCTGCTAAATATATCTTGGTAAATGTTCTATTTCTAATCTGCTCAGATAATCTTGATGCACCTTTAGAAGTACGTGCAAAAACCATTATCCCACCAACAGGTCTATCTAGTCTATGTACAATTCCGACAAATGCTTGCCCCGGCTTATTGTATTTTTCTTTTATATAGTTCCTAACTAGATTATACATATCTTCATCTTTAGTATAGTCAGACTGGGTAGGCACTCCTACCGGCTTTTCTACTACTATTATATGGTTATCCTCATAAATAACATTAAGCTTCATTATTCTGCACTCCATCTTCCGTAAATTCCACATGGTAAAACAAGTTTAGATTTTGTAATTGGTAATCCTATCTCTCCACAAGAAGTTTTTCCGTGTCCCATAGTAAGAGTTAAAATATTTTCAAGTACTGTAGGTGCAAGTCCTGCGGTATATGAATTTATTAAATAAAATAATGGGTTATCACTCAAAATATTTAACGTTTTCAATATTAAAGGATATAAATCTTTCTCAATATCCCAAACTTCTCCATTAGTCCCCTTTCCATAACTTGGGGGATCCATAACAACAGCATCGTACTTTTTCCCTCTTCTGTTCTCCCTTTCGACAAACTTTACTACATCATCTACAATAAACCTTACTTCTCTATTTCCCAGCCCTGAAAGTACTAGATTTTCCTTAGCCTGAGAAACAATACGTTTAGAAGCATCAACATGGCAGACACTAGCCCCAGCATAACTGCATGCAACACTTGCACCACCTGTATATGCAAATAAATTCAACACTCTAATCGGACGATTTGCGTTTCTTATTTTATCTATCATCCATTCCCAGTTAACGGCTTGCTCCGGAAATAATCCTGTATGCTTAAAATTCATTGGCTTAATAACGAATTTCAAGTCCTTATATGAGATATTCCATGTTTCGGGAAGCTTACTAAAAAATTCCCAACTTCCGCCCCCTTTATTGCTTCTATGATACCAGCCATCTACTTTGTTCCATTCTTTTCCCATAGGAGTATTCCAAACTATCTGAGGATCGGGACGTCGTAAAATAACATCTCCCCACCTTTCAAGTTTTTCACCGTTTGAAGTATCTATAAGTTCATAATCTTTCCAATCTTTTGCAATAATCATTTAATGACCTCGTTTCCAATAATTTCACATAGGCGAAAAAGCGAGGTCTACCACCTCGCTCATTAGCAATAGAAAGCTCAGTTAATTGAGCTTTCGCTCTCATGTTCCATTATATCTATATATTTTATTCTTGTCAACAGCCTAAAAATATTATGTAAATCAG
>CAZVVZ010000128.1:0-3220 GCA_964631135.1 uncultured Eubacteriales bacterium
GAATATTATACTTCATTGGTTGAGGCGGTTTTCACCTATTCAACGAAGAATGCAGAAATCATCGCTCAGTATGATAAGCTTGTTGATAAATTATCAATGTTGGAACTTATGACATATATGTTGTCATATCAAAAATATTATGTACAGCTAAAAAATTTCGTAAATGCACACACAAGCTCTCGTAACATAGATATGTTTGATCCTGATGGTGGAGGTGAAGAATTCTGGGGTCAGTTTTTGACATTTTCAAATGTTGAACACTTTTTAGCCTTATCCAGCTTAACAGATCATTCTTTAGCTTATGACATTGCAGTTGCTTCAATAAAAGCCTCCTATAACTCAATTGATTATACGACCCTTCCTGAAGGGAGCAACAAATTTATAGGTATAAAAAGATTTGACAACTGGTATGCGACCTACTACTTTACACCGGACATAACATCAGATGGTTCCAATTTTATCTACACAATATCTAATCCTCCGGCAACGTTAGAGGAAACTGATATACAAAAACAGCTTTTTGATAAATATAATATTGGTTCCGGACTTTATGATGATGATATTTCTATAGATAACGATACAACTCTTACGCCAGAGGAAAAGGCTAAAAAGAAGTCCTTGAAAAATCAAAATGCATTTTTTGGAATTTTTGAGGCTGCTACAGGCATTAAAATGTCCAAGCTTGCTGATGATGGCAGTGTGCAAACACCAATCTATGAACTGAATAAAAAAGGTAAATCAACCATCAGAACATTCCCTATTTCTGACTCTGAAGATGTAACTGTATCTATGTCGGATGGCGAACCATATTATCCTGAAACTGTAGCTAAGTATGGTTTGTCAAGCCAATACCATAAAGGAATCGATTATGCTGTCCCATCCGGTACTACCGTAGTAGCTTCCAGTTCCGGAACTGCCTATGTATCCAGAGGGAACACAGGCTATGGAAACTATGTAAAAATAGTAGATGACGATGGCTATACATCAATTTATGCACACGGAAACGGTACATTTTATATTAGTAACGGCTCACGAGTCTCATCAGGACAGCCGATAATGCAAAGTGGAAATTCAGGAAACAGCACAGGTCCACATTTACATTTTGAAGTTAGAAGTCCTTCCGGCTCAAATATAAATCCAACCTCTTATATTTACGGAAATGCATAAGGAGGATACTACAAATGAAAAAGATTGCAATCATTATACTAATCTTTCTAATAATAATTGCTTCTATATTCAGTTACTACTTATATTCAACTTCTAAATCGAGTACTGCTGTTTCTTCTGAGCAAAATCTTGAACTGTATGAAAAAATAGTAAGCAACTCTTCCTGGATATATCTGGGAAAAGATGACTTTAACGGTTATCTAAACGGAACATACACGGCTCCTGTTAAAGCCATAATTGAGTCGTTGGAAGAAGCTATACCCGTAATTTTGCAAACATCGAACGATAAATTTGGAGATTTTGAGAATTGCACATTTATTGTTGCATCTTCTTTTACTTCCTCAAACCAAGTATATGTATATTATTATAATTCTGAAACAGGCTCATATTCAAAATCATCAGTTTCTTTAGAGAGCCTGTTAGAAGATGTAACAGCAGCCTATATATATAATGAAACGGAGGATTACTAATGAAAAAAGTGTATTATTTTATGGTTGCTGTCTGTGCCATTGTATTTGCATACTGGATATTTACTTCTCTCCCTACTTTTTCAGGCAAATTATTAACTGTTGCATCAAACAGCATTAGTACCTCTGCTTTTTCCTCCAATGGAACATTCGCATTTAAGTCTACATCTGAGCGCACAGACTTGGTTAAGCAAATGGTATATATAAATTCGGAGTTCATGAAAACTATGCCTATAGAGGCTTCCGAAAATAATGTTGTTAAAAATTTTTATAAACTTGAGCAGTTTTTCCCAACTTTTAAATACTATTACATCGCAAAATTAAAAGTAAGAAATGCAATATACACCGAACTGCCTATACTATATGATAATACTCATGCCCTCTCAGATTTAGAGTTGCAGGAATACTTTAATAATAATATCGACTATTTAGAAGAAAAATGGGGAATAAACGATTTTTCCAAGTTCGCCGGTATAGTTTCAACTATAAAGCAAACAAATGGGAAAAAAATAGCTTCTTGCGAACTAGAAGGCTCCTATTTTTATACTAGCAGCACAGGAGTTTTAAACTTTAGAATAATAGTTACTTTAGAAGACACTTCTACTCTCTATGTTAATGCAAAAGCATATTCATATGAAACAAACGAATATCAGTCTGCACCGATAGTAAGATTTTTGGGTATTGTAGGAGGGGCTTCTCATGTATAAAAATAAACAGCAAATGATAACGTTACTTTTTCTGATAATTTTAATATTAGCTATACCTTTAATATTTATTTCGCTAGACATACTACAAAGCTTAAAAGCTGTATCCGGAATTGATGCAAACCAAATTCTGACTAATGCATTAGATGAACTCTATAAAAATATAACCTCTCTTCCAAAAAACGAATCGCCATCTACTATACGTAAGTGCCTAACAGAAATATTTGAATTGATGAACGAAAAAGAATATTCCAAACTATATTCTTTATTAACAGACGATATAAAAAATCTTATGTTTCCGACAGAAGAAAGTTTTGTGTCTTATATAGAAGCTTATTTAGGCGGCAACATTTACTCACCAAGTTTTTCAGATTATGAAAAACTTAATAAAGAAGACCATGACGTTTTCATAGTAAAAACAGACTTTATACCGTATTCTACGAATGAAGATGATATTATCAATAATATATCGCCTTCTATCTCAGATACATTCACTCTTTACATGGACGAACAGTCAAATTATAAGTTTTCATTTTTATCATACATCGGTTCCGGAGCTTCTAATGATGCATTTATCAATGATAGTATATCAGTTCATATAAAAACGACTCATCTATATACTTCAAAAACAGTGTTTGAAATAGAGCTTACCAATAAAACCGATTCAGATATATTCGTAGATAAAAACGGAATATTGGCTTATACAGGAGTTATGCCAAGATACTATGGTGCATCTGTAATAATTCCCGCAAATTCAACGGCAGATGTCAAATTCACTGTTTATACAGGCTTTGAGTTAAAAGATTCTTTACCGCAATCATTAAACTTTAAAGGAATCCATATAAACGGTATGGTATATTTCTTCAGTTTGCCTATAAAATA
>CAZVVZ010000129.1:0-3218 GCA_964631135.1 uncultured Eubacteriales bacterium
AAAAGCATAAAAATACTGCACTTTTTCACTTATACGGTGGCAAAGTACAGCATTTTCTTTTATTCTATGCAAAAGGTAGCATATAGCGGAATCGATTTAATATTGTTGGAAAATCCAAAATTTTTCCCAGAAATTCTAATTCCATAATTAGGCTTATATTTTTCCATGTAAACTCTTAAACTTTTTGCCTGTGTATTCTCACTTGCTTTAACTTCTATAGGAATTATGCCATCCATTGTATTGATAATAAAGTCGATTTCAGCTTTATTTCCAGAGCACCAGTAATAAAGTGGTAAATTATTTGCTCTTAATTGTGTTGCTACATAATTTTCAGCAATCACACCCTTAAAAATCATTTCTTGATTAAGTAAAATACTGCTATATGGAATTTGCGAAGCAATAGCTAAAATTCCGGTATCGCTATAGTATAATTTAAAAGCTTTTTCACTTTCATAAGGTTTTAATGGATTTTCTATTTTTTCAAGCAAATTACACCTATACACCATGTTACTTGATGTAAGCCAGTCTATTGAAGATTCATACACGTTCTTACTGGCACCGCTTTCAAGCAATGAGTATCTAAATTTTTTGTCAGGCTTTCCAAGTTGTTTAGGAATACAATTATAAACATTTTCAATCTTTACAGCTTCACCATTGCTTAGTGTGTATTTGTTCATATCAGCTAAATATGAAATAATAATAGAGTCAAGAATCTGACTATTATAAGACATCATATTGTATTCTGCCTTTTTGAATTCTAATATACTTGCAGGCATTCCGCCAACACATAAATAATATCTGTATAAATCCATCAATTTATCGTGGATTACAGTAGATTCTAATGTCTTATAGCATTTCCTTATTTCATTTGCCCACATTTCTTTATCCATTGCCCATAAAAATTCCTCAAAATCCATAGGATACATAGTATGAATTAAAACTTTTCCAACAGGAAATGAAGAATGAAAACGATTTATTTTAACTCCAAGTAAGCTTCCCGCACAAATTATTTTGTAATTTAGTTCGCTTTCACAAAAATATTTTAATGATGTAATTGCTTTTTCAGATACTTGAATTTCATCAAAAAAGATAGCCGTTTCTTCAATATTGATTTTTTTTTCTTTAATTAGTTCAAGTTGACGTATTATTTCATCGGGTTTTATTGTCTGTTCAAAAATTTCAGCAATATTTTTTTCTTTATCTAAATTGATATACAAATATTCTTTAAAATTTTCTTTGCAAAACTTATCTATTATGTATGTCTTACCTATCTGCCTTGCACCAACTACCATCAATGGCATATTTATATTATTTTTTGCCCAAGAAACTAAGTTTTCATAAAATTTTCTTTTCATTTAAATCACATCCTCGTATAACTATAATACTCAAAAATATGCGAAATGTCAATTTTTTGATACGACTTTTTTGAGTATTTTATATTTTTTGATACGACTTTTTGAGATAAAACCATACTTTTTTATACGACTTTTGCCTTGCAAGTATAAAAATTGACGTATTTATTTTTTGTGTTAATTCAAATATACAGCAAAACACGGTGCTTTTAGCCTAAGCCAAAATTATATCATCTCTATTCTCACAAACTTCCTTTAATTTATCTGTATAGCCGGATATAGCAAACAAAATATATCTCTCGATTCTGTTATCATTGTGCCATTCAACTAGCCTAGCCTTTTCTTCTAATTTAAATAATATATCTATATCCATAGGCTTATTCGTGTACTTGCATTCTCCAAACATAATTTCTTTTGTTTCTTCATTTATAGCTACTATATCTATTTCTTCATTGTTATTCCACCATCTGCCTAGTTTATTATATCCTAACTGCTTTGAGATATTGATATCCCAAGCTTTTTCTCTGCATATTTGCTCATATACATAACTAACGTGATTGTCCACAAAATTCTTCTTTATTTTATCTAAAACAATTTTTGAATTATTTGTTTCAATGTAACTTAAATTTGGATAAACAAAATTAAACCAAAAAAGGATAAAATTATCCTTTATTTTGTATAGTCCTTTTTTGCTTTTCTCAGGATTATTTTCAGTTATGGGTATTTCTCTTTCTAAAATATCTAAATTAGTTAATGTCTGTAAATACTTTGACAATCCTGTTTGTGGTACTTCTAAAACTGTAGAAATTTTTGAAAGTTTATGATTCCCTTGAGCTATCGTTTTTATTATAGAAAAATAGCTTCCAACTTCAGATACTTCATTTTTCAATAAAAAATTAGGTTCTTCGTATAAAAAACTTTGCTTATTTAAAATGTTTTGAGATATTGACTCAAAAATGTTTTTATTTCCATCGAACATTTCAATATATTTAGGCACACCACCTGTAACAGAGTATAGTTCTATTAAATTTTTTTCATCTACGTCATTAAAAAATTCGCTGTAATACTTAAAAGGAATTTGTGTAAGACGAATTTGCCCTGTACGTCTGCCGTATAATGGACTGCTATAATTAAGCACCTGTGATTCCATCATATTGATTAAAGATCCACAAAGTATTAGCATTATATTTTGATTTTTTAAAATTGTATCCCAAATACGTTGAAAAATTGAAGGAAACGATATATTAGCCTTACAAAGATATTGAAACTCATCAATTACTAAAAGTTTTTTCTTACTAGGTTTATACTCTATAAATGCTTCAAATATCTCATCCCAATTTTTAATGGTGGCATTTTGTAATAATTTGTTATTGCAAAATGTTGCAACTTTTTCTTTAAAATTTTCTATGTTTTGTGTTTCATTTTCTTCAGTAGCAAGGAAGTACAGCATATCTTTATTCTTCCCAAATTCAGATATAAGTGATGTTTTCCCCACACGTCTTCTTCCATATACAACAACAAAAGAAGAACTTGATTTGGCAAATTCTGATTCTAAAAAAGCCATTTCATTTTTTCTGTCTACAAATTCTTTCAAAATTATCACCCCATACAGTATATGTGTTCTTAAATTTATTATACCATAAATTATTATAATTTCAAGAATAATAAATGTGAACTATGATAAAAATAAGAAAAACTCTATTTCATTTCTGCCGATTCCTGCAACTCACGAGGTTTTACACCTTTTTTACGTGCACTAATAACTTCACGACGTTTCATTTTTCCACAGACCACAAAGTGATCCTACTAACACCGACATGCTCAGCAACAAGTTCAATAGATAATCTACGTCTTAATCTGTTCGCC
>CAZVVZ010000130.1:0-3194 GCA_964631135.1 uncultured Eubacteriales bacterium
GAGCTTCTAATGTGTTCCAAACGATGATTGCTACGTTTCCTCTGTTAGCATCAGAGGGAAATAAGCTTACTAAAAAGCTTATTTTTCAACAAAAAAACACTTATTTTTTTGTCTTTCCACCGAATTTTATGACATTTAAGCGAAAAAACAACAAAATAAGCTTAGCTAAATACTTTTAGGTTTCTTATTATGATTATAAGAACCCTTTTGAGAAGTTTTATAGAATTTTTCAAAAATATTAACTGTTTCCATAGACATATTGTCGGTTGTATGGGTATAAATGTCCATTGTTGTAGACAGTTTTGAATGACCTAATCTTACTTGAACGTCTTTCATTTTTGCACCATTTTCAATAAGACGTGTAGCATGAGTGTGTCGCAGGGCATGAAAGCTAAATTCTATCAACAATTCATAGTTTATAATTCTACTACAGTATCTAAAAGTTTCAGGAGTTACAAGTTTCCCTGTTTCTGATGTACAAACAAATTCAACTTCTTCATCTGCTGTAAAATATTTTGGGATATTTCTTACCTCATAAATTCTGTTATTAAATGACTTATAATGATGTATATAGCTTGTCCCTAGGCACAGTTTATTTTGATTTTGATACTTTTTATGCTTTTTTAGTATATTGATTAAGGTATTGCCTATCGGAATAATTCTATTAGATGTTAGTGTTTTTGTCGTGCCGAAGTACCATTCGTGATTATGTTGCTTTGATAATGATTTTGATATTGTGATAGTATTATTTTCCAAGTCGATATCTTTCCATGTAAGGGCACAGCATTCACCAATCCTTACTCCTGTATGGTATGCGATTTGAATCGGAATATAAAATGAAGAACCGAAAGGAAATCTTTGAATGATTTTTTTCAATTCTTCCGGTGTTAATATTTTTCTCTGAGTGTGAACTTTTGCATTTTTATTTTTGGGGATTTTTGCATATGCCGCAGGATTTTCAGAAATAAGTTTATAAGGATATACAGCCATTTTTAGGGAGCTGTTTAAAACAGATAAAATATTGGCGATGTATCGTCTTCCCAATCCATATACATATTTTTGATTGAGAAATTCTTGAATTTCTGTAGGGGAGAGAGAGGATAGTTTATAAAACCCAAGAGCAGGTTTTATATGTTTTTCAATCATTATCTTATAACCGGATATTGTGCTGTATTTACAGTTTAACTCTACATAATTTTTTTGCCAAAAGTCTAAATATTGACTTAATGATATGTTTTTTGGTTTGGTAGGTCCACCGTTTTTTTCATATTCATGGAGTGCTTTAATTAGTGCTTTTCTTGCCTCGGTTTTAGTTTTTCCGCCTTTTCTTTCAACTTTTTTCCTTTTTCCGTCTACGTTGTAGACATCAAAGTAATAATACCAATTTTCTCCACGTTTTCTTAATCCACCTGTCATATAAATCAATCCTTTCTAAAATAGTTTTGATTTATAATCGACAAAAAATGAATTGCGAAAAATGTTAGAGGTTTAATTATTAAGAATGGTGATTTTACTTTTTAAGCGCTCTAAAGTTGACTTAGATACATTAGAAACAGGCAGAAAAGAATTGTATGTGATTTTATTTAGGTATTTTAAGGCTTCTGTGCCGGTGCATCCAAATTCTTTTGATAGATTTTCTTTTTGCTTCTCTAAGTCATTTAGTTTAGAGGTTGTTAACTTTATTTTTTCTCTTATTGGTTTCACAGCCAATTGCTTAGCAGAGGTTGTATTTTTAAATGGTATTTTAAAAATATTAAATATTCTACTAAATAGGGAAGAATTAGCTTTTATAGCTGGGTAGCTTATTTTCGAATTTAATTCTTTTAATTCTGCTTCAAGCCGTAATTGGCTTATTTCTATTACTTGGAGCATATTTTCTTTTTGATAGGCCATCGATTTTATTAAATTTTTGGATAATGAATTGTTTTTTGAAACAATTATTTTTGCAGTGCTTTTTTGCTCCTTTGATAGTTTTGAATATATGCCCGATAGCTCTTGTACTAAGGTATTGTCTATTGTTTCTGCAGTGTTTAAATACCACATGAATTCTAGTAAATTATTGATTTTAGATATAATATTTTCTTTATTTAATGCTGATAATGAGTTTTCGTTCATAAGAGTATGTAATTGCCTTTCAGTAGTTTGCTGTTCCATAGTGTTGACCTCCTAACTCTAGATATAGAGTTATCGGTAAATAAAATTGTTAAATTAACCTATATTTTTTGAAAAATCTATTGACAAAAATAATATTAACAAGTATTATAATATATGTTCGACTGAGATGCGGGTGTAGTTCAATGGTAGAATCCGAGCCTTCCAAGCTCGTTGCGTGGGTCCGATTCCCATCACCCGCTCCACAAAAAATCTGTAATCCACTAATAATAAGGATTGCAGATTTTTTATTTTCTGTTTGGCGAAATTTTGGCGAAATTCTAAATCGTGTCAAATATATTACCGGCTTTTTCATCTAATTCTTTTGAAACATGAGCATATATATCCATTGTTTGACGAATAGTTGAGTGTCCAAGCCTTTCTGATATAGTTTTTAAGTCTACTCCTTCACCCAATAATAAAGATGCGTGAGTGTGTCTTAAATCGTGAAATCTTATAGGCGTTATATCATTATCCTTTTGAAATTGCTTAAACCAACTACATATACCATCAATACTTTCATCACCCGTTAAAAATTCAGTAGTACATACTTTTTTGTATTTTTTTAATAAA
Organism: uncultured Eubacteriales bacterium; assembly: GCA_964631135.1. GTDB lineage: Bacteria > Bacillota > Clostridia > TANB77 > RGIG9151 > RGIG9151. The sequence goes on from CAZVVZ010000130.1 coordinate 2,725, forward strand.
CTCATAAGACTATTAGCAACAACAATAGTTCTTTTTGATTTTTTCGTTTTTGTGGCTTTTACAATTAAGCCATAACCTTTTAGATAATGTCTTGTACGATTGACAGAAATTTCGTTTCTATCAAAATTTATATCATCCCAAGTTAATCCCCAAATTTCACTTCTTCTGAAACCTGTTTTTAATGCTATTTCTATTATTACTCTATGAAATAATGTTTCTTTTAATAATAGCGAAAGCACTAATTTGTAAGTGGCTTTGTCATAAAATTGTATCTTTTCTTCTTTGTTTAATTCACTTTCAATATTATCTAACTGTAAATGTACTTTTCTGCAAGGATTGTTATTTATAAGCTCAAATTCATAGGCGAGTGTGTGAAAAAAATTCTGTATAGCTCATTCATTATCATAGAAGATTTTATCTTATTAGTAATAAAAATAAAATTCTTTCAGTATACATAATTAAAGTGATTG
>CAZVVZ010000131.1:0-3099 GCA_964631135.1 uncultured Eubacteriales bacterium
ATATCTTCCTGTTAATAATGTTGCAAGTTCTCCTGACAATAAAAATGCATTTGAGCCTGTTATATAAATATCTATATTTTTCTTTATATATAATCCATCTACTGCTTTTTGAAATTTTTCTACACTTTGTACTTCATCTAAGAATACATAGTATTTTTTGTCATCATTTATTTTACTAACTACATAATCATACAAATCTTTATAGCCTGTAAAATTATATTCTAATGATTCTAGATTTATTGATATTATATGTTTATCATCTATTTTTTCTTCTTTTAAATATTGTATAAATAAATCAAACAAAGTAGATTTACCGCATCTTCTTATTCCTGTAACAACTTTAATTATATCTTTATCCTTCCATCTTTTTAGCTCACCTAAATATTCTATTCGTTTTATTATATTCATAGCTTTCACCTCTATTTATATTATATACGGTTTGTTGTAAATTATCAATAATTATGGAAATATTTTTCCACAATTATTGATAATCCTGATGCTATGGAAATATTTTTGAAGTATAATATAGTATTCATTTTCCTCAACGATGTAGATTCCGTAATTGCTATAGATTTTATTAAAAAGCATATGCAGTTGGCAGACATTAAAAGAAATTTATCAGATAGCAAAAATGATTATTTTCACAAGACAATTCCGAAAAAAATCAAAGCCTTAAACCTAGTACTATTACTAAGATTAAGGCCTGTTTTTATCACTTTTTCCTGCTAAAGTCAGTTTATATTATCTTTTATTATTATAGTTAAGTTTTTTCATAATTTTGAGTTAATTTATTGTGCTAACTCGCATAAACACATTTTTATTTTTCAGAATTTTCTAGCTCCTCCTTTTAGACCACTAAATCTTTTTATCATTGATTTTTACACCCATACTTGTTAACAAATCACGTATTCTATCTGCCTCAGCCCAGTTTTTATTAGCCCTTGCAGTATTTCTCTCCTCTATTAGCGATTTCACCTCATCAGAATATTCCTCTTCTTCGGTAGGAAGTGCCTTTATTTTTTCAATATCCAAATCTAATGCCAACACTCTATCAAACTCATTTATTAGTTCTAAGTAATCTTTCGACTTTTCTTCTTTTCTAACAACTTCCCATAATACCGCTAAAGCCTTAGGAGAGTTTAAGTCATCATTTATAGCCTCTTTAAACTGTTCTCTATATTTTGCAATTTCTTCCTCTGAAACCTTAGCATTTCCTTCCGCATGCTGTTTTATGCCACTTCTAAGTCTATTTAATGCAGTTTGTGATGATTTTAACCCATCAAAAGTAAAATTTAACTTACTCTTGTAGTGGGAATTCAAGCAGAAATACCTATATGCTAATGGCTCAAATCCCTTCTCCTTAAGCTCTACTATTCTATAGCAATTCCCCAAGCTTTTTGACATCTTTCCGCCGTCTACTGTTAAAAATGCAACATGCATCCAAGTTTTTGCCGGTATTTTCCCTGTTGCCCCCTTTGCCTGGGCTATTTCATTTTCATGATGAATAGGAATATGATCCTCCCCACCTGTATGTATATCAAATACATCACCTAAATATTTTCTTCCCATAGCAGAACACTCTAAATGCCATCCCGGGTAAGAAAGCCCCCAAGGGCTATCCCATTTCATTATATGGTTTTCCGGTGCTTTAATCCAAATTGCAAAATCAAGCGGGCTGTGTTTTTCATCATCTACGGCAATTCTCGCTCCTGCCAATTGGTCTTCAAGGCTTATTCCCGATAAAAGTCCATATTTGTCTAACTTTGAAATGTCAAAATATATTCCATTGCTCGTTTCATAACCGTATCCATTTTTTACAATTTCTTTTGCATACTCAAGCATTTCAGGAATATGATCGGTAGCTTTAGCAATAATCTCCGGTTTATCTATATTCAGTCTCTCAAAATCCTTAAAAAATTCTTCTGTATATATCTGTGCTATCTCCCAAGGCGACTTGTTCTGAGTCTTAGCAGCCTTTTCCATCTTATCCTCGCCCTCATCAGCATCTGAGGTAAGATGCCCGACATCAGTTATGTTCATAACATGTTTTAACTCATATCCATTATACTTTAATGTCCTTCTAAGCAAATCCATGAATAAATATGCACGTAAATTTCCTATATGTGCATAGCTATAAACAGTAGGGCCGCATGAATACATTCTTACTGTGTTACCTTCTAGTGGCTTAAATTCCTCTTTTTTTCTTGTTAATGTATTATAAAGTTTCATAAAAATCCTCCTCCGTACTCTCAAAATTGATAACAGAAATCCCTTTTTGCTTATTTCGTTACTAAAAAAACTGCATAATGAAATTTTCTGAGCGGTAACCTTATTTCACTCGCTTTTTAATGGGATTCCTTATTGCATAATAAATCTCCTATTTCATGCCAAGTACAGACTCTTCTCACTCCAAGTTTGTTAAGTTCTTCATCAGTTATATCTCTATTATGGTATGCATCAAACAGTAACTTAGTATCTGCATTTTCCAAAATATTAGAAAGCTTATCATCTATTTTTATATCACATTTAATAAGGCTTTTAATGTCACAGAAAATAAATCTGCTAGGATGCAAAAAAGGCATGTTTTTACATAAGCATTCAAACTTATTATATAAATGCTTACCTGATTTATCAGGTGTTGCAACAAACACAAAAGCTGTTACAATATACACATCATACTGCTTGCTAAGCTTTTCTATAGTTTCTAATGCTCCGTCTATAAAACAGCTGCCATCACCATAAAGATTTTGGTTTGATATATACTCATTCCATTCATCTACTTTCTCTTTTGGCACAACATCTTGCATATAGTATCCTTTCATATCATTCGTAGTGTAATTAGTTCCCAAGAATTTATTTAATTGATAAATAAAACCGCCTTCACAAATTACATCGTCCATATCTATCATTATAGATTTCATATTTCCACCAACTTCCATATCGTTAATACTTTATTCGTAGAATATTATACACTAAAAGAATGCCTTTTTTCAATTATAATAAAAAATTTGTAAAAATTATTGTTACTGGCTAGAGTACATGTCACTGGTCAGAGTACATGAAATAAGATATATGTTTTATCGGAACTCAGGATTTGCG
>CAZVVZ010000132.1:0-3064 GCA_964631135.1 uncultured Eubacteriales bacterium
AATCCTGAGTTCCGATAAAACATATATCTTATTTCATGTACTCTGACCAGCAGCATATCATTTTTCAAAAAGAGTAACTTGTAAAAAGAGTATGCATATGTTAGAATGACTTTGGACCGAGAAAGTGAGGAATATATGTATCTATTAACAGTTTGTACTATTTTATGTACAATAATTTTATTTTTTGTGTGTAACAGAAAAATTGGTAATGAAGACGTGTTTTATGATGAAAAAATATCTCCTGTTGTAAAGGCGATTGGAGATAACGAAAAATTGGCTGAAGAAATATTAAAATATATTGGCAACACAACAACTAAAGTAGAAAAAAATGAGGACAATAAAATTAAAGCGAGCTTTTATAACTGCAATACGGACAAGATTACAGTAAAAAATACGGAAGATTTAGATGATTGCTCAAGGCTTATACATATTGCACATGAATGTGTACATAGTATCCAAGAAAAAAAGCTTGTAAAAGCACATTTCATACTCTCTAATATTCAGATATTCTACTTTTTGGGTATTTTTATTTACTTCTTTTATAATAAGAACTTAGAGTTGAGACTATCTTTATTGCTGATACAAATTTTTATTTTTTCTGCTACATTTTTTATAAAGATTGTTTTGGAAAGCGATGCTACGTATCGAGGGCCTATTTTAGCATTTAGGTATTTAACCGATAAAATTGACAAGGTTTCATTAAGAAATTTTGAGAAGAACGTAGAGGAAAGACTTTATAAAATGGTACCCATGTCATATTTTTCCCTTTATATGCAGGGCGCTGTACTTATGATAATAACTCAGGTAGGTGCAATATTGATTTAGTTAAGAGGAGAATTTATATGGAAAAAGAGATAGAAGTTTTAGTAGAAGTTTGTAGGGAAGACGTCGTATTACCGGAGTATGCTAATTTCGGAGATGCCGGGATGGATTTAAGATCAGCGGTAGATATCGATATACTTCCGGGCGAAACAGCGGTTGTACCTACAGGATTAAAAGTTGCAATTCCAATTGGATACGAGATACAGGTAAGACCTCGAAGCGGTATTTCTTTGAAAACTCCGTTAAGAGTGGTTAATTCCCCGGGGACTATAGATTCAGGCTATCGAGATGAAGTCGGGGTAATAATAAATAATTCTTCAAAAGAAGGAAACGAAGTATATTCAATTTCTGAGAAAGGCAATAAACATGGAATTTATAGAATAAAAAAAGGCGACAGAATTGCACAGATTGTACTAAAGGAAGTGCCGATTATAAAGTGGAAACCCGTAGCCGATATTAAACAAGACGGAATTAACCGTGGCGGAGGGTTTGGCAGTAGCGGAACGAAGTAAGAGGATAGAACCGTATAATTAAAAAAGATGTATATTTTAAGCGGAACAAAGGGTTGGAAAGAGCTTTATAAGTCTTTCGCAACAAACCTTAAGTCCCGATAAAAAATACATCTTATTTTTTGCCCATCGGTAATAATTAGTTCATTCTTTTGATAATGTTTCTTGCTACATACACACCTGTTGCGGCAGCTTGTGCTAATCCTCTTGTAACGCCGGCACCGTCGCCGATTGCAAACATATTGGTATACTTTGTTTCTAATTCCTTTGATAATTCAGGTTTCGCACTGTAGAATTTAACTTCAACACCGTATAATAGTGTATCGTGGTTTGCCGTACCTGGAGCAATTTTATCTAAAGCATAAATCATCTCTATAATATCGTCCAGCTGACGTTTCGGAATAACTAGGCTTAAATCTCCCGGAGTGGCATTTAGAGTTGGCTTTACAAAGCTTTGACCTAATCTATGCTCGTTAGTTCTGTTCCCTTTTACTAAATCTCCAAAACGTTGAACTAAAATACCGCCTCCAAGTAAGTTGGATAATGATGCAATTCTTTTTCCGTACTGATAAGGATCATTAAACGGTTTCGTAAATCTATTGCTTACAAGTAATGCAAAGTTTGTATTTTCACTTCTTAAATCCGGGTTTGAATAGCTGTGACCATTAACTGTCATCAACCCGTCTACATTTTCGGTAACAACATGACCGTATGGATTCATACAAAATGTTCTTATTTTATCACCATGGCATTTTGTACGGTACACTAATTTTGACTCATAAACAGCATCTGTTATGTGCTCAAAAACCCTTGCAGGTATTTCGACCCTTACACCTATATCTACCTGGTTATTAAGTAAAGGTATTTCAAGCTCTTTGCATTGATTAGAAAACCACTCCGCACCGGCTCTTCCCGGAGCAACAATTAAGTATTTACAATTAAATTCTAAATCCGTCTCGGTTTTTAAGTTGTATGTACCATCACTGTTAGGAATGATTTTTGTTATTGCGCAATCAGACTTGATTTGTATTTTATTTTCTAAATAATCGTACATCTTCTTTAATATTTGAAGATTGTTTTCTGTTCCTAAGTGTTTTACTTTTGCATGTAATAAATGTAAATCATGCTCTAATGCAAGTTTTTCTATTTTTAATGCTTCAGGAGTTTTGGTTGAAAATGTTTTATCCGTTGCCCCAAATTTCATATTTATACCGTCTACATAATTTATTAAATCCATTACATCTTTATCCGGAAGATATTCGTTAAACCATCCACCAAATGCGGTAGTGAAGTTATATTTACCGTCAGAGAAATTTCCTGCTCCGCCGAATCCTTTCATAATACTGCAAGCAGGACAGTTTATACATTCCGAAACTTTTCCTTCTACTATCGGGCAAGACCTTTTATAAATATTTTTACCCTGCTCAAGCAAAGCTATGCTTAAGTCTGATTTTTCAGATAACTCATAAGCAGCCATTATTCCGGAAATACCGGCTCCTACTATGGCTACATCAAAATATTTTATCATAATAAACACCCCTTAATATTTCGTGCAATACTGTTTCATAGAAACAACATGTAAACTTTTATGTGTGAATTTGTTTACAACTAATTGTATATGCTTAATGGGAAAAAGTCAATTTTAATTTATTGAGTGTAGTCGTTACCTGTTATTGGGCAGAGTATATGAAATAAGATATATGTTTTATCGGAACTCAGGATTTGCGACGAAA
>CAZVVZ010000133.1:0-3054 GCA_964631135.1 uncultured Eubacteriales bacterium
AATAAAAATAATAAAAAATGGTCCGCCTAGTTCTGTTTGTCAGATATTTTTGGAAAGTCAATACGTGGCTTTAGAAGAAAACAGCTTGAAATTATTGATAAAAACTAAATATGATGATTTTGACGGTGAAGTTGTGAGAAAATTAAGAAATGAATCTTCTACAGAGAGCGAATTCCCGCTATATACTGTAAAAGACGGAAAAATAACTGTAAACAGCAGTGACGAGTCAAAAATAAAAATAACCGGGACACCTAAAATTACAGAGGTAAAATATGGGGAAAATGACGCTACTTTTAACGGATATATGGCAGAAATACCGGTTAGTGTTTCTGAAAGTGCAGTGGGAGGTGATCCTACGCAGCTTGAAATAAGTTTAACGACAGAATATACCTTTAACAAACATAAAACAATTGAAAAGGACAGAATATATTCTACTCTTGTGTATGCGGTGAAAACAGTTGAAGAAAAACCTAAAACCACCGCTCCGGTTTCAGATTCACCAACGGAAGATTCTGAGCAGACTTCATCAACGAGTGAAAGCAGTTCATCCGGCAAAATGTTCCTCGCTGCTACAGGTGCAATCGTATTGTTGATTATTGCTGTGACTGGTAAGAAAATGTTTGACCATCATTAGGTTTTATATAAATAGTTTTATAATTTTCGTAGATTACCATACCCGGTTTTGCACCGGGTATTTTTTTTACATTTCGCACTTCTGTATAATCGATGTCAACTTTTGGCGAAGAAGAAAGTTTACTGTAAAAAGCAGCTAATGATGCCGCAAATTCTAAAACATCTTGAGGAACAGTTGCTACGTTATTTGTTTTTAATATAGTATGGGCTCCCGGTACGTTTTTTGCATGAAACCAAATATCTGATTTATGTGCAACTGAAAAAGTAAGTTTATCATTTTGGATATTGTTTTTTCCTACATAAATAATAAAATTCATATAATTAAATTGTAAAAAGGTGGATTTTACACATGCTTTTTTGGATTTTTGAATTTTTATAAAACCTTCTTGACTGAGTTCTTCTTCTATTTCTTCTAGATTTTCTATATTTGTTTGGAACTGTATTTCAAAGATTAAACTCTCAAGATATTTTAAACTGGTTTGTAACTGTTCTTTTTGAGAGGAACAAGCTAAAAGGGTATTTTTTAACTTAGTATATTTCTTGAATATTTTTTGGATATTCTGTGATGCTGTTAATGAAGGATCTAATTTTATTGTAAGCGGTGCACAATTATTATAGTAATCTTCTACGGTTACTTCTTTTGAAAAAGGTGTAATTTTATATAAATTAGACTGTAGGAGTTCCCCGTATTTTTTTAATAAATCCATATCTGTAGTTGTTGATATTTTTTCTTCTGCAATAGATAATTTTTTTTGAACTTTATATATGTTGGAATTTACGGCAGAAAGTAATGTGTTTTTTTTATTATTTATTTTTTGTGTCTTTAATTTTTCATCATAAAAAATATCTATTGCATCAGAAATAGAATCATAGCTTTTTTCTGTATCGGTAATTTTCAACGAAGTAAAATAAAAATCTTTTATTTCGCTATTATTAAGGCAAATTACAGCTTCTGATTTTTGCTTCAAAAAATCAGTAAAAGCAGCATAATTATACAGTTCCTGCTTTTCATTTAATAAAGAGCTTAGACCGGAAAAATTGTCTGAAAGAGAGTGCTTTTTACTTATTAAAGTATAAAAATCTTCTTCTGTTATATTAAAAGGATTTACTTTTCCTTTATTTAAGGGCAATATATACTGACGTCCCGGCATAACTTCACGGACACTGCTCATTTCAAAATCTACATGTTTTATAGAATCAACAATAGTGCCTTTTTTTGTTGTTAGTATAATATTACTGTGTTTTCCCATTATTTCTATTATTAGTGTTTTGGTTTCTTTATCTCCTAGTTCGTTGCTGTTCTCAAAAGTAAAGTTTATAATTCTATCATTATCAATTTGAGAAACTGATACTAATTTAGCACCAAGAAGATATTTTCTCAAAACCATACAAAAATTAAATGGTTTTGAGGGGTTTATAATTGATGTGTTTTTAGTTAAATGAGATCTGGCATTTTGAGCATTTATGCATAACAATAATTTATATGTAGTACGGTTGTTGCGAATAAATAGTACAACTTCATCTTTTGAAGGCTGTATTATTTTATCAATTTTACCGTATAAAATTTTTTCATTATATTCTTCACAAACTTTTCTTGTTACAAGTCCATCAAATGGCATAATAGTACTCCTTTTCTTTTGGATATTTTTTCAAAATCACTATATCACGAAAGGAGAATTTAATCAATGAGTACGTAAAAGATTAAAGGTTACGATTCAAGGTCAAAAAAGCAGTGAAGCATTATGAATTTAGCCATTCCAATAGTTTAAATTTAATTTTTACGTTTGGCGCATCATAATTGTTTATCATATAGAATTCTTCATTAGATAACGATTCTTTTAACTTTTTATCAGAAGAATCGTCAAATTCGCCGGCAGAGCTGTTAGTAAAGCATAATGGTGGAAACATAACACACCACCAATTATTACCGTTTCCTTCGCCGATAATTATTTTCAAAGCTTCGTAATTACCTGCCGGAAATGAGATGTTGCCATATTGTTTGGTGGGAAAAGAAGAAGAAGAAAGAGAAGTACTTGTCGTATAATTTGAATGCTTAGATACTGTAGATTGAGCAATGTTATTTATAGATGTTAGGTTGCTGGCAATTATTTGCTTAGTTTCTGCTAAATCAGAGGAATCTTTTAATAAAGGTGTTAGATAATTTACAATTTCATCTCTAACCTTTAGCTTTAATTCTTGATCAAACATGGAGTTGCTATTAGCAAGTATGTGTAATCTAAGTACTTTATGGGATAGAGATTTTTGGATGGACATGCAGTAAATTAGAGAGGCTATCAATGTTAAAAACACTATAAAAATAGAAGTAAATATTTTTTTTTGAAACATAGTTATTTTCCCCCTTTAATTTTGATTATTTCCAAAAATTCAAATTTAATACGTAAAAATTGTATATATATATTA
>CAZVVZ010000134.1:0-2968 GCA_964631135.1 uncultured Eubacteriales bacterium
CCTTTTTCTGCAAAAAAAGAAAAGCAACCAAATCATAGTTGCTTTTCTAAATATAGTTCTTAAATTACTTTTCGTCTTTAATTGCAGCCTGAGCAGCAGCAAGTCTAGCGATAGGTACTCTGTATGGTGAACAAGATACATAAGTTAATCCTAGTCTGTGACAGAATTCAACAGAGCTTGGATCTCCACCGTGTTCTCCACAGATTCCTAACTTAATATTAGGTCTTGTTTGTCTTCCGAGTTCGCAAGCCATCTTCATCAATTTACCTACACCAACTTGGTCAACTTTTGCAAATGGATCGTTCTCGTAAATCTTCTTGTCATAGTATGCTCCTAAGAACTTACCAGCATCGTCTCTTGAGAATCCGAATGTCATTTGTGTTAAGTCGTTTGTACCAAATGAGAAGAATTCAGCTTCCTTAGCGATTTCGTCAGCTGTTAATGCAGCTCTTGGAATTTCAATCATAGTACCAACATGGTATTCCATTTCAACTCCGGCAGCAGCGATAACTTCGTCAGCTGTCTTTGTAACGATATCTTTAACATATTTTAATTCCTTAACTTCTCCAACTAATGGAATCATGATTTCAGGAACAATCTTAATACCTTTTCTCTTGGATACGGCAATTGCAGCCTTTATAACGGCTCTTGTTTGCATTACAGCAATTTCAGGATATGTAACTGCAAGACGGCATCCACGATGACCCATCATTGGGTTGAATTCGTGTAAGCTTGCAATAATAGCCTTGATTTGTTCAACTGTCTTACCTTGAGACTTAGCTAATAATTCGATATCCTTTTCTTCTGTCGGAACGAATTCATGAAGAGGTGGATCTAAGTAACGGATAGTTACTCCATAATCTCCCATTGTTTCATATAATTTTTCAAAGTCTCCTTGTTGCATTGGTTCTAACTTAGCTAAAGCAGCTTCTCTTTCTTCAACTGTATCTGAGCAAATCATTTCACGAATTGCAGCGATTCTGTCAGCTTCGAAGAACATATGCTCTGTACGGCAAAGTCCGATACCTTCTGCTCCTAATTCTCTAGCTTTTGCAGCATCCTTAGGAGTATCTGCATTTGTTCTAACCTTTAATTTTCTGAATTTATCTGCCCATTCCATAATTCTTCCGAAATCACCACTTACTGTAGCATCAACTGTAGGAATAGCTCCATCATAAATGTTACCTGTTGTTCCGTCTAATGAAATAATATCTCCTTCATGATAGGTCTTTCCGCCTAATGTGAATTTCTTATTTTCTTCATCCATAACGATTTCTGAGCATCCAGATACACAGCATTTACCCATACCACGAGCAACAACGGCAGCATGAGATGTCCTACCGCCACGAACTGTTAAGATACCTTGTGCAGCCTTCATTCCTTCGATATCTTCAGGAGATGTTTCAAGTCTTACAAGTACAACTTTTTCTTTTCTAGCAGCCCATTCTTTTGCATCTTCAGCAGTAAATACAACTTTACCACAAGCAGCTCCAGGAGAAGCTCCTAATGCTTTACCTACCGGTACAGCAGCCTTTAGAGCAGCAGTATCAAATGTAGGGTGTAATAATGTATCTAAGTTACGAGGGTCAATCATAGCAACAGCTTCTTTTTCTGTTCTCATTCCTTCGTCAACTAAGTCACAAGCAATCTTTAATGCAGCTTGAGCTGTTCTCTTACCGTTACGAGTTTGTAACATATATAATTTACCGTGTTCAACAGTAAATTCCATATCTTGCATATCTCTGTAGTGGCTTTCTAGCTTTTGGCAAACATCTTTGAACTGTTCAAAAGCTTCTGGGAACTTTTCAGCCATTTCTGTAATCTTCATAGGCGTACGAACACCGGCAACAACGTCTTCACCTTGTGCATTTGTTAAGAATTCACCAAATAAGCCTTTGTTTCCGTTACCAGGGTCTCTTGTGAAAGCAACACCGGTACCGCAATCATCTCCCATGTTACCGAATGCCATCATCTGAACGTTTACAGCAGTACCCCAAGAATAAGGGATATCATTATCTCTTCTGTATACGTTTGCTCTAGGGTTATCCCAAGATCTAAATACGGCTTTAATAGCGCCCCATAATTGTTCTACCGGGTCACTAGGGAAATCAGTACCGATCTTTTCTTTGTATTCAGCTTTAAACTGATTAGCTAATTCCTTTAAGTCATCAGCCGTTAACTCAACGTCTTGTTTAACTCCTTTTTTCTCTTTCATTTTATCGATAAGTTGTTCAAAGTACTTCTTACCTACTTCCATAACTACATCAGAATACATTTGAATGAATCTTCTGTAGCAGTCCCAAGCCCAACGAGGGTTGTTAGACTTTTCAGCTAAAGTATTAACAACGGTTTCATTTAAACCTAAGTTTAAGATTGTATCCATCATTCCAGGCATTGATGCTCTAGCTCCTGAACGTACAGATACTAAAAGTGGATTTTCCTTATCTCCAAATTTCTTTCCTGTAATTTCTTCAAGTTTAGCTATGTATTGTGTTATTTCAGCTTTGATTTCCGGATTTATTTCTCTTCCGTCTTCATAGTATTGTGTACAAGCTTCTGTTGAAATTGTGAAACCTTGTGGAACCGGCAATCCTAAGTTTGTCATTTCAGCAAGATTCGCACCCTTACCTCCAAGAAGATTTCTCATGTCGGCATTTCCTTCACTAAATAAGTAAACGTATTTGTGTGCCATTATTACTACCTCCTAAATTCTAATTTGTCAGACAAGTCTGACACTTCTACATTCCCTATCATATACTAAACTTCTAAAAAAGTCTAGGTATATTAGTAAAAAATTTGAATTTTGATTACTGCTTAGGCTGATGCTGTGTAAAAATAATATATATGTTTTAAAAGGAACGAATATTTGCAGAAAGACTTCTTCTGATTTTTTTATTTGAAGTCTTTCGCCGCAAATCCTAAGTTCCGACAAAACATATATTATATTTTCATATAGTAGGTCTGAATC
>CAZVVZ010000135.1:0-2907 GCA_964631135.1 uncultured Eubacteriales bacterium
GAAGTCTTTCTGCAAATATTCGTTCCTTTTAAAACATATATATTATTTTCATATAAAGTAACCTGACCGGTAACAATTTTCCTATTACATAGTAAAGTATACTCTTTGCACTTATTAAAATATGTCATTTTTTGAAATACAAAATTTAAAATTCAACAGGTGGCTCATCTGTAGCCCCAAAATAATATTTTATTGCTTTAACAATTCTGCTGCTAGCTTTTCCATCGCCATATGGGTTTGCGGCCTTGTTCATCTTTTCATATTCTTCTTTATTATCCAATAATAACTTTGCCAATTTATAAACATTCTCCGTATCAGTTCCTGCCATACGTACTGTACCTGCCTCTATGGCTTCCGGTCTTTCGGTTTCCTGCCTTAAAACCAATACCGGCTTTCCAAGTGCAGGGGCTTCTTCTTGAAGACCACCTGAGTCCGTCATAACCATATAGGATCTATCCATTAAGTTATGCAGTTCTTGTACATCTAGCGGAGCAATTAAATGCACATTGGCCAGTTGCCCTAGAATCTCTTTTGCAGGCTCTTGAACAGCAGGATTTAAATGAACCGGATAAACCACTTCAACATCTTTGTATTCTTCAGCAATTTTTCTTATTGCGGTAAATATGTTTCTTAACGGCTCTCCTAAATTTTCACGCCTATGTGCAGTAACCAGTATAATTCTTTTATTAAAGTCTACCTCTTTTAAAGCTTGAGTATTAAATATGTATGAATTATTAACAGTAGTTTTTAATGCATCTATTACAGTATTTCCCGTAACATATATGCCATCTTCTGCAATATTTTCTTTTAGCAAATTATTTTTATTGTTTGAAGTAGGACTAAAATGCAAGTCTGCCATACTGCCGACTAACTTTCTATTCATTTCTTCCGGGAATGGCGAATATTTGTCACCAGTTCTAAGCCCGGCCTCTACATGTCCGATTTTTACTTTTGAATAAAATGCTGCGAGTGCCCCTGCAAACGTAGTTGTTGTATCCCCATGTACTAAAACTATGTCCGGTTTAGCATCCTCGATAACACTAACTATTCCATTTAAAACACTTGATGTAATTTGAGATAAAGTCTGTCTATCTTTCATTACATTTAAATCATAGTCAGGGACAATTTTAAATATTCTTAAAACTTGATCAAGCATTTGCCTATGCTGAGCTGTAACACAAACTATAGTTTCAATTGCTTCATCCTTTTTCAGTTCATTTACGAGAGGCGCCATTTTTATTGCCTCAGGTCTTGTACCAAAAATAGTCATTACTTTAATTTTTTTCATCATCATTCTCTCCTTTTTCTACAGTGTTCATTTCTCCCATGCATCTACTACCAGCAATAATAAATATAACAATAGTTAAAATAAGTAAAGTAAATTTCCAAATTTCAGTTTCTATTAAAACAATTCCTGCCAAACCAAGGAATGCACTAACAATATATAAAATAATAACAGATTGTTTCTGTGATAATCCCGAATCTACAAGCCTGTGATGTAAATGACCTCTGTCCGCTTGCATAGGCGATTTACCACTTAATACTCTTCTAATAATTGCAAATGCCGTATCAAATATTGGTAAGCCCAGTACAACAAGCGGTACCACTATTGCAATTGTTGTATAAGTCTTTACCAATCCCATAATAGCAATTGTACCTAACGTAAATCCTAAAAATGCCGAACCGGTTTCACCCATAAATATTTTAGCAGGATTAAAGTTAAACGGTAAGAAGCCCATTGTTGCCCCTGCAAGTCCTGCTGCCAGTACCATTGTTTGAGGCTGGTTTAAGTATATTGCGATAAATAATAGCGACAGCGATGAAATCATTGCCACTCCGGCAGCTAGTCCGTCTAATCCGTCTATAAAATTAATTGCATTAGTAATTCCAACTATCCAAACCATAGTAATAGGAATCGACCATATCCCCAGCTCAAAAAAGCCGTTCTCTACAAAAGGATTTGTTAAACCTTCTACTCTGACTCCAAACATTACGACAATAGCAGCAGCTATAATCTGGAAAAACAATTTTGTCCATGCTTTAATTGGCTTTATATCGTCCCATACTCCTGCAATTTCTATTACTATAATTCCAAGCAATAGTCCTAAAATTTTACTGTTAAAAACAAATTCATCTAATCCTACCATTATAAAATAATATATTAAAGCCATTATAAAACCCGCAAGTATAGCTAGACCGCCCAGCCTTGGTATAGGCTTGTTATGTACTCTTCTTCCGTCCTTCGGCACATCTATAGCATTAACTTTTATAGCTAATGCTTTCACAAATGGTGTCATGAAAAATGCCACTACAAAGGCAACAGAAAAAATCATTATTATATTTATATAGTATTTCATAATTCCTTCTCCTTTAGTAAATTAAATCTATTTTATCATTTCTTTCCTGGTATTTACCGCCTAAGAATTCTGTATTTAACCAAATATTAAGATAATCTTCCGCATCTTTTATATCCATAAATCTTCCCGGAAAGCATATTACATTTGTATTATTATGTTCCCTTGAAAGACGGGCAAATTCTTTACATGTGCAGTTCACTGCTCTTATTCCCTTTACTTTGTTTGCCGCAATACTGACTCCTATCCCACTTCCACAAACTAGGACTCCTCTTTCACTTTCTCCTTCTGCAACAGATTTTGCAACAGGCAAGGCGTAGTCAGGAAATCCATCATTTTTATCAAAGGTATGAGCCCCAAAGTCTTTAACATCATAATTATTCTTTACAAGAAATTCTTTTAGCTGCTCCTTAAATTCAAAGCCTGCATGGTCTGCTCCAATCGCAATTTTCATAAAAACCTCCCTATTACATAAAAATCACTTTAACTTTTTACTCTCGTATATTATATTTTTTTTATTACAATAAATCAAGTCCCAAAAAAGCAAGCTTTT
>CAZVVZ010000136.1:0-2847 GCA_964631135.1 uncultured Eubacteriales bacterium
AACAAAATAATTGCCGAAGCAATTATCTGAACCCATTAAATAAAATTAGTCTAATATAAGCTTTTGCTAAACACTCTATTATTTTAGCATAAATTTACATAAAAGTAAATAACCAATTTTGCACTTGTTAAAGGACATGTTTAAATATATAATGATTGTGAATAAATAATTTTTGGAGGAAAGAAATGAAATATTGGAGAAGGCTTGACAATGCTGCTAAAATTTTCCCTTCAGCATCAAACGGGCATGACACTAATGTATTTAGATTTTACTGTGAATTGAATGAAAAAGTTGAGCATAAATATCTACAAGAAGCATTAGATAAAGCGATAGAGCAGTTTCCTATTTATCGCTCGGTTATGAAAAAAGGGCTGTTCTGGTACTATTTAGAAGATAGTTTAATTAAGCCGACTGTAGAAATTGAAAGTGAATATCCTTGCAGTAAAATTTATGATAAAGATATAAAAAAGCTTCTTTTTAGGGTTACTTACTATGAAAAGAGAATCAATTTAGAGGTATACCATGTGCTAACGGATGGAACCGGTGCAGAAGAGTTTTTAAAAGCATTGGTGGCTAATTATCTTTTAATTAAATATAAAATAAGTTCAAGCAGTGTTAATATGGATTTTGATGCTTCTGTTTATCAGAGAGCGGATGACAGCTATAAAAAATATTATGAGAAAGATAAAAAGAAGAAAAATAAAGCGAGAATTGCATATAAAATAAAAGCTTCAAAAACACCTAACTGTGAATTAAAAATAATAGAAGGTGTGATGCCGTGCAAAATGGTCTTAGATAAAGCACATGAATATAACGTAACAGTTACATCTCTATTTATCGGGATATTATTAGATTCTATATTTAGAGAAATGCCTGTTTCGGAAATAAAAAAACCAGTTGTGGTTTCTGTGCCTGTTAACTTAAGACGGTACTTTGATTCGGCATCGGCAAGAAATTTTTTCGGAGTTATATCTGTTTCGTATGATTTTAGTAAAATGTCGCATGAATTTGGTGACATAGTAAAATATGTAAATGATTTTTTGAAAAAAGAGCTTGATAAAGATAAAATAAAACTCAGGATGAATGCTTTAATCGGAGTAGAAAAAAATGTTATGATAAGGGCGGTACCTTTGTGTATAAAAAATATTATACTAAATATTGCTTTTAAAATAACGGAAACTTTTGAAACGACCACTGTTTCTAATTTAGGCCAAATTTTTATGCCTAAGGTCTTTGAAGAGTATATTCATTCTTTTGGAATGTTTGTTGCGACAAATAAAATTCAGGCAGGTATATGTACATATAACGATACTTTAACTGTAAGTTTTTCGTCGTGCTTTATGAATGCAGATATAGAAAAACGTTTCTTCAGAGCACTTACAGATATGAATATACCGGTTGAGATTACTGCAAATACTATTAGCGAATAGAGGTATGTTATGAAATATTGTAATAAATGTAAAGTTAATGTTGCTGGAAATTGCGAAAAATGTCCGCTTTGCCAAAATGAGCTGATTGTTTTGGATGATAAGGAAAAGGCAGATAGGTTTCCTAGAATAAATAAAAAGGGAAATAAAATTGACTTAGTGTGGCGAATTTTTATCATGGCATCTATTTTTGTTATATTTGTTTGCTCTATAATCAATTACAGTTTTCCTCAGAATGGTTTGTGGTGCAGGTTTGTGGTTGGAGGATTATTTACCTCGTGGATATTTTTATTTGTTGTTATGAAGGAATATAAAAATATACTAAAATGTCTGTTTTATGAAACTATTGTTGTTAGTTGCTTTGTTGTTGCATGGGACTATTATACAGGAATGCACGGCTGGTCTTTGGACTTTGTTTTGCCAATAATATTTATAACAATCATAGTTGCGATGGGGATACTGGCGAAAGTATTAAGAATTGCGCCTGAGGACCATATTATATATTTACTTAGTTTATCAACTTTCGGCATAATTCCGGGATTTTTTTGGGCTAACAATATGCTTCATATAGAGCTTCCGTCTATGATTTGCATAGGTATGAGCCTTATATTGATTTTTGCATTGATATTATTTGAAGGAAAGAAAATGTTACAGGAATTTTCAAGGAGACTACATATATAGTATTTTCATATAGTAGTAGTTTGAACAGTAACGTTTTCTGTTAATATTTCCAAAGGATCTATGGCTTTATTATTTTTATACACTTCAAAGTGAAGATGTTCAGGCTCATAATATTCAAAAGAAGCAGTATTGCCTATACCACTTATTATTCTCCCTTTTTCAACTACTTGACCGACTTTTACCATTTCTTTAGTGGACAGGTTAGAATAAACTGTTTTATATCCGTCTTTATGGGCGAGTGTGATTTCAATCCCTTTTGCAGCTGTTTCTGTTATGTCTTTCACAATACCTTCTTCAGCAGCAGCAACAGGAGTCCCTCTTTTTGCTTGAATATCTATTCCGGTATGGGTAGTCCATTCTTGCAATGTTTTTGAGAATATTAAACTTTCAGGAGAGTGGCTAAGACCAATTTCGCCGGAAACAGGATAAGAGAATAGTAGAGGCTCTTCAGTTTCGTTTTGCGCAGCTTGTGCTGTTTCTACAATTGGCGAAGTTACTTTAATTTCATTCTCGACAGCATTTACTTTTGTTAGATTTTCTTGAATATTTTCTTTATGTGGGACAGTTTGATTATTTACAAACTGCACAGTAAGAAATGCTACCAGTACAAAAAAGAAAATACTGAATATTGTTATAATAAATATTTTTTTCATAGATAGTTCCTCCTTGTTCTTTAGAATTATTAACTAGTATTACTCAATTTATGCAAAAAATACGAGAAGTTTTCAGTAAATATTCG
>CAZVVZ010000137.1:0-2836 GCA_964631135.1 uncultured Eubacteriales bacterium
AATATTCAATAAAATTTTAAACTTTGTCGAATTCGCACAAATTTGTTACTAGTCAGGCTACTAAACGAATATTTTATAAAATTATGAATACCTCTTGACAAATTTATCATCAAGTGATAGTATTTATAAAGTCATCGAGGTGTAGCGCAGCTGGTAGCGCACGTGGTTTGGGACCATGGGGCCGCAGGTTCGATCCCTGTCACCTCGACCATAAAAAAGACTAATCTTTTGATTAGTCTTTTTCTTTTTGGCTCTTTGTCAATAGTTGAGCTGGAGTAACCTGAAAATTGCTCTGCACCAGCTTTTTTTGTACTTTCCAAATTGCACCTAAAAAATAGCTTAAAATGACCATTTTGGGGCACACTTAATAAGTCAATCGAGGTATTGACTTAAAATTTTGTTGTTGTAGTCCTCCATTGGACCATTTGAGTATGGTACTGCCAATAAATTTCGTATTTCCTCAATCCAATTGGTGCATGTTTTAGCACAGTCTTTTAGTACTGAAATATTGGACATTGCACACTTTACAACGAGAATGTAAAATAAATAAAAAAATTACCTACATTTACTTGACACATACATTTTTACCTAATTGAAAATATGAAATCTTGACACTCTTCTTGTCAAAAGATATACTCTCTTTGGGAGAGTGATAAATCATGGGTTTTTTTAATTCCAGTAATTCTAAATTTAATATTGGCAACAAGGTATTCGTAACTACTCTTGGACTTGAAGGTACCATCATTGATATTGAAGGCGATTCATACATGGTTGAAATCTATGGCGACGAAATGCGTAGATTTGTTGAAGTATGCCCAGAAAATAAATTAAGAAAAGTCTAGATACTATTCTTCAACTAAATATAAATTCCCCTTAAAGTGCCTATATATCTTTATATTAAACTTTCTCATAATTTCATTTTCTAAAATTTAGCAAAAAATTTTTATCTTCAGCACTTACTCTAAAACTATCTCTACACTTACTTATCGCTTTATTTATAGTAAATTTATTAAGCTTATTATTCCTGAAAAATTCGATAGTCCTTTCTCTTCTCTTAATAAAAAGTTCGCAAATTAGCCAAGCATTCAGCATATTAACGTAGTACTCTTTCTCATCTTCAAATCGATTTAACATATCATATATTCTATCAATATAATCATCATTGTCTACAAATTTGAATAAGACAAACATGCCAATCCTTCTAGTAATCGGGGACTCACTCTTAGAATACTCTTTTGAAAGATTAAAGAACTCTTTTTCATTATTCTTAATATTAAACTTTAACAAATCGCAATTTGCCCAACTATCAGCACTTTTGGCATATCTGTCTAAGTACTTCCTCATCACATTAAAATCTTTTATACTAGATATAATTGTACCATTTATAGCAGTGTTCTCATAGTAATTATTTAAATTCAAGTCCAAAAAAGATAAATAATTTCCATTTTTAATCTCTTTAGCTATCATACTAATTTCTGGGCTTTTTATTGCAAGCACTTTCATTTTAGTATTAAGTACATTTTTAGTCTGACTAATTCTATTCTCATTTTTAAAAGTTTCTAAATATCTGATAAATTCCTTGCCATCATTACTATTCCAGTTGTCTTTAATCAAATCCATCTATCTTCCTCCTACCCTTTTCTTCACGTTATATGATCACATATCAAAATCTCTGACTTCTTGTAAAAAATGTACCCATGTTTTTTACATACTACTAATTAAAACCCCTCTAATATTTTACATTTTTACGTTTTCATTTGCAACCGTAACATTTTTTTCAGCAATTTTACATTTAGTCCTTGCAATTTATACAATTTCAAGGTATAATAATTTCTGTGAAAAAAATGCCGGTTTAATCAATTTGCGCTCATAGCTCAATTGGATAGAGCGTTTGACTACGGATCAAAAGGCTAGGGGTTCAACTCCTCTTGGGCGCGCCAATCTTTTTCTTAGAAAAAGGAGATTAAACTGTAAGCAAGATTCATCAATATACATATGTTGTATATACTAAGGAGGTGCAGTACAATGGCAAAATGCGAAGTTTGTGGAAAAGGGGTTAACTTTGGTCTTAAAGTAAGCCACTCGAACAGGAAATCAAATAGAAGCTGGAATGCAAATGTAAAAAATGTTCGTGCTAATGTAGATGGAACAGTAAAATCAATTCATGTTTGCACAAAGTGCTTACGTTCTAATAAAGTTGAACGTGCATAAAAAGATGGTCCTAATAACGGACTATTTTTTTGCTCAAAAAGAAACGACTCCATCATTTATTCGATGTAAGTCGTTTCTTTACTATATATTAAGGGATTTTACCCCTTATCAAATCCGAAGGCCGAACTCTTAATTTAGTCTATCATCTTTAAGTGATGTTTCCTCTTGGCATCCCCCTCCTTCATTTTACATCCTTGCCCTTAGCAAATATGTAATAATAAAACAGTGTTACAAAAAGAAAACAATTGATTGAATTTCACTGCCTCACTCATCAGTACCTCGTTAGCCTCCCTGCTATATTCCCTAACCATTGCTAGGCAATTTAGCCTCCTTGCTAACTCGTTTTCCAACCATCCTTTCATGGGTTGAACAACCAACAAGCTTAGCACTCATCGCTTGACTACTCCGTCAAGCATTTTTTGAAAACATCCTTAAAAATGAAAACTCCACTTTGAGTTACCAAAGTGGAGATTAAAATTCAACTCTATCTTCGGCAACCCAGCCTCCATAGTCTTACGACGTTAGGACTGTAGCTTTGCGCCCCGACCTTTCAGCCGGTTTGCTATTTCGGATTTCATAATATTATTATATATTATGTATACCATAATGTCAATACTTTTTTAAA
>CAZVVZ010000138.1:0-2733 GCA_964631135.1 uncultured Eubacteriales bacterium
CAGAAGTCTTACAGATTTGAAAGACTTCTGCTCATCATCTCTACGAAAGTCCATTGACTTTTTCAGTAGCCTTGTTTTTCATCCCTTTTTCTTAATATTTTTTTACTTCTTCATCATGTCTTTCAGGCTTTGGCAATAAATCTTTTCTGGATAAATTGATTTTTCCCTGATCGGTAATTTCAATTACTTTAACCATAACTTCATCGCCTTCTTTTAAGACGTCTTCCACTTTCTCCACTCTCTTATGATCAAGTTTTGAAATGTGAACAAGTCCTTCTTTGCCCGGAAGTATTTCTACGAAAGCACCAAACGGCATAATTTTCGTAACTTTTCCGTTATATATTTCTCCAACTTCCGGCTCTTTTACTATACCGAAAATAATCTTTTGTGCTTCATTGGCAGCTTCCGAATTTAATGCATAAATGCATACTTTTCCATCGTCTTCAATATCAATTTCAACTCCGGTTTTTTCGATTATTTTATTTATAACTTTTCCGCCTGTACCAATAACATCTCTAATTTTTTCAGGGTCAATACTAAACGAAAGAGTTTTCGGCGCATACTTAGACACTTCTGCTCTAGGCTTATCTATTGCCTTTAATAATACTTCGTCTAAAATATACGTTCTTGCTTTCTTTAGTCTTTCAAATGTTTCGCGAATTATATCAATTGTCAATCCGTCAATCTTTATATCAACTTGAATTGCAGTTATGCCATTTTTAGTACCTGCAACTTTAAAGTCCATATCACCGAAGAAATCTTCTATTCCTTGAATATCTGTAATTAAAAGATATTTGCTTCTGTCATTATCGTCTGTAATAAGTCCGCACGAAATACCTGCAACAGGCTCCTTGATAGGAACACCGGCAGCCATTAAAGCTAATGTGCTTCCACATACACTTCCTTGAGAAGTTGAACCGTTTGAAGATAATACCTCAGATACAACTCTTATTGTGTATGGAAATTCTTCTTGTGATGGAATTACAGGCACCAAAGCACGTTCTGCTAAAGCACCGTGTCCAATTTCTCTTCTTCCAGGACTACGTGGTGCCCTTGCCTCTCCTACACTATACGGTGGGAAATTATACTGATGGATATATCTCTTTGATTTTTCGGTATCTATTCCATCAAGTATCTGCTCTTCTTTTCCTTGCCCCAAAGTAACAACAGATAATACCTGTGTTTGGCCTCTGGAGAATAATGCTGAGCCATGAACTCTAGGAAGCAAATCCACTTCTGCACTAAGAGGTCTAATCTGGTCTAATGCTCTGCCGTCAGGACGAACATGCTCGTCTAATATCATTTTTCTAACTGTTTTTTTCTGGAGATAATACAGAGCATCACTTATAGCTAAATGGCTATCCGGATATTTTTCTTCAAAATGCTCAAACAGCTCATCTTTTATAGCATCCATTCCGGACTCTCTTTCCTGTTTTGCTGTTGTGATTATTGTTTCTTTAAGTCTTGCACCTAAATATTCTTCAATATCGTGCATTATTTCCTTGTTAACTTCAAATTTTTCATATTCAAATTTAGGCTTTCCTATTTCTTTCTGAATTCCTTCAATAAAAGCAACTATTTTCTTTATTTCTTCGTGTGCCTTAGCAATTGCTTCAACCATTATGTCTTCAGGTATCTGATCAGCCCCGGCTTCAATCATGCAGATTTTGTCTTTAGTACCGGCAACAGTCAATGTAAGTCTGCTTTTTTCTCTTTGGGCTTCAGTAGGATTTATTACTATTTCATTATCCACATATCCTACTGCAACGGACCCGGTAGGACCATTAAACGGGATATCTGAAATAGAAATTGCAATAGAGGACCCAATCATAGCTGCGATTTCAGGAGAGTTGTCCTGATCTACCGATAAAACTGTGGCAACTACTGCCACATCATTTCTTAAATCTTTAGGAAATAGCGGTCTTATTGGTCTATCTATAACACGAGATACTAAGATTGCTTTATCTGACGGCTTTCCCTCTCTTTTCTGGAAACTTCCGGGTATTTTACCTACAGAATATAGTTTTTCCTCATAATCTACACTAAGTGGGAAAAAGTCAATTCCTTCTCTAGGTTTTTTAGAAGCTGTAACATTTACCATTACAACTGTGTCACCATAACGAACTAATGCATGTCCATTAGTAAGCTGAGCCATTTTCCCGGTTTCTACTACTAATTTTCTTCCGGCAAGCTCTGTTTCAAAAGTTCTAAACATAAAATTCCTCCTTGTCTTACCTCACATGCTTAGTAGTAGTTATAGTTCGCAGTTTGACATATATTCAACCTGTCAACTATCAACTACCAACTTTGCATCATGAAGTTTTTTTAATAATATAGAAATAGTGAAAAGCACATAAATATATGAGCCTTCCACTATCTTTTATCAATTACTTTCTAATTCCTAATTTAGCAATAAGTTCACGATATTTTTCAATATCATTGTTAGCTAAATAAGCAAGTAAACCTCTTCTCTGACCAACCATTTTAAATAAACCACGTCTTGAATGGTTGTCTTTTTGATGAGTTTTTAAATGTTCAGTTAAGTGATTAATTCTAGCTGTTAAAAGAGCAATTTGAACTTCAGGAGAACCTGTATCAGTTTCATGTGTTCTATATTCAGCGATTATACTTTGTTTGTCCATGTTTTACACCTCCTAATATTTATTGTTAAACGCCTGATTCCAAGAAAAAGGTTGGAGACACCATTTTCCTAGCGATAGGTTGTTAACTTTC
>CAZVVZ010000139.1:0-2631 GCA_964631135.1 uncultured Eubacteriales bacterium
AAAATAATATATGTGTTTTATTTGCTATATAAGAATTTCGCACTGCATAAAATAGTATACTTAAGAGGAGGACTGCTTTATGAAAAAATTTTTATTTGCCCTTTTTGCCTTTTTTATAATATACATGTTATATAAAAACTCCATAATATCGGAAGAATCCAGTTCTCCGTCGAGAATAGTATATATGACTCTTTCAAAAACTCAAGACGTTGTAGAACTTGAATTAGAAGAATATTTAAAAGGAGTCGTGTTTGCAGAAATGCCAACAAGCTTTTCCCTAGAAGCTTTAAAAGCTCAGGCTGTTGCAGCTCGTACATATACTTTAAAAAAACTATCTAACGGGGACCATATATGTGATAATCCTTCTCACTGCCAAGCTTGGAAAGAACCTATAGATTCAGCTGACTACGAAAAGCTTTCTCAAGCGGTTGCAGAAACTATGTCAGAAGAAATAACCTATCTGGGTGAACCTATAGAAGCATTCTTTCATTCTTCTAGCGGCGGGAAAACGGAAAGCTCAGAAAATGTGTGGTCATCAGCAAGGCCATATCTCATATCCGTAGATAGCCCCGGAGAAGAAAAAATAATGAGTACATTTTACAGTACCGAAGAAATAACATATGAAGAACTCGCAAACAAAATAAATGCCTATAAAAATGAAAATTCGATAACTACCACCAACTTAAAAGGCAAAATTAAAATTCTTTCAAGAACTGACGGTAATCGTATAAAGGAAATAAAAATACAGAACACAGTACTGACAGGAGTAGAAATAAGAAATATTTTAGGCCTACGCTCAGCAAATTTCGACATTACTCTAAAGAATAAAAGCATAATATTTAACGTAAGTGGATATGGACACGGAGTTGGAATGAGTCAGTGGGGTGCGGAAGTTATGGCAAGAAATGGCAGTAACTATAAAGAAATTCTTTATCATTACTATCCCGGCACACTAGTAAAAAAGGTGGATTAGAGGAATTTCCTATTACATAAAAAATGTAAGAGAGCATATAGAAAAATTTATACAAACTTTTCTACATACTCGCCTACATTTTTAATTGGCCTTACTCTGCAAAAATTTTTCTGAAATTTTTCTTTCCGCGTTTTACAACAATTCCATTTCCTTTTAATTCTTCTTTCGTAAAAGTCCTCTTCACATCATCTATTTTTTTACCATCAATACTAACTCCGCCCTGCTCAATAGCTCGTCTTCCTTCAGCACGTGACGGAACCAATTCGCTTTTTTGAAGTATAGCTAAAATATCAATTACCCCATCCGTAAAATCTTCGTCCGAAAGCATAGTTTCCGGCATATTCTCTGCATTTCCTGCATCAAACAATGCTCTTGCACTATTCATTGCACGAGTTGCTTCCTCTTCGCCATGAACAAGTTTAGTAAGTTCGAATGCAAGTATTTCTTTAGCTTTATTTAATTCGGCACCTTCCCATTTTTCCATAGTTTTAATTTCTTCAAGCGGTAAAAATGTAAGCATGTTTAAACATTTTATAACATCTGCATCCGCAACATTTCTCCAGTATTGGAAAAATTCGAAAGGAGATGTTTTATTAGGATCAAGCCAAACTGCACCGGACTCAGTTTTACCCATTTTTTTGCCCTCAGAATTAAGCAATAAATTAATTGTCATAGCATAAGCATCTTTGCCCAATTTCCTACGAATAAGTTCCGTACCGCCGAGCATATTGCTCCACTGGTCATCCCCACCAAACTGCATGTTACACCCATATTTCTTGTACAAAACGAAGAAGTCATAGCTTTGCATTATCATATAATTAAATTCAAAAAAGCTTAAACCTCTTTCCATTCTCTGTTTATAGCATTCCGCCGCAAGCATTCTGTTAACACTAAAATGTGGTCCAACTTCTCTTAACAGTTCTACATAATTTAAGTCAAGTAACCAATCAGCATTATTAACCATAATAGCTTTGCCTTCAGAAAAATCAATAAACCTACTCATTTGTTTCTTAAAGCACTCACAGTTATGCTGTATATCCTCTTTTGTAAGCATCTTTCTCATGTCTGTTTTGCCGGAAGGATCCCCAATCATTCCAGTTCCTCCGCCAAGTAATGCAATAGGTCTATTCCCTGCCATTTGTAGTCTCTTCATAAGACATAGTGCCATAAAATGTCCTACATGTAAGCTATCTGCAGTCGGATCAAATCCAATATAGAACGTAGCTTTACCGTTATTGATCAATTCTTTAATTTCCTCTTCGTCAGTAAGCTGAGCAAGTAATCCTCTTTCTTTTAATTCATCAAAAATTGTCATATAAATTCCCCCTTAAAAAAATAACTCTCGTCCTTATAAAAGGACGAGAGACTTTTCCCGTGTTACCACCTTAATTCGTAAGCAACTCACATTACTTACCTCACAAAGTACAGCCTAAGCGATACTTTCGCATTATAACGTATGCATACGTCTAAACCTACTAAAATTTCAGCCCGAAGCTCAAAGATGTATTCATAATTAACTTCTCTTGCACCTCTCATCAACCGGTAACTTTCTGTTAGTTTCATCAATTACTACTTATTCTTATCATCGCCAAGTATTAAACTACTAATATCATACTCAAGTTTTGAAAATTTGTCAAGATATGGTTACATTATTTTTC
>CAZVVZ010000140.1:0-2568 GCA_964631135.1 uncultured Eubacteriales bacterium
AAAACATATATATTATTTTTATATAGTAGTCTAAACAGTGACATTGCATTCTAAATAAACTCCACAAATACTTGATTAGCTAAATCTAAGCCCTTATCTGTTAAAATAATCTTTCCGTCCGAATTGGTAAGTAAACCTTTCTCAATAAGCTTTTTCAATGATTGCTTCCATTCTTTTTTATTAAAGTTTCCCTCATTTACACCTTCTAGCAGTCTAAGACCTAATATAATTCTCTCAGATTCAATTACGTCTTCTGTTAAGATTTCACTTTCAGAAAAATTATCTATAGGATTATTTATATACTCTAAAAAATTATAAGTATTGGTAAAACGCACCTCATTAAAGCAAGATGCCGCAGAAATTCCAACCCCTAAGTAGTCTTGTCTTTTCCAGTATGCCATATTATGCTTGGATTCATAACCGGGTTTTGAAAAATTAGAAATTTCATACTGATTATAGCCAAACTTTTTTAATTTCCTTTTTATTAGGTAGTACATGTCCCTTTCCGATGACTCAGACGGTAAATTTAATTTTTTTTCAGCATATAACTTGCCAAAAACAGTTCCTGCCTCTACCTTTAATGAATATGCGGAAATATGTTCAGGATTGAAACTCATAAATTCATCTAAAGTATTTTCTATATCTTTTATCTCTTGGTCTGGTAATCCAAACATAATGTCCATACTAATATTGTAAAATCCCGCTTCACGAGCTAAATGGAAGCATTCTCTAGCCTCTTGGGCAGTATGTATACGCCCAATTTCCATCAAAAGCTTGTCGTTTAACGTCTGCACACCTATGCTTATTCTGTTAATTCCAATTTCTCTATATTTTTTCAGTTTTTTTAATGTAATTGTGCCGGGATTAACTTCAATAGTAATTTCCGCATCTTCAGAAACTTTATAAAATTTCTTAATTTTTTCCATAATAAATTTTATATATTTCTCCTTAATAAAAGAAGGTGTACCTCCGCCAAAGTACACCGATGTAACAGTAAAATCTGTTGCACTATTTGAATAATACTCTATCTGCTTGCAAACCGCTTTAATATATTGATGTATTTTTCCTTCCTCGTCTACGTAAAATGAGTTAAAATCACAATACTTGCACTTTTGCTTGCAAAAAGGTATATGAACATAAATTGCTAAATTTCTCACTTCAATATCAGCTTCCATTCTCCGTCTTGCTTTATAAAGTCAAAAGTTTCTTCTTTTTCCGTCTTTTTAATTTTTCTGCTTTCAATATCGCTTTTAATCTCATCAACCATACTTTCTAAACCATCTTCATTATTAGCCAGTTGTATAAGCTTATCAGAAATATCGTAACACTGCATATTTATTTTTATATATCCTTTATTAAAGCTGTAAAATCCTTTATCTGCTACTTCATATTCCATATTATTTAAAGTAATTTCCAGCAATTCGTCAATTGCATTTATCTGAGCCTCCGAAAAAATAAAGTTTTCATTGCTTAATACTCCTTGAGTATCATAAACAAACGTCTTCGCCGAAACTATTCCTTCATTCTTTAGCTGATTTATTATATAAGAAAAAGCTGCACTAATCTCAGGTTCTTCATTTTTATTAGTAACCCTTTTTTCCTCATACTTAAGTAAATTCCTAAAGACAGCAGATGCCTCTGCTCTTGTGATACACCTTTTAGGCCTAATATATGTTTTACCGTCAATTACTTCACCCGAAATAACTTTATTTTTATAAGCACTTACAACTTCCTTTGGATATAATATATCTTCATAATCCGCAAAAAGTGTTTTCTCCTCTCCCTCAGAATATAAATCTTCATTATATCCATATATTCTGCTAACCGCATAAATAAAAGCTTCTCTGGTCATTTCTATATCAGCCGGCAAGCCTGTTAAATAAGAATAATCCGTAACACCTAAAGCTTCACCGACGGAATCATAAAATGGATTTATATACTCTCTAATAGCCTCAGTATATCCCTTTGCCCAATGTGACATAGGTATGTCTGTAAAATAATTCGACTCACTGTCAGGTGAAATTTCAAAAATCTTAGAAAAAATAGTAGCAAACTCTGCTAAAGTTATATTATTAGACGGTTTAAAAGAACCATCGCTATATCCGGACAAAATCTCCGCTTCTTCCATCTTAGATATTGCAGAATATGCCCAATGATCTGAAGGCACATCAGAAAAAGTTGCAAAACTCGGTGTAATAAAAATAGCACCGGCTAATATCATCATTCCGATTTTTTTCATATGTAATAACTCCTTTCAATCTTAAAACCACTGGCCAGATATAATAGCGAAATGTTCTTACGGAGCATGCCGTTTATTCTATTTATGTTCTGGCTCGTACCAATTTAGATTTTAGCATATAAAAAAAGTATTTACAAGTCACCAAGTTTTACCTATTTAAGGCTTAAATAATATTTCATCCCTACTACTGGTGAGATTATTATATAAAAATAAGATAGTTCCCTGTGAATATTCGCATCTTTTAAACTATATGACATCTGTGCTATTTTTTCGCAAAGACTTTTTCGGCAGTTTCCCGATAACCATACCGTTTTTTGTTACTAGTCAGA
>CAZVVZ010000141.1:0-2516 GCA_964631135.1 uncultured Eubacteriales bacterium
ACGGAAATGGCGGAAGAATATTCTGCTGCAAACTTCCGGCTGATGTTGAGTTTACGGGTCCTGAGGAGTCTGTAAAAAAGTTTGTTAAATATTTTAGCGAGATCGATAATGTGGTCTCTTTTGGGGAATTTAAGGTTGAGCCGTTAGAAGGGGAGAAGTATAAGGTTACTACTATAATAAATTTTTTGGGTAAGGCTGCCGGCGGAAGCTTATCCAGCGGGAAAAAAGAATATACAATAAAGAAAAATGAAATAGAGGTAGAAGAAGAAGAGGGTATTAAACTAAGGGATTTTGATATATCGATGGTTGTAAGACCAAGTAATTCAGATGCTTCTGCTATATCATTAGGAGTTGTATCCGATAAAGATTATAGAGTGTATAGTGACGAGAATGTGAAGAAAGATATTACTGTTACTTTTAGTAATGAAGGCAGTAAATATTACTGTGAGTATAATATTGGAAATATGGCTTCTACTAAAGCTCCGATTAAGCCTAACGGTAATATTTTATTTGATATTTTGAGCTGTGAAGTGGTTGAGGCAGATGATGAGATTACTGTAGATTTACATGTTGTTAATAATTCTGATAAAAAGGTAAGTATATGTACTTATGATAATGATGATAAAAGGGTTAATGTCGTTGAAAAAAGTGGTAATGTAGAGGTGAAGAGTCAATGAAAAAGAATAACAGAGGTTTTACATTAGTAGAGCTTGTTGTATCGATTACACTTTTAGCACTGATTTTAATACCTACTGCGGGATTCTTTACCAATTCTTTTAAGGTACAGAGCAAAAGTTCATTAAAGACATCTATAACGAGAGTAGGACAGTACATTATAGAGAATTTTAAAAATAAAAACTATTTAGCTGATACATTGAAGGCAGAAGATGGGACAGGCTTTCAGAAGTTTTTAGATAGAATAAAGCTGGATGAAGACGGAAAAGATTTTTCAGATTCTAGTGTGAAAGATGATTCGCACTGGAATCTAAACTATAATAAGGTGGATTACATTGTCGATGTGAAAATAGAAGATTTTGAGACTGCTGATATTTCTGATTTAAATATTCCAAATAAGGAAGAGTGTGATGGAATAGTAAAAATAACCGAGTCTGGTATTATTTATACAATAGATGAGTTTGGTAATATTGTTTCAATTGATGGTATAAAATCTTATGAAGTGGGGGAGTCATTTAATAGCCCTAACGATAATAAGAGCTATAAAGCTAATTATCCTACGATTGTTTTGAATTCCGAGTTTTTAAGTTCAGAGTCTGCAACTTTGTGGATAATAAATGAGGGATATTATAACGATACCGACGGAGACGGTATTTATGATGATGAAATAGATAGGCAGAAGTATATACGCATAGTTAAGGGGTTTGATAATGAATTAAAAGTATATAAAGAGAACATAAACTTTATGATACAAGAAGGTCAAGAAGGGGATATGGCATCAAAGAGTCGAAACAAGATAGATAGTGTGTTTGTTGGTGAAACATCGGAAGGTGTTGCCAAAAAAAGCAGCAGTGAGCTTTGGCTTAATGCTAAAATGACAGTTACAAATAAGCAAAATGCAGATGTTCGTGACACGTTTGAATTCTCATTCCCCATAAATTATGATTATTCTGAGGCTGGGAACCAGTAAGCTAGGCTGACTATGAATATTTTAGGGGCCATAGAGGTAATCGGCAAATGGATTGGAGAGGCATAATGAAGAAAAACTCAGGTTCAGCTTTAACAAGTGTAATAGTGGTTTTTTTGTTAGTGACAATGATAGGAGTGCCACTACTTGGCATGGTTGTTTATAATTACAGGCTACGTGAATATGACAGTGGCATAAAAGAAGCTGAATATAAGAATGAAATTATAATGGATAGGATTTCAACGATCATAAAAAATGAAGTTATTGCAGCGATAAGCGATGCAAAAAACACGGCTACGGATGAGATTAAGACAATCAGTAGTACTTTGGTCAATTCATATAATAGTGCTTATCAGGAGGCTATGGATACTACTGCAAAGTATACTAACGGTAATCTTAATAATGCTTCTGATGTGACGAACGAATTAAAAGAAAAAATAAAGAAAAATATTGTTTCGGTTGACGGAGTTGATGAAGACGAGATAATTAAAGCATTAGATATAGATGATACTGCGGATTTTTCGAGTGCTAAAATAAATGAAGAAGGACTCAACAATGTGTGTAATCGCATTTTTGAGCATAACTATGAGAATATATTAGAAAATAGCTTATTTGATGCAATTTATAATGATAATGAATTCAAAGATTTGGCAGGAAGCAGAAAGTATGGCATTGAGGAGTTGGAAATTGATGAAACTACTAAAAAAGTTAAGGCTGGCTCTTTAAAAATTGAGATCCAATACAATAGAAATGGTGATAAATTTACGGAAATATATGCAAAAAATTACGACGACGAAAAAGACGGCAATGGATCTACGTTTAATGATATTGATAATACGTTAGAAATAAGGGTTGAGAGTAAGTATAAATTAAA
>CAZVVZ010000142.1:0-2514 GCA_964631135.1 uncultured Eubacteriales bacterium
GTTTTCTGCTTGCATTACTTGGTTAATGGGAATTAAAGTCTGAATAGCAACAACTTTTTTGGAGATAATAAAAAAGTGAAAAGGAGCAACTATGAAGACTATAAAAAAATTTTTCATTATAAACATATTTTTATTACTATATACTTACTCTGTAATTTATGGGATAATTCCGGAAACTGTTACGATGATACAGGGAAAGGAACTCTCATACCCGTTTTATGATTTTATAAATATAAATTTCTCAGATAAAAGCAGTATAAAAGCTGTAGGCAGTAACTTAATTTCACCTACTATAGGAAAAGAAACGGCGATAGTATCTCTTTTTGGCAGAATTCCGTTAAAAAGCATAGATGTAAATGTTGTGTCTAATAGTGTGGTGGTAGGCGGTGGAGAAGCGATTGGGATGAAATTAAATAGTTCAGGGCTTACAATAGTAACGTTTGAAGAAATAACCACGAGAGATTATAGCAAAGTAAAGCCATATAAAGATAAAAATATACAACGTGGCGACATAATTGTAGAAATAAATGGAATAGAGGTTGAAGAAGTAACACAGTTTGTAAAAGAAATTCAAAAATCTAAAGGAAATTCTATAGAACTCTCATATTTACGTAACGGAAATTTATATAAAGAAACTTTAACTCCGCAAATAGACAGAAATGATGGGAAATACAAGCTAGGAATATGGGTAAAAAATATGACTTCCGGTGTGGGAACTGTGACATATATTGATAAAAATACCGGAACATTTGGAGCTTTAGGGCATGGAATAAGTGATATGGACGGAATGGACTTACTGGATGTAAAAGGCGGGACTGCATATAAGGCAGTGATATTAGATGTAAAAAAAGGGAAAAAAGGAAATCCGGGTGAATTAAAAGGTGCGATTAGAGAAAATGATGTTTATGGAAATGTGGTTAAAAACACAAAATTCGGTGTTTTTGGCTATATAAATGAGAACACCGATATTTCAGGCAAAGAATATGAAATATGTCTGAAGAATGAAGTGAAAGAAGGAAAAGCACAGATACTTAGCACAGTAAACGGCGAAAAGACAAAATCATACGATATTGAGATAGAGAAAATTAACACTTACGGAGAAATTCAAGAAAAAAATATGATAATACACGTTACAGACAAGGAACTAATAGATAAAACCGGCGGAATTGTACAGGGAATGAGCGGTAGCCCAATTATTCAAGACGGCAAGTTGGTTGGAGCGGTTACTCATGTACTAATAAATGAGCCAACAAGAGGTTATGGAGTATTTATTGAAACTATGCTTGAAAGCTTTGAGAAATAGTAAAACATTAGAGTCGGATTATTTAATACAGCAGATGCAAGTGCTAATAGATATATTGGTTAAAATTTAAAAAAGAATTAAAGATAGTACGGTAGTATTCATATAAGCTACTTCTAGCTACTGAATATGGAGCACATATATCTATTTCGCCTAAAACATCATTCCCCGTTTTAAACTGAATTTTGCCAACTTTTTGATTGATTTCTATAGGTGCAATTAAATCTTTATAAATATATTTTTTAATACGAATATTATCTTTTTCATCAGCCAAAAGAGGCAATACAAGTGAATTCTTATATATAGGAACTATAGTAGATTTCGGGGATTTCTTTATATTTATTGAAAAATTTATTTTATATAATTCTTTTAAGTCATACATTTTATAATTGTTAAAGCAGTAATCCAGTATTTTTACAGTATTATTTATTCTAAGCTGGGACGACGGCTCTCCTAAAGTAACAACAATGATTTCTAAATCCTCTCTTTTTGCCGAAGCAACCAAGCATTTACCTGCTAAACCGGTATATCCGGTTTTCATTCCGCTAATGCCATTATAAAAGTATAGCAGAGGGTTCGTATTTTTTAATTGTTTAGTTTTGCCGTTCAAGAAGGTCATTGTATGATATTGAGTAGATACTAATTTTGAAATGGTAGGATTATTCAGTGCATACCTAGAGATAATTGCCATGTCGTATGCGGTAGAGTAATGACCGTCCATATCTAGTCCATGCGGAGTCACAAAATTTGTATTTAAAGCGCCTATTTCTTTTGCTTTTTCATTCATAAGTTTAGCAAATTCTTCTACATTTCCGGCAGTATGCTCTGCTATCGCAACCGCAGCATCATTTCCGGAGTTTAACATTAGACCATACAACAGTTCACTTAATTTTATTTCGTCATTTTCTTTCAAATCAACAGAAGAACCGGCTGTAGAGGCAGCTTTTTTACTTATAACAACGGTATCTGTTAAGGAATTGTTTTCAACAGCAACAATTGCAGTCATTATTTTTGTGGTACTTGCAATATTAGCTCTGTCAAAAGCATTTTTTTCATATAAAATACGTCCGCTTGAAGTTTCTATTGCTACTGCATTCTTCCCTGAAATATTAGGTACGGTATTTGCCAAGGATATATACGGAAATATTAGTAGTAATATATATATAATTTTTTTCAATTTTGTCACACTCCTAGATAGAAATATATGCAGGTAT
>CAZVVZ010000143.1:0-2483 GCA_964631135.1 uncultured Eubacteriales bacterium
TTATAGGAGCTACAGCCCTAGGCGGTCCATATGTGTATCCCCACTCATACGTCATAATTATTACATGATCTGCTATTCTCCCATGAAATTCATAATCATGTGCCTCATACAAAAGCCCCTGCTGATTTCCACTTATCTTAGGTGCTACTGCTGTAGTTAAAATATAACCTATAGGCTTTATTCTTCCAGATACTTTTTCTAAAAAGTTGTTATATGCTTCTCTATCACTAGGATACACATATTCAAAATCTACATCTAACCCGGCATACTGTTTTTCATTTAAAATATTAACTATATTGTTTATTAGTATATCCTGAGCTTCATCACTATTCAATATTTCACTTGCCAGCTCACTACTAAAGCCCCCTGATTCCCCTATATTAGTAATAACCATAAATGGCTTTACATTATTATTCCATGCCTCGTTAATAAGCTCTGTAACATTTATCGGTACTAAACTCCCATCTGCCCTAATTTGGTAACTAAAAAGGCTTAAAAAGCTCAAATTAGGTAATGCTGTGTCTAATGCATCTTGGCGAATATTAGGGAATGCATATCCGTTTACATCTACACTTCTTAGTACATTGCCATTAGTCGGAATTCTAATGCTTTGACCTATGTAAATAGAAGATGGAACAGTTATACTAGGATTAGCATCTAAGATTTTACTAATATTGGTATTATATTTTTTTGCAATTAAATATAAAGAATCACCACGTTTAACAATATATTCAAAATAATCTATCGGAATAATTAATGCTTGCCCTACTGCCAGTCTATCCGGATTAGACAACTGATTTGCAAAAATAATATCATTAGTCGTAACTCCATATTGAGTTGCAATTTTATATACACTGTCTCCGGGTTTTACAACATAAATTATCAAATAAACCATATCCTTTCTTTTCAATTATAAAGCATAATTTTTCTGAAGGAATTCCTCTTTCATACATTATATGATTTATTTAATTTTGTTGTGAAAAACAGAGACTGTAAAAACCTCGTTTTTTACAGTCCCTTATTTCTTTTCTAACAAATTATTCTATTTTCTCTGCCTGCACCTGTTCCAACAAACTTAATAGGTACCTTTACAAATTCCTCTATCCTATCTAAATACTTCTTACAAGCCTCAGGTAAATCCTCTCTTCTGGTAATTCCGGATATATCTCCAAAATTGCCTTCAAACTCCTCATAAATCGGAGTACAATTCTCTAAAAATTCTACATTTGTGGAATAATCCGTTGTTATTTTTCCATTATACTCATATCCCACACAAGCCGAAAATTTGTCAAGCTTTCCAATTGTATCTAAATGATTTATAGCTATAGCAGTTAAACTGTTAATTCTTGCCACATATTTTAATGCAACTAAATCAAGCCAGCCACATCTTCTCGGTCTACCTGTAGTAGTTCCATATTCATGTCCCAATTCTCTTATCTTGTCCCCGATTTCATTATTCTGTTCTGTAACAAACGGTCCCTCTCCAACTTTTGAAGAATAAGCTTTAACGACACCATATATCTCACCAATATCCTTCGGACCAATTCCGGAACCGGTACAAACTCCACCTATAGTAGGATTAGACGATGTAACAAACGGATACGTACCAAAATCTATATCTAGCAATGCAGCCTGTGCACCTTCACAAACAACATATTTGCCCTCTTCTAAAATATTATGTATTAAATTTACACTGTCTTTTACATAAGGCTTTAGTATTTTAGCATACTCTTTATATCTCTCAATATTTTCTTCTACAGGAAGCTCATCAAACCCGTAAGCTTTCATTATAGCATTGTTATTTCTAAAGTATTCTCTAGCTACTTCTTCAAATTTATCCGAAATAAATGTTTCCATTCTAATACCGTTTCTTTGAGCTTTATCCGAATATGTAGGACCTATTCCACGTTTAGTCGTTCCGATTTTCTTTCCGGGAGTTCTCATTTCTTCCAAAACTGCATCCATTTCAATATGATACGGCATAATTACATGTGCCTTATCTGAAATTACCAAGTTTTCAGTAGAAACATTATTCTCCTTTAACATATTGATCTCATCAATTAGCACTTTAGGATCAACCACAACACCATTTCCAATAATAGCGAAAGCATTCGTATTCAATATTCCCGACGGAATAAGATGAAAAGCGAATTTTTTACCATTAACGACAATAGTATGACCGGCATTATTCCCTCCTGTGCATCTAACCGCAGCATCTGCTTTTTCAGCAAGATGATCGATTATCTTTCCCTTACCTTCATCTCCAAAAAAACCTCCAAGTACAACATCAACTTTTCCTTTCATTGACATTCCCTCCCATTACTTGTTTATTCTAAATAAAACAACATCTGTATTCTATACTATTGCGGATACTTCTGTCAAGTAAGCTCATTTTAGCTCCATGATCCACATGTTTACATAGTTTAGCCTTTTAATTTTAATCCATCTTTAAAGGCATTTCCAACCACTTCGCCTAAAACTCT
>CAZVVZ010000144.1:0-2474 GCA_964631135.1 uncultured Eubacteriales bacterium
TGTTTTATTTAAAGAGCAGATAAATAGTAGTACTACATATTCGGACGGTAAATACACGTTAGTTGTAAGAGTGGGTGGAAGTATAGGGGATACACCTGTATTTATGCCGTTAAATAATATGGACGTAAAGATAGTTGTTAATGAATTAAATCTAAAAGATTCGTCAGGAGATTTAATAAAAATAGGTAATATTCCTAATAACAAAGTCAGACTGAACATCTTTGGTGCAGAAGGAAATAATGTTATTACAAAAGTTGTGTTAAAAGAAGTGCCTGTTAAAACAGATTATGATTTGGAAGAGGAACTTAACTTAACCGGTGGATTGATAGTGCCGTATTTAGGAAATCTCGCAGGTGAAGAAATTTCTATAACGACTGATAATGTGGTTGATAAAAATATTACCAATACTCCCGGACAACACCTTGTTGAACTTGTGTATAACGGTATTACAGTAACTCAAGATGACGTAGAGTTTAAAATAAATGTAAGTGATGCAAAGCAGGTAGTTGTTAACGGTGAGGTAAAAGTTGACGGGAATATTTCAAATTCTCAACTATTAGAAGGCCCCGGCAAATATTCAAGAAAGGATACTTCTGTAGAGAAATCATTAAAAGCTCATGAATATTTAAGCGGATATATGTTTTCAAGTTGGTCAAGTAATTCTTCGATTATAAAAGCAAATAGCAGTAATTCTAATAATACTACATTTACTGTACCTAGCAGAACGGATACAATAGATAAAGATGAAATTACAATAACCGCAAATTATGTTTCACCGGATAAGCTTACTATTGAGGGGCAGAAAACGGAGTTTATAGTTGGACAAGATTTTTCTTTAGGCAGTGGTATATTGAATGCTGTTTATAGGAAAGACGGTTCTGAAGTAAAGAGAACAATTAATCTTTCAACCTCCGGGGTAACGGTGACATTAAAGTCAGGGAATGAAAACTATAGTTTGGATAATCTTCCGGCCGGGAAGTATTTGGTTGCCATAGAATATGCAACTAAATTGGTAACATATAATATAGAAGTTGTTAATCAAAAGTATATGCTAAGTGTTTATACCAATTCGATGAATTTTGGCACCGTAAATGGGGATATAAAAGATGCAGATAATGTTTTAAAAGATAATATAACTTTGCTTGAAGAAATAAACGGAACATATAAGGCGGTATCTTTTGGAAATACTGTAACATTAGAGGCTGTTCCTAAAGATGGATATGCGCTTTCTAAGTGGATAATTACGGGAAAAGATGATTTAATTCCGCAAGAAGAACTTACTAATAATATTATTTCGTTTATAATGCCTGAAAGTAATGTAAGAATCGATGCCGAATTTTGCAAGGTGTATACAGTTAAGTTTAATATTAAACAGGGGCAGGAAAGCTACGGTACTTTAGAAGGTACATTGGAGCAGCGTGTTTTTAGTGGCGCATCTTCAACACCGGTAACTGCAAAAGCTAATGATAATTACAAGTTTAATAAATGGCTGGACAGTGAGAGCAGAATAGTTTCTACAGAAGAGGAATTCGTATGTACATATGTTGCAAAAGACGAAGAATATGTAGCAGTTTTTGACAATGTATGGAAAGTTGAATTTTACAACGAAGGAGTTTTATTCAAAACACTATTGGTTGCTAACGGCGAGAGTGCTAATATTACTGAAACTCCGACGAAATATGCATATGTCTTTACCGGTTGGGACCATGATTTAGGCTGTATTACTTCCGACTTAAAAATAAATGCAAAATACGTTCCGAGAATCAATATAGAGGAAAACTTAAGTGCGGCGGAATCAACAATAGATGCACAAATTACAGGAACTATGATACAAGAAGGAACTTTACAGTATTTAATTTCTGAATATCCTGACAATCCGGAAGGAATTTATACAACTTATGAATTAGATGACATATTTACAGGATTTGAAGGGAACTGGTATAATTTAGAAGGAATTTACAGAAGTTATGCGGTGGCGAAACAAGAAGATTCCAGTGCGGTACTTACAATATCTTCCGGTAATGATACTGAAATCGTTAAGTTTGATTATATTTTATCCTCAAGTGAAGGCTCACAGTTGGGAATAACAATAAACGGCGAGAAAGTTATAACACCGTCAGACTATGTGGGACCGAATTGGAGTAGCTTCGAAAGAGAAATACCGGTTGTAGATGGTAAGATTGTGATCGGAATAAGTTATAGCCAGGGAGAAAATCGTACGGACAGCGATTTTGCGGCTATTAGAAATCTTGCTATTTCAAGAAAATGGACGGTTATAGATAATAATTACCATTTATTTATTCCGACCGAATTCTCCGGAAGCAATTACATTCATGTAAAAGGCACCGGCAGTGACGACTTGACTACTATATATAGAGCGGTTTCAGAGGCATTTTATAGTGCAAGATAGTCCATTTAGTAAATAATTACTGCTTAGACTACGATATGAAAATACTATATATGTTTTAAAAGGA
>CAZVVZ010000145.1:0-2406 GCA_964631135.1 uncultured Eubacteriales bacterium
TTAAAAAAGTATTTGTATTTTGTAATGAATTTTGATACAATTCTAATGTAAAATATAAAAATCAGGTTGGTGTTGATATGAATAAAAAACTGCTTATTGTATATATTTCCGGCGGCGTTTTATCTTTACTAATTATTGTTGCTACGATAATAGTAGCGATGGGGATAAAAAACAAGCCTGTAAATATTTGCACTACTTTATTGACTAATGATATGGCTTCTGCTCTTTTAGAGGGGTATTCCGAAATAAAGCATGAAAAAACATCAGAATATATAGTGAATAAAGATGCAAGGGATGCCTACATATCATTGATTGATAATTCATCAGATGTTGTTCTAGCTTCAGAAATAGATGATGAAACGATAAAATGGTTAAAATTAAATGGCGTGGAAGTTGAAAAAACTACTATTGCAAGGGATGCATTGGTTTTCATAAATAATGCTGATAACCTTGTAGAAAATTTAGCTGTTTCACAGGCAAAAGGGATTTATTCGGGACAATATACAAACTGGTCAAATGTTGGCGGAAATGACGAAGAGATAATAGCTTATCCTTCGGAAACCGGAAGTGAAGAAACATATATGTTAGAAAAACTTATGGGCAATAAAGCTATAAAAAAGCCTAGGTATAAATTAGAAGATTCTTCATTATCAGGCTTAATAACTGCAACTTCAGAATATTTAGATACTAGGACAAAGGCTATTTTTTACACGACATTTCATAATATGAAAAGTAATAAAAATGAAAACATAAGAATATTAAAATTAGATGGAACTGAAGCATCGACTGATGAAATTAAATCGGAGCAGTACCCGGCGATAATGGATATTTATGCGATTATTAGAAGTGATACACCTGAAAATTCACAAACCAGAAGGTTTGTTGAATATATAACATCAAAAAACGGGCAAGCTATTATACAGCAATGCGGATATGTTAATTTGATTAAATAAATACGAAGGAGGAATTTGTAATGGCAACAAAAAAGGATTTAGAAAAAAGTGCTGCGCAACTTCGCAGTGAGGAATTGGTTTTCCAAAGAAAATCTATATGGGAAACTGCAGATAAGAAAACATTAAAGAAAATACAAGAGTTTTCGGAAGACTATATTCAATTTTTGAACAATAGTAAAACAGAAAGGCTTGCAGTTGAGGAAGGAATAAAAATAGCTAAAGAAGCTGGTTTTAGACCGATTTCAACGTATAAAAAATTAAAAGAAGGAGACAGAGTTTATTTTTCAAACAGAGAAAAAACGTTATTTCTTGCAATTATAGGTAAAGCCCCTATTGCAGAAGGAATAAATGCTGTTGGTGCTCATATAGATTCTCCAAGACTTGATTTAAAACCAAATCCGTTATATGAAGCAGACGGAATGGCAATGTTAAAAACTCATTATTACGGTGGAATTAAAAAATATCAATGGACAACA
The DNA here is from genome assembly GCA_964631135.1 of uncultured Eubacteriales bacterium. Classification (GTDB taxonomy): domain Bacteria; phylum Bacillota; class Clostridia; order TANB77; family RGIG9151; genus RGIG9151. The sequence continues at coordinate 1,430 of CAZVVZ010000145.1, forward strand.
ATTCCTTTGGCTATACATGGTGTGGTTGTCAGAGCAGACGGTACTAAATTGAGTGTGAGTATAGGAGAGCAAGACGATGAGCCGGTATTCTGTGTAACAGATTTATTGCCTCATCTTGCAAGAGAACAAAGCTCAAAGCCGTTAAGAGAAGCTATAACAGGCGAAGAACTAAATGTATTGTTTGGCGGTATCCCTTATGAAGGAGAAAAGATTAAAGAAAAAGTTAAGCTGAATATTTTGGATATATTAAATAAGAAGTATGGAATGAAAGAAAGAGATTTTACAAGTGCAGAGCTTGAAATTGTACCTGCATTTAAAGCAAAATCTGTTGGATTAGATTCATCATTTGTCGGAGGATATGGCCAGGACGACAGAGTATGTGCATACACTGCATTAAAAGCTATTTGTGATATTGGATTATGCCAGAAAACTGCAGTTTGCGTATTGGCAGATAAAGAAGAAGTGGGAAGTATGGGAAATACAGGTATGGAGTCCCGTGCTTTCGAATTTTTCCTTGCTGATTTAATGCAGTTAAGAGGAGAATACGACGAATATGCATTAAAAAAGACGTTAGCTAATAGCAGAATGCTTTCTGCAGACGTTGATGCAGGATATGATCCAACATATGCTTCCGCTATGGAAAAGAATAATGCATGTTATTTAGGCGAAGGTGTTTGTGTTGCAAAATATTCCGGACATGGCGGTAAATCTGGTGGAAATGATGCGAGTGCTGAATTTGTTGGAGAAGTTAGAAAACTGTTTGAGGAAAATGATGTAGCTTGGCAAATTGGAGAGCTTGGAAAAGTTGACCAAGGCGGTGGCGGTACGATTGCATACTATTTAGCAGATCAAGGATTAGATGTAATAGACTGCGGTGTTGCAGTACTGTCTATGCATGCTCCATTTGAAGTTACAAGTAAAGCAGACGTGTATACTGCTTATAGAGCATATAATGTTTTCTTAAAATAGATTTATTT
>CAZVVZ010000146.1:0-2356 GCA_964631135.1 uncultured Eubacteriales bacterium
TTTTTTTATGTTTAAAAATATTTATATGTAGAATTATAGATGTATCTTTAGGAACTGTTAAGACTATTATTATGGTGAAAGGTAAGACAACTCTATCAGCAATAGTTGCACTGGCTGAAGGGCTTATATGGTTTTTAGTTGTTCGTGAAGCACTGCTTTTTGACACTCCAACCCTTTTATCCAAGCTATCTATTGCTTTTGCTTATGCAATAGGGTTTGCCGCCGGCACCTATATTGGAGGAAAAATTGCAGATAAATTTATTGTTGGGAATGTAAATGTTCAGATTGTTACAAGTAGTCAAAATAATAAAATGCTAGAAACAATCAGAAATGCCGGATATGCAATTACCGTGTTAGATGTAAATACATCTTTACTAAGCAAAAAAAAATATATGTTATTCTGTGAGGTTACTACGAAACAGTTAGATGAGCTTAAAGCTTTAATTTATTCTCTGGATAAAAAAGCATTTTTTATGGTACATGAAACTAAATACGTTTATAACGGTTTTTTCAAAAAATAAAACAGTAATTCTTTTTTGTTACCCGTTTCACTCGATTTTTAAAGGAATTTACTATTAAATAAAATATGAGGAGGTCTTTTATGAAGAAAATACTTAATTTTTTAATTACTAACCAAGTAACCTTTTCAATAGGTATGCTAATTGTGTATGCTTTTTACGGAGCCGTGTTGGGTATAAGCCTTACTCCTTCTGTTATACTTGTTTATAAGGTTTTTTCACTTTTAGATTTTTCCGTATTATGGCATTTCATATTATTTGCAATCACTATCGGAATAAGTTTATATCTGTTTTTCGTTGTTGCCCTTTTAGTATTCGGAGTAGTTGAAAAGATTTTAGTTATAGGATTTAAACCAGGTAGATATTCAACTTCCTCTTTTACTTTTATTCGTTGGCTAATATATTCGGGTTTACATATTTTACTGTTAAATACAGTTCTACCGTTTATGGCAGGTTCATGCTTTTCTAAAATCTTTTATAGGATTCTTGGAGCAAAAATTGGTAAAAATGCCTTCATAAATACTCGTGGGCTTCATGATGCATATTTACTGGAAATAGGAGATAATGTTGTTGTTGGTGGAGAAACAGATATTTCTTGTCATATTTTTGAAGGGAATTCGCTAATTTTAGGGAAAATAAAAATAGGCAATAATACTTTAATCGGCACTCACTGTTACATAATGCCCGATGTAACCATTGGCAACAAATGCAATATTGGACTTTATTCTTATATTAGGAAAAAAAGAACTATCGAAGACGGTTCGGTAATAATGGCAATACCGGGAATGAATGCTCGAAAAGTAGCCGAAATTATAAAAGAAAAATAAAAAGGAATTTTTTATTACATAAAAAGAGAAGGTTGTAAGTATTTAATTTAACTTACCGCCTTCTTTTTTTATGCAATAGGAAATTCCTCAAAAACAAGTGAAACGACATGACGGCTTTCTTATGTAGAAAGCTCCTCTATAAACTGTGACGTAATCTTTTCCACAGAACTGCATATCCTTTCATAGTCAAAAATTTCTCCGGTATATTCTTTTTCCTGAGCAAACTGTTCTTCCAGCATATCTCTCCACTGTTTACTACGTCTTTCATCAAACACCGGCAACCCCGTATTTGGTAATACTCTTGGAATCGACTCTATCGTGCTAAGCGATATACGCCCTTCCTTAATTAGCAAACGATTTATTTCTGTATATGCATCATGCATGCCAGTGCCGGAAAAGAAAGCTTTTGCCTCCCATCGTCTATTATTTCTCGGATTGATTACCTGCATATTCTCAGTATCCCAAATAAATTCAGGTATCAAAAATTCCTCAATAAAATGATAGTCAAGATATAAATGACAGTACATACCGAATTTAATAGGATTATCAATAACAAACAGCTCCTCCTTTGCCTTATCAAGATCCGGTACAACAAATCCTTTAACAGATGCCGCCTTTCGATAATGAGATTTTTGCTTATCTGTAGCTAGATCCGGAATAATGTTCCCCGCAAGAAAATCTGTCTTATTAAACATCATACTTGTGCTGCGATAAACCTCTTCAGCAAAAATAAGATGATGCAAAGTTCCGGGCATATATCTTCCCCCTTTTTATACGTCCTTGATTATTACATAATGTTAAGCATATAGCAGCTTAACGAAAAACTAATTTCCATGAGTGATATTATATCAGTTTTTTTGGAAAATGCAATAATTAGGATTATGGAGAAGAATAAGGTTACTGCTCAGACATAAATAAAATGTATTCACGTCTGAGCAGTACTGAATAAGCTCTTTCCTATTTTAATATTCAGCAGATCTTGGCGTCCTAGGATAAGGAATTACATCTCTA
>CAZVVZ010000147.1:0-2223 GCA_964631135.1 uncultured Eubacteriales bacterium
CCCGACTTTTTGTGTTAATTGAATTATTGTTTGATTTTGAGAACAAACCAGAAGTTCGCACCTTTTTCTTCATTGTTTTTCACCCCAAAATCTGCATTATGAAGCTGAAGAATATTTTTTACAATGGCCAGTCCCAATCCGGTTCCTATTTTTGCACGTTTATGATTACCTTTTGCTTTATAGTACCTATCCCAGATATATTGAATTTCTTCATCATTGATTCCTTCGCCGGTATCTATAATTTCAATTTTTACAGAATCATTTACAACAGTCTGGCGAATTGTAATTGTCTTATCATCTCCGGTATAGGTTATCGCATTATTTATTAAGTTATAAATTACTTGTGTTAGTTTTAATTCGTCACCCTCGATTTCAACATAAGAATCTTTTTCAAAGTTTATTATATATCCATCTTTTTCTATTAGTTTTGAGTATCTTGTGAGAATATCTTCTATGCATTTTGTTAAGTTGAAAGTTACTTTATTCAATTTAGGATTTCCGTTCTGAAGCTTTGAAAGATCCAACATATCATTTACAAGTCCGGTAAGACGTGTCGCTTCATCTATTATTACCTGAACGTTTTCAGCCGTATTTTCTCCGGGAATATCTCTAATTACTTCTGCATAACCTGTTATCATCGTAAGTGGTGTTCTTAAATCATGCGAAACATTTGCAATTAACTCTTTTCTTAAGTTTTCTACTTTCGAAATTTCTGAAGAAGCAGATGTTAAAGTATTTGCCAATTCTGAAATTTCTTTATATCCGGTATCTTCGAATTTCAGATTATATTCGTATGGCAATTTTTTCGCGGAATTATTTATATTTTCTATAGGCCTTGCAATTTTTTTAGATATTAGCAGTGATAACAAAAATGAAAGTATTAACATTATTACAGTTATACACATAAGCTGGCTTCTTAGGGTGGAAGTGGTTGAATAAACCGGTTCTATTACTGAATTGAGTACAATAATAAATTCGTCTCCTGAGTTTGAGTAAACTCGTTTTGCAAGTATAACAGCATTAGGAAAACTTCTCTTATTACCTGACAAAAAAGGGTTGCCGTCTTTAAGCTCCGGTGATAGCTTTGAAAAATACTCATTTGAAGTTCCAAGCTCTGATGAAACTATTGAATATAGCATGAAAGACGGTATTTTATGAATAGAGCAGTTCATCAATACAGGAGCTGAATACTTTTCAGTTGAATTTTTATATAAAAGTATGCAAATGTCGTTGTTACGTGATATTTTTTCAATAGTGCTTTCCAATTCACTGGAATACAAGGATTCTTCAATGGTATGACATGTTGAATATATTTCTTTTATTTTTATTGCTTCGTAAAAACTATTTAAAAATACAATTTGGAAAAGCCACAACAACAGAAGCATTATTAGCGAAAATAATGAAAAATATGCAAATAATTTCCATTTTATTTTTAACTCTCTAGATTGCTTCAAAACGGTATCCCACCCCTCTTAAGGTTACTATTAAATTGCTGTATTTACCTAAACTTTTTCTTAATAATTTTATATGAGTGTCTAAGGTTCTGTCATCTCCGTAAAAATCGTATCCCCAAACGTCAAGAATAAGTTTTTCACGTGTTAGGGCTACTCCTTTGTTTTTTATTAAGTACGATAGCAAGTCATATTCTTTAGGAGATAAATTTATCTTTTCGTTATCTATGTATAATATTCTTGCGGAGAAATCAAGTAAAAGTGTTTCATATTGGAATGTTTGATTTTTATTCACAGATATAGGAGAAGTACGTTTTAATATTGCTTCTATTCGCATCATTAGTTCTTTAGGGGAGAATGGTTTTACCATATAATCGTCTATTTCCAGTTCAAAACCGTGAATTTTATCATATTCTTCTCCGCGAGCGGATAACATAATAATAGGTATATCAGAACTTTTCCTTATTTCTTTTGCAGTAGAAAAGCCATCTAATTCCGGCATCATTACGTCTAAAACTATTATATCAAAATTATTGGTCTTGACTAGTTCAATAGCTTCCATACCGTTACTTGCTTCTGTTATTACGTGATTATCAAAAACAGCATATTTTTTTATTAAACTTCGTATTTTATCTTCATCGTCTACCACTAAAATTTTTGCCATAAGTTCCTCCATTTCCGGCAAAAGCCAATAAATATTATCAATTTATTTTAACATAATAATTATAATATATTCAAATGTTTTTTGTGTGAATATATTATGAAAGTTACT
>CAZVVZ010000148.1:0-2143 GCA_964631135.1 uncultured Eubacteriales bacterium
ATCTTATGTGTCCTTTTTATTTATTCAATTCGTTCAATTAATTTTACCATTTGTATGCGTTGCAAATTCTTCTCTTTGAAATGTGATAATGTCTTAAGTGTTGAAATGAAAAAATGTCCCAAACCAAATTTTATATATTTGTAACCTCTTTATCTTTTTCGATAAAAAGAAGAAGGAGGTTTGAAAATGAGAAAGGTTGTGTTGACATTGAAAGAAGAAAATAAATATCAAGTGATTAAAAAATTAGTTGAAACAAATGGTAATAAACAAAGGGCCGCAAATAAGCTAAATATTACTGTTAGATTTCTTCTGTTTCATAAATTGGTGTAAGATAATCACATATTTTCTTTAATAAGAAACATCCTTTACATTTTTCATTTGTTTCAATTATACTTCCATCTAACAATTTAATTTTTTTCATTCCTATTTTCTTCCCATATTTTTCTTGTAATTTCATAAATATAATTATCTACAAATTTTCCATATAAGCATTCATTGTCCATTAAAGTTCCTTCCTTGATAAAGTTTAATTTTTCTGGAATTGCTTGACTTGAATAATTTCCTGTAGCTGCCAAAATGGATATTTTGTTTAGTTTTAAATTATTAAATATATAATTTATAATTGCTTTACAACTTCTAATCATAATGCCTTTTCCATTAAATTTTTCCGATAACCAATATCCAATTTCACATTTTTGATTTCTATAATTAATTTCTTGTATTTCTATGCATCCTACAAATTCATTTAAATAGTATATTCCAAAAGCATAAGCTTCTTTGTTTTTTTCTTTTTCTTGGCAAGCTTTAGTATATTCTAATAAATCATCAGACTTTTTATAGAAATCAAGCCATCCTAACCATTTCTTTAAAAAGTCTCTATTTTCATTAATTATCTTGTATCTGATTTCGACATCACTCAATTGTACTGTTTTTAATGTTATTTCATTATCAACAATTAGTTCCATCTATTTCACCTCCATTTTTTTATTTTTGGGGGTGTCCATACTGTTGAACACCCCTTGTTGTCTATGAATTATTGAGTTTTGCTTTTAGTTCTTCCAATTCTTTTTGCTGTTTCTGAATCTCAATATAAAAAGATTCAATGTGAAAAATTAAGGGTTCAATTTCCGCTCTTGCTGCATAGAAAAGGTTTTCATATCTAGGGTACATATATCTACACTGTTTGAAAAATGGCAAATAGTAAATTTTAGTTTCCATCGCCTTTCTGTAACGAGCCTCAAATGTCTTTTCATCCAGTGTCATCATATTATGCATCCTATCAGCAGTTTTTATTGCCGCCGAATTCATGTCTGCAGATATAGCATCAAGATACTTTTTAATTTCTTCTGGTTGTTTATAGTCAACATTTTCTTTTTTAGTAACAAGCATTACTAATCTAGCAACATTGTCATTAAACATTTTAGCGATTGTAACTCGTCTATACCCTTCGACATCTTCGATAATGTCATGTAAAATAGCAGCACAGATAACATCTTCATCTTTAATTTCAAAAGAAATCAAAGTGTTTGCCACATCTACACAATGATTATTATAATCTGTTCCATTATCTCTTTTAAAGCCTTTTTCTACACACATCTCTTCCCGAGCCAAATCAAGTGCTTTTATAGCCTTTGAATTGATACCAAAAAGAGTTGCTAACCGTCTTTCCAAAAATTGGCTAGGACTTTGATTTTGATCTAGAAACAAACCTTGATAAATTTCATTGCGACTTTTCATGAAGACTCCCTCCTTGTTTTGATTCTAATCCATAGACTATATATAAAATCCTTTTTAAGGAATTTTAACATAGTAATTATATTTTTAATATTTTTTTGAAAATTACATTCTCCATGTCTTGTCTATATCTGCAATTGTTTTTTCATTATATTTTAAAAAAAGCCAAAGATCTTTTTATCTTTGACTTTGGCATATTAAAACAGGGCATATTGCATACCCAAAAAAATATTCAATTACGTTTATAAAAGTTATGTAAAGTGTATTTTTAAGCCCCATTATTATTCCTCCTATTATAATAATAACTTAATTTTTAAAATTTGTCAGCTATTTTCCACAATTTCTTTTTATATCTCTCTTTGAAATGTGATAATGTCTTAAGTGTTGAAATGAAAAAATGTCCCAAACC
>CAZVVZ010000149.1:0-2125 GCA_964631135.1 uncultured Eubacteriales bacterium
TATCGGAACTCAGGATTTGCGACGAAAGACTTTAAAAAAATACGGGAAGTCTTTCGGTAAATATTCGTTCCTTTTAAAACATATATCTTATTTCATGTGCTCTGACCAGCGATATATACTCTGACTAGTAACAATAGTTATCTTTCAGTACATTATTTTAATTGACATATTTCAAAATTAGTTACATAATAAATTATATTCAGTGAAAGAGGGAAAAATATGAGCGGGATTTTGTATTTGGTTTCTACACCTATAGGAAATTTAGAAGATATTACATTAAGGGCAATCAGAATATTAAAAGAGGTAGATATTATTGCGGCGGAAGATACTAGGCAAACGATAAAACTATTAAACCATTTTGCAATCAATAAGCCTCTTACCAGTTTTTTTAGACATAACGAGAGTAAAAAAGGAGAATATATAATTTCTTTATTAAAGGATGGAAAAAATATCGCATTGGTTTCAGATGCAGGAACTCCTGCAATTTCTGACCCGGGAGAAGAGTTGGTTGGACTTGCTATAGAGGCAGAAATAACTGTAGTTCCGATACCCGGGCCTGTTGCTGCGACTTCCGGCTTGATAATTTCCGGGCTTCCTACGGGAAGGTTTACTTTTGAAGGTTTTTTACCGATGAATAAAAGGAATCGCAAGGAACGTCTGGAGGAGCTGGAACGAGAGAATCGTACAATGATTTTTTATGAGGCCCCTCATAAGTTAAAAAGTACATTAAAAGATATGAGAGAATTTTGGGGAAACAGAAGGATAACTTTAGCCCGTGAAATGACTAAAGTGCATGAAGAGGTTATTAGGACTACACTTGATGATGCAATACTGATGTATGAAGAAATTTCGCCAAAGGGAGAATTTGTACTAATTATTTCAGGATATGAAGGAAAAACAGATAAGGAAGTTTTCTGGAAAGATATGACTATTGAAGAACATTATAAATATTACCTTGAAAACGGTGAAAGTAGGATGAATGCGACTAAAAAAGTTGCACAAGACAGAGGTGTTCCCAAAAGAGAGATTTATAGTGAACTTAACGTTTAAGAAAAGGAATGAGTAACTGATGAAATCAACAAGAAATAAGACAATAGATATTTCTGTAGAAGAGGGTATGGAGTATTTGGATTTATGCTTAAGGGCGGAGGGAAAAAAGAAAATAGAAGATGCCAGAGATAAAATTATAATTGGCGATAGTTTTAAAATTATGGAATTATTACCACGAAACGTTGTAGACTTACTAATAGTTGACCCTCCATATAATTTGAGTAAGAATTATCATGGAAATATTTTCAAAAAAACTAGTAATGAAGAATACAGAAGGTTTACGGTTTCTTGGATAGAAAAAGTTCTGCCGTTATTAAAGAAAAATGCTTCTATATATGTTTGTTGTGACTGGGGTTCAAGTATTATTATCGGCGAAGTGTTAATGGAATATTTTAACGTTGAAAATAGGATTACGTGGCAGAGAGAAAAAGGACGAGGAGCTAGTAGGAATTGGAAAAATGGTATGGAAGATATTTGGTTTGCTACTATGTCAGATGAATATACTTTTAATTTGGAGGCAGTAAAAATTAGGAAAAAGGTGCTTGCACCATATAGAGTTGATGGGGAACCTAAAGACTGGGAAGAAACGGATAAAGGCAATTTTAGAAGGACATGCCCGTCTAATTTTTGGGATGATATATCTATACCGTACTGGTCAATGCCGGAAAATACTGCTCATCCAACACAAAAACCTGAAAAATTATTAGCTAAAATTATTTTGGCGAGTTCTAATAAAGGTGATTTAATTTTGGACCCGTTTAATGGCTCAGGGAGCACGTGTGTTACTGCTAAAAAGTTAGATAGACATTTTATAGGAATAGAGCAGAATGAACAATACTGTATTTGGGCACAGAAAAGATTAGAGTTAGCAGAAAATGATAAATCTATTCAAGGGTATTCTGGTGGTGTGTTTTGGGAAAGGAATTCACTGACGATGCAAAAAAATAATAGTAAAAATATTGAACATGAATAGAAAAATATGTTACAATTGTTTTAAATGTTGAGAATGATATTTTTAGGAGGAATCATGATGAAAAAAACAGTTATTATTGTTTTAATTGCAATTTTGTCTGTA
>CAZVVZ010000150.1:0-2041 GCA_964631135.1 uncultured Eubacteriales bacterium
ATTCTTTCTTAACAGAAACCACCAAAAAAGACTTCTTTTCGAAGTCTTTTCTCTCTTTTCTTTAGGAGTTCTATAACTCCTCTAAATCCGTCACCTTGCTATTTAATTAAATCTTCTACCCTCCTTTTAATAAAGGTACCATGTAGAGGAGCAGCTCTCACTACGTTCGCCCATCGGGAATCATTAGCGCCTTACTTCCTCTCTCATGGCCTTTTATGATATACCGAAAGGCCTACTTATTAAATAAAAAACTCCATTCTGGGTTACCAAAATGGAGTTACAAGTTCAACTCTTATTTTCGGCGACCCGGCTTCCATAATCTTTCGACTTTAGGACCGTAGTTTTGCGTCCCAACCTTTCGGCTGGTTTGCCCTTTCGGATTTCATATTCTTATTATATACTAAATTTACATAAGTGTCAACAGTATACATCTTCAAAATACACTTTATTTAGCTCTTCCTTAACATCCTACTAACGTTTTAAATTAACTAATTCCTGTAACATTTCATCAGCCGTAGTAATACCTCTACTATTAGCCTGGAAACCTCTTTGATAAATAATCATATTTGTGAACTCTGTAGATAAGTCTACATTAGACATCTCTAATGTATTAGATGTTAATGAGCCGGCAGAGTCTCCCGGAACTACCGCTCTGAATTCTCCGGAGTTAGCTGTTTCTGTATAAGAGCTGTCTCCTACACTTTTTAATCCGGTATAGTTTTCAAAGCTTGCTAATGCGATTACTCCTAATGCTTTCTGCTTACCGTTTGTATAAATACCGGTAATAACTCCGTCTCCTCCTATACTATACTCTGTTAATGTTCCGGTAGTATATCCGTTTGAATCGTATACATAAACAGAATCTTTAGCTGAATATTGAGTTACACTCGAAAAGTCAAAATAAATTTCTGAAGTGGCATCGTTCTGAGATACAAATTCTAGCCTAAAGTTATCAATAGCATTACCGTCTTTATCTAATAATTCCTTAAGTTTACCGTATCCTTCGCCTTCGCTGTTTGAAAATATAGCCGATCCTGTTACCGGGTTCCCGTCTATATCTTTTATCACACTACCGTTGGCAGAAATTTCATACGTCCATTTATTTACTGAATATTCGTCTGTACTATTTATCAATTTTAATGCTCCTGATGTTGATGCGGTAACTTCCTGGTATCTCCCACCTGAAATTTCTTTTACATATTTCACATCATCCCAATCCAGTTCCTTGCCCTCAGCATTTACTACCGTCATAGTATTAGTGTCAATATCTCCACGTAAAATCGAATTTGTCTTAGAGACATTTTCCAACTTTGTAAAAGTCATAGTCGCTTGAATCTCATTACCGTAACTATCATATAAAGTTATCGGAACTCCGACCGTATTTCCTGTATCTGTATTAGAATTTAAGTTACCTGATAAAACAACCGCTGTAGTAGCCTGAGGCTCTATAATCTGCTTATTTCCATTATATTCGTCTCTGTATATATTTATCGGCTCTACGTCCATAGTAGTAAGAAACGAATCTTCATCAGATAAGTCATCTGAATCTACACGTTTTTGCCAACCACAAACCAAAGCTCCGCTGGAAGTTTTTAAATTACCGTTTTTGTCTATTCCAAAAGCACCTGCTCTTGTAAAGGTATACGAACTACTATTACTTTCCTTTACAATAAATAGTCCATCTCCATCTATAGAAACGTCAAGAGGGTTATCCGTTCTCTCTATATTTCCTTCCGTATATAGCATGTCAATGCTTGAAACGGTAGAGCCCATACCAACTTGCATAGGGTTTATTCCGCCGGTACCCATTTCAGAATTTGGTGCCGTAGCATTAGCCATCGTATCAGAAAAAACCTGTGAAAATAAAATACGCGAAGCTTTAAATCCGGCTGTGTTAACGTTCGCAATATTATTTCCAACTACATCCATCGCAGTCTGGTGATTTCTCAATCCGGAAATTCCAGACATCATTGATCCCATCATATATAAAACTCCTCCCAAGAGGTGCAAAAAATAACCGTCCTATGCTATAACTGCCCCA
>CAZVVZ010000151.1:0-2024 GCA_964631135.1 uncultured Eubacteriales bacterium
GGGAGGGATTGGTATGAATAATATTAAAATCTGGGTAAATGCAATTCTAGTAGTGGTATTATGTGCATTCATATTTAGCTGTGTGACGGTAATTGAAACAGGTGAAATCGGATTAAAAGTAAGATTAGGTCAAGTTGTAGGTGAACCATTACAAGCAGGAATTCATGGGAAAATTCCAATTATTGAGAGTGTTAAGATATTTGATGCTAAAGTTCAGAAAGAAGAAGTGGCTACAAATAGTGCCTCGAAGGATTTGCAGGATGTTAGTGTGACTGTTGCAGTGAATTATAGTATAAATGCTTTAAGTATAAAAGAACTATATTCTAATGTAGGAATGAATTATAAGACTACTATTTTACAACCAAGTATTAACGAGGCATTAAAGGCGGTTACTTCTCAATATACAGCCGAAGAATTGATTTTGAAAAGACCTGAAGTATCTGTGAAGATGAAAGAAGCAGTTGCCTCTAAATTAGAGGTATATGGAATTATGGTTGATAATATAAATATTCTTAATTTGAATTTTAGTGAAGCATTTAATGCAGCGATTGAGGCAAAACAGGTGGCTCAACAAAATGCATTAAAAGCAGAACAGGATTTGGCAAGGGTCAAAGTTGAGGCTGAACAGCAGATTGCTAAAGCACAAGCCGAAGCTGAAAGTTATAAATTAAAGAATCAGGAAATAACAGATAAAACTCTACAAATGACATTTTTAGAGAAATGGGATGGTAAATTGCCAACTATTACAGGTGGCGAGAATATGATGTTTGATATTAGTGAGATTGTAAGGTAAATATGTATAAATTTTTATGACGAAAGGTGTGGTTTTGATGTTGAATGAGCAAGATGTAAAAAGACTAGAAGAGGAAAGTAAATTGGCGTGGGAAAGTGGAAATATTGAAAAAGCATATGAAATAAATTGTAAATTATCTGAAGAATTTCCACAATCCTATATGTTTAAAGTAAGATGTATGAGTAATTTAATTTCTATGAAAAAAATTGATGAAGCAAAAAGAATTTATTTAGATTGTTTACAAAGAATGAAAGTCGAAGGGTGTGGTTGGAAGTTATTTGATACTCAAGAAAAAGTGCGTTATTTATTACCTATGCAATTGAAAGAATATTTTTTTAGGGCCTGTTTAGGCAACGCCTATTATGAGGAATTAAAAAATGAGGCTTATGAAGTAATAGACTTCTATTGTAAGGCAGGATTTAATATATCAGATTCTAAATTTTGTAGAGATCACGGATACACTTTTATGAATGGCTTTTCGTCTATGCTATTTTTTGAAGATTTCTTTAATGAAATGAGAAAACATGGTGTAGATGTTCCGGTATTTCAAGAAGCAATAAATACTTATCATAAAAGATGTGAAGATAAAAATATAATTGCAAGTAAAGTTAGGGAAAAAATTATAGAACTAAATAGCTATGAGCCATTAAATGAGTTATTAGATGAGTCATGTTATATAATTGATAGAGGTGGGTATTCATATCATTCATTATGTTTGAATAAAGAAGAGCCTATTGATTTAAATAAAATATATGGGCGTACTAATGGAGAAACTCAAAAACGAGCAGTTGATGCATACATGACAATAAAAGAAGCTAATTCTGTAAATCCGTTTGCGATAAGTAGGGAAATAAAGATTAGAGATTTGATAGAGTTAGCAAAAAATAATCCTAACTATGAAGCTGTTTTGATAAATTATGGTGGTGAAGCATTTTTGGTAATACCAATTAATTTTTCGGATAAGTAAGTTTGATTCATATAAAATTTAATAGAAACTAAAGGAATTAGGTGAGATTATTTAAAGGATAAAAACTATGAATTATGCTGATTAATTGTAGATGCGGTGTAGAGATAATATCAGAAAAAGGAATTTGAAATGAAAATATATAATGTAAGTCGGGTGATTAGAGTGAAAAGTAATACTGCTACGGATACTAAAGGATGATATGAAAAAATATGTAGAGTTGATTTTAGAAGAATATGGTCAATATATTCCAGAACCAACTAAAAA
>CAZVVZ010000152.1:0-1978 GCA_964631135.1 uncultured Eubacteriales bacterium
ATATTCTAAAAAACATTATCAACTAAGTAGTTACCATTCATACTACTTACTATATGCTTTTCATATAGTAAGCAAAAGGTGGACTTCGTCCACGTCATGTCGCTTCGCGACAAAATACTAAAGTATCTTTTTTGGTAATAGAAATCCTTTTTTATTGCTCTTTTCACTCGCTTTTTTAGAGGAATTTCCTGTTACGTAAAAAAATAAATATTGTTGAACAATTCCCGCATCCAAAGGGAACTTATCTTTTGCAAACTGCTCTATCTCTTTCAAGCTTACTTCTTTTTTTATATAAAGCTCCTCCATAATCCTTTTTATCCATACATCAACAGGAAATGCATCAACTTTCTGCATTGAAAACAGCATAACACAATCTGCCACTTTGCTTCCGACTCCGGTTAATTTCATAAGCTCTTTCTTACATTCAGCTTCCGGTAACTTAGAAATCATATCCAAATCAAAGCCATTTAAAATATCTCTACAAGTTTTATAAATATACCTAGCTCTAAATCCAACTCCGCACTCTCTTAATTCTTCTTCAGTTGCATGACTTAATTCATTAGGCGTAGGGAAAGCATAATATTCGTCTCTTATCTTTTTCCCAAACCGCTTAGAAATGGCTTCAACAGACTTCTTTATTCTTGGAATATTATTATTAGCAGAAATTATAAACGAAATAAGAGTTTCAAACTTATCCTGTTTTAAGATTCTAATTCCCTCTCCAGCTTTAATTGCTTCCGTTAACGCTTTATCTTTAGAATAAAATCTTTTTATATATCCATAGTCACGTCCAATGTCAAAGTACTCCTCAAATTCAGCTTTATCTATTCCTAAAACCTGAATTTCTTCCCCGGTCTGCTTAATTTCACAAATTTTATTGCCAATTATTCCCCTGTATTTCATCTCGGCAATCTTATTCCATCTAAAACATTGCCCTGACTCCGCAATCTGAGCTATATTAAAGTCTTTAACATTAAACGTCATTATCATTTCACCTCAGAAAATAATTTTATTATATAAAAATCATTAAAGTAGCTCAATATCTATATCTTCAATGTCAACATATCCTTTTGTACTATCCGCTGCAGCTTTTTTGCTATTACATTCCTTTATTTCCCCATTTTTCAAAAATGTGTCTAAATCTATCCTATTTCCATCATAATATAAAATTCCATCTATCATTTCTTCTAATTCTTTATAATTAGGCATGTTCTCACACACACTTATTTTTTCAATTAAGCTGCTCCCATTATCATTGATATTGTTTTTTATAGAAAAATAAGTCACTAAAACATTTTTTATTATACCGGAGCGATACTTTACATATGAAGATACTTTATTACTCGGAATGGAAAAGCACTTTCCATGCCAGAATATTTTTTTATGCAAATCAAAATGATTAAAATAGTCAAAAAAATACTGAGAAAATAATGCAATAATTTCATGCGAATGAGTTGTCTTATCCGAAGGTTCCAAATCCTCTATAACAATCTTGGCATCTAAAATTATAAAGCTGATTTCATCTGATCCAAATATTGAAAAACAATGATATTTCTTAGAAAAATATTCCGCTGTTTTTTCTAATGAGTGAAAAAAACTGCCATTATAGTTTTCCATTAAATTTATATCCTTATTTTTAGTAACTTGTCTACCGTCAAACCTGACAACCAGTGGCATTTTTGTGCTTAACCTCATATTATATTTTTTCTGTAACTGAAAAAAATAATTGTTCCACATAAACTACCTACCCCTTTTATCTTATCTACTTACCCCAAAAAGCAAAAGAGTATCCATAAAGGATACCTCTGCTATATGCAATAAATCAACTCTGTTGATTCTATAATATATATTCGTGGACATTGTCCAATGTGCAATATTGCATACAATTCATTCTATCAAAAAACATACATTTTTGTAAATACATATTTAACACTTATTCGTTACTAGTCAGACTATATGAAATAAAATATATGTTTTA
>CAZVVZ010000153.1:0-1949 GCA_964631135.1 uncultured Eubacteriales bacterium
CAGGTCTAATGACACACCCTTTTTCTTGTAGTATATTACTTTTGAGCTGTAAAATTCTGTATAGCTCATTCATTATCATAGAAGATTTTATTTACAGAAATTTTTTCACACATTCGCATATTGTAATTCGCTAACTCTACTCGAAAATATATGTACATTAGAAGTATTCTTATAAATTCCCATTATCTCCTTCCCCCTTATCACAAGCATTAAAAGTTTCTTAATAGTTATAAATATTCTTTTATTGTATCTAATTCTCAAAATATAAGTTCATCACCTATATACATTTTTCTCAGCACAATAATTTTGAAGTTCCATTTGGCATATTAATTGCCTTTTCCTAAAGCTTCTGATATTTTATCTTTATTTCTTATAGTTTGATAATTTTGTTTTTCATTTTTTGAAAATGCTAATATAACCATTTCAATATCATTATTACTTATCTCTCCATCACTTCTACACATAACCAAATCATATTCACGATCTCTTAAATGATAGTCATCAAGCTCACTATATCTTCCTTTTTCTACTCCTGCAAACCCTTTAATAGTTTCCTCATACAAATCGCCTAATCCTAATACATGTCCAAACTCATGTTTTGCCACCTGCTTAAGTCTATAAGCATCACTAAAAATATCATCTTTACTAAAAAGGCACATAATTTTTTCATTTTCTACTCTCCAGCCTTGTGGACTTAATACGAAAGAACGCCTCGTTTTTATATGTTCTTCTAAATCTCCTAATTTATATTTATTTGACATTTTATTGTGGTTATCAATAATCACTCCATCTACAGGTATTATATTTACAAATTTGGGGGTTATTGGCAATAGTAAAAACTCAATTGGAGAACAAATAGATTCAGCTATTATAGAGATATTTACCGTTATTTTTTGCCCTCCAAAAACTTCATATTTCCCAGCCCAAAGTTTTATACCATCCAAGACAGCATTTTCTAATGTTTCTTTATATTGAACGTCTGAATGATAATAAAAACAAATTTTTACAATAAAATTAAGTATATTTTCTCCGGTTTCACATTTTAATTCAGCTTGTACCGGATTATTTTCATCATTATGATTAATTATTATACATTCTCCATTAAAATCAACTAGTTGTCCCTCTTTTTTTATGTTCTCCTGAATGCTATTATCATCATTTTCATTTTGCTTCATATCAAAAATATTATTTTCATTTGAGTCTTTTATTCTACTATACGAATTATCCCCATTTTGCTTATTGCTTTCATTCTTCATAATTCCTTGGGGATTTAAAATATTCATACACTCAGCTGCCAACTCATCCATTCTTAGTGCTTCTTCATCCCAAAACTTATCTTCTTTTCTTATTTTTAACATATAAACAAACGGTAATAAGGAAGCGTTTATTTGAATGCTTTCTTGTAACTCTATATATCTTTTTATACTTATTAATTTATTAAAAACTTTATTTCCATATGCATTTCGTTTTGTAATACTTTTTAGCAACCCATATGTAATTATCGCTAATATTATACAAATAATAAACTCAGAAAGATATTTAGTATTTGCAAATAATATTTTTACCAATTCAAACCCGGCAAATCCAAGCATCATTATTGCAAAAAAAGATACCGTTACATGCTTAAAACCTATATCTCTTACAACATAGCATAGCCCAATTCCCAAAAAGATAGAAGCAATTGAAAAAAGTAACGTTTCCAATATATTTCCAGAAAAAGCCAAATCCAATAAAGGATTAAATATTGCTAACGACAGTATTAATACAAATAAAATAAATACAAACTTCCCTTTGGTTAAAGAGCTCCAAACAAATATTTTCTTTTTCCTCTTTTCTTCATTCAGTCGCACTTTTAATTTTTTAACCGCTTTACAAAATTTTTCTTTGCTTTCATTTAACCTTATCTCGCTATTTCTTCCGAATAAATCCTCTATAAATGCCGACTCTAT
>CAZVVZ010000154.1:0-685 GCA_964631135.1 uncultured Eubacteriales bacterium
ATGGAAAAAGAGTTAAATATTTTAAAGATAATAAATAATGTGTTGTAGATACTATTATAGTATTTTATTTATCTGTTGGCTCGATAACATTAAACATTGGTTAAAGTTTAAATAAAAAATGCCGATTAAAAGAAGGAATGGAGGAGTAACCTGTGGAAAATTTTACGAAAAATTTTGTTAATAATATTTTTGAACTTAGGGAGGATAACAACCCTAAAATGGTAAATATTTCCTGCGGGGGGGGGAGAATTTAGGAGGAAAAATAATGATAAAGCCAAGGCTAATGCTTGTGTGAAAGAATACAAGTATTGGTCTTTTTGTTTTAAATTTTTAAACTTTATGTAAGATGCTTGAGCATTTTATAGTTCTAAACTTATTATAAGAAAAGAATAGAAGGAGGAAGAAAATGAAAAAGATACTATTGCTAGTGGTATGCTTAATGTTAATGTTAGAAACATCGTTGGCATACACAGTAACAATCAGAGTTGGTGGAATAGAGGGAATTTCCACAAGCGAGCCTGGAAATGTAATACAGATAATTCCAAAAGCAACAATAGAAAGATGGGAAGTAGAAAGCGGAGGGGTTACGATAACAGATAACCAATTTACTATGCCGAACAATAACGTAGTGATAAAAGGTATAATGCCCGGTACAACACCAACATCGACAACGTATACAATAAGC
>CAZVVZ010000154.1:785-1923 GCA_964631135.1 uncultured Eubacteriales bacterium
TATAATGCAAACGGAGGAACAGGAGCACCATCAAGTCAGACAAAGACCCAAGGGACAGCATTAACACTAAGTAGTACGGTACCGACAAAGTCAGGATCCACATTTAAAGGCTGGTCAACAAGCAGTACCGCAACGACAGCAACATATAGCGCAGGCGGAACTTTTACAACAGATGCAACCACAGTATTATATGCGGTATGGGAAGAAAATGCACCGACAACGTATACAATAAGCTATAATGCAAACGGAGGAACAGGAGCACCATCAAGTCAGACAAAGACCCAAGGGATAGCATTAACACTAAGTGGTACGGTACCGACAAATTCAGGGTATGTATTTAATGGTTGGAATACAAACCAAGCGGGAACAGGCACAGATTATGCAGGAGGAGCAACATACTATGCAAATGCAAGTGTAACCTTATATGCAAAGTGGATAGAAAGCAGTGGAACAGAATATACATTAACAGTAAGTCCTAATGATGGTGGCAAATGGGCAGATGGGACATACACAAATAAAGTTTATACAGGAATAGCTGGCGATACAGTTACTATCCCTAGCTTAACTGCCACAGCATATATTAATTTCCACGGAAATAACGGAACTATAGACGGCTCTGCTACATATGGAGCTGAACAAGAGAGCACTATTAACTATAGTAATGGCGGTTTTACTCTTTCGGGAGTAGGGACGTGGGATTACACCACAAGAACATTTACGTTTGGAGAAGGAGATGCGACATTAGCCCATGCAAAATGGCTTGTTAATGTTAGCAATACTTGCCCATACACTCCTGTTCGTTCAGGATATACATTTGTTGGCTGGAACAGTGATGCTACTGCCACAACAGCGATCAAATACTATTACATACCGGAGTCATGGTTGCTCGAGTTATATGCAATTTGGGAGTAACTAACATAAGCTGAACACAATATAGGAACTTAAGAAGGGGTGAAAAAAAGCACACCTAAATATAAGGTGTGCTTTTTTTAGCCTCTAAATATTTTTTTGCAAAAACATTTTATTTATGCCTAACTAGTAACAAGGAAAGATATAGCTCAAATTACTACTATGAGAAAAAAATATATATGTTTTATCGGAACTCAGGATTTGCGACGAAAGACTTTAAAAACACGGG
>CAZVVZ010000155.1:0-1908 GCA_964631135.1 uncultured Eubacteriales bacterium
AATATCATCGCTTTTCTTAGTGAATTCAATTAGTTTCTCTAAAGCCATATAGCCTTCATACGATATCATTTTTAACAATTTTGGTAAATTTTCTTCAGTATATATTTCCGGAATCATTTTTAAAATATTTTCTTTGCTTGTACTTTCTTTTATATTTTTCTCAAATATTTCATTTACTACAAATAACATCGTGTCTTTTGGTAAGTTTATTTTTCCTAAATATTCTGCCATACTTTTCCCTCCGATTATCTTTAATTCTACTTTATGTTATCATATGTTTACTTTTACTTCAATAAAAGTTTATTATATTCGAATATTTTTTTATCACATTTGACTTTATACTCCTAAAGGAGTATAATAAATTTAGAAATGGAGATGATATTACTATGATAAAAAAATTATACCATGGTTCTTCGAATATTATTGAAAAGCCTATATATGGATATGGCAAAACATATAATGATTATGGGCTTGGATTTTATTGTACAGATAATCTTGAGATGGCTAAAGAATGGGGAGTTGGTAATAATCAAGATGGTTATGCTAATTGTTATGAGTTAGATTGTTCTAATTTAAATATTTTAGATTTAAATGATTCTTCATTTTGTATTTTACATTGGCTTTCTATATTACTTGAAAATAGAGAATTTGATATACCTTCTTGGCTTGCTTTAGAAGCTAAACAATACTTACTCGATAATTTTTCTGTTGATTATAAAACTTATGATGCTATTATTGGATATCGTGCTGACGACAGTTACTTCTCTTTCGCACAAGATTTTATTAATGGTACAATTTCTTATGAACAGTTAAATCGTGCTATGCATCTTGGGAAACTTGGACAACAATTTGTGTTAAAAAGCCAAGAAGCCTTTGATAGAATAAAGTTTTTAGGTTATGAAGTGGCTAAAAGTGATGAATGGTATCAGAAAAAAATGTTACGTGATAAAACTGCTCGTCGTGAATATTTTAGTGTAGAAAGAAATAAATGGCAACGTGGAGATTTATATATTACTCAGATTATGAATGAGGAGATGAAAGCTGATGACGAACGCTTACGATAAAGTATATTTAGAAAAAGCTCGAACTAATCTTGGAAGAATGTTAGATTTTGTTGTATATGATTTGAAATATGATATTTCAGATTTTTTTGAATTATTTATAACTTCAGGTGTTGCAAATAGATTCGGAAATGGTGATTTTAATGTACTTGTTGGTATGTCAGGTGTTGAACTGGCTTACGAAGTTTTAGAGAAGTTGAATATTTCTTTTAAACGTGTTACTCCGAATTATACAGTAAATCGAAGTGAAGAATATTGGACTGGTTGGGCTTTAGCTTATTATCAATGGGAAACTTCGCTTAATTTCGAGGAAATTGTTCGTTGTATTCCTATAAAGGAAATACAGGCTTTATATTCGCCTTATCACGAAATGGATATTAAGCAGTTTGTTGATAAAATGAATTCATTATATAAATTAGCTAAGCCTGAGACTAATCTTAAATTTTTACGACAAAAGGCAGGACTTAGTCAACGAGAGCTTTCTGAATTATCTGGTGTGCCGGTACGTACTATTCAGCAGTATGAACAAAGACAAAAGAGTGTTAATAAGGCTCAGGCAGAATACCTTATGGCGTTAGCTAAGGTGCTTTGTTGTGAAATGAAGGATTTAATGGAGTATATTGAATAAAGAACCTTATAAGCGCAGAAAAGTCGAGTTATCATATGACTTTTTTGCTTATAGAGAGTGTAAAATAAAGTGCATAAGTTTTGATTGTTTTCAACTTACACACTTTATTTTACACTCTCAATTATTCAAAAAAAGTGGGCACAGCCCACTCTTTTCTTTACTTATCGAAAGCCGGATTTGTTGCATAGAAGTTCTTTGAATCTAACTTATCAATTACTC
>CAZVVZ010000156.1:0-1901 GCA_964631135.1 uncultured Eubacteriales bacterium
GCAAGTACATAAATTGAAAATTAAAATATTTCAAAAATCATATTGACAGATATTATGTTACATCGTATAATATTAAAGTCGTTGATTTATTTAGTTATATTTTGACAATACAAATTAACTAATAATATATATTAAATTTGAAAGGAAGGATAATAATGAATTCAACACACATTGTAAAAGCAAGCGAAATAAAAAGAGCTTGGTATTTAGTTGATGCAGAAGGACTTTCACTTGGCAGAGTAGCAAGCGAAGTTGCAAAAATCTTAAAAGGCAAAAATAAGCCTACTTATTCTACAAATATTGATTGCGGAGATTATGTAGTTGTTATCAATGCAGCTAAAATAAAACTCACAGGATCAAAAATGACTCAGAAAATTTACAGACACCATACAGGTTTTCCGGGTGGACTTAAAGAAGTTAAAGCTAAGGACATGCTAGAAAGAAAGCCTGAAAGAATGTTTGAATTAGCTGTTAAAGGTATGCTCCCTAAGAATACATTAGGAAGAGAAATGATTAAGAAATTAAAGGTTTATGCAGGCAGTGAACACGATCAAGCTGCACAAAAGCCTGAAAAAATAGAGATTAAGGCATAGGGGAGGTAAAGTATAATGGCTAAAAATTATTTTTATGGTACAGGAAGAAGAAAAGAAGCTGTTGCTCGTGTAAGATTAGTTCCTGGCAAAGGAAAAATTACGATAAATGAAAGAACAATTGAAGAATTTTTTGGTTTAGAAACGTTAAGAATGATAGTAAAACAACCATTAGTTTTAACAAACAATGAAGCTAAATATGATGTAATTGCTAAAGTTATTGGTGGCGGATATACAGGCCAAGCCGGTGCTATTAGACATGGTATTTCTCGTGCTTTATTACAAGCTAACGAAGAAAATAGAGCAGTGCTTAAAAAAGCTGGTTTCTTGACAAGAGATCCAAGAATGAAGGAAAGAAAGAAATACGGTTTAAAGAAAGCAAGAAAAGCACCACAATTCTCAAAGAGATAATATTAAATGATGGAAAAACTGTTGCCGCTTTAGAGCAACAGTTTTTTATTTAAGTGAACAGTAAAAAGTGCATTATTTCGACATAATTTGCACTTTTTTTGTCACAATATGTTGTAAAGTTTTGGAATAAAAACCATTGACTGGAAATAAAAATAGAGGTATTATTTAAGTGTCAAAACACAAAACCTTGTGAGGAGTGAGTAATATGCTTGAAGAATTAGGCGAAAAAGTTAGTAACGGTGTAGAAAATAATCTTGATGGAATAACGCCTACCCAAAAAGAAATTATTAAATATACAGTTATTCAACTACTGGGGGAATTCATAAAATTAGCTATTATAGTAGCTATTGTATGGCCATTTGGAGTAGCACATTTGTTACTTATTGCAGTTTTTTCAATGGGCATATATAGGATTCCATCTGGTGGAGCCCATTCAAAAAGCCATATTGCTTGCTTCATCACGAGTTCAATTTTATTTTTAGGGAATGTAATTTTATCGTCAACATTAAAATTCCAATATGTTGATGTTATATATGTATGTATTTTTTTGTTTAATATATTTGCTATTCATTTCTTTGCACCGGCAGATACAGAAATGAAACCGATAGTTAGTAAGAAATTAAGAAAAAGGCTAAAAATACTTTCATATATATGCATGACGTTAACAATCTGTATAGGCAGATTTGTTATTGATGATATAGTAATTAGAAATATATTTATATTTGGCACTTTTATTCAAAGTATAACAATGCTTCCGCCTCTATATAAAATGTTTAACACAAAGTACGGATATAGAGATGGAATATTAGTTCCACAAATTTGATTCTTTTTAAGTGGCGCGCACTTTTTAGAATAAATAAAATTAAAGGAGGAATTTTATATGAAAAAAATATTGAGTAA
>CAZVVZ010000157.1:0-1895 GCA_964631135.1 uncultured Eubacteriales bacterium
TGAGCACTTTTTTGCTCTTGTGAAGTATTGGATTTAGATTCTTCTTTTTGCTTATTGGAAGAATCTTCAGACTTATTCTCTGAAGGAGTGTTAGAGTCTGAAACATGTTTTTCAGAATCAGAGTTATCTGCATTTTTATCAGATGATTCTGATGAGGAAGAAGCTTTATTGGAATCATCTGCTTTTTTCTTAGTGTCAGAAGCTTTATCAATACTATTTGACTCTAATTCTATATGAAATTGAGTGTTTTTTGCATTGGCATCTAAGTTTATTTGTGGGCCATTGGAAGAAGAAGAGTTAGTATTTATATTTAACTTTTCTTTATCTGAGTTGCTTTCTTCATCTACCTTAGAATCTGATGATTTATTTTCAGAGAAAAAGTTAAGAGGTATTCTTAAAAGAGAAAGAGTAAACTCTTTCTCTTCTTGAAATATATTAGTAATGTGTTGTTTTTTCATATAAATCACCTCATTGCTAAAACACTGATATTATTTATGAAACCAAGCACCCTTGCTATTATGGGAAATAGTTAGATGGTCACCACTTGAACTTAGACCATCACTGCTAAAACTATCACCAACATCAATATCTCCAGAAGCCACTTCGGTATTTCTATAGGCATCTCTTACACTATAGTGTAAGGTATTGCCTGCTCCTCTAGTCAATTCAATGAAGTGATTACTACCGTCCCACATAGATAGTAAGTCAGTTAGAGCAGGACATACTCCGTAATCAAATCCATTATTTGCCGGAGGTTCAATATTTCCGATAATACCCGTTCCAATAGTATTTCGAATACTTTGATTAAAGCTAAAACAATCGCTTACAGCCTGGGATGCATCTTTTGCTGATTTAGGATCTGCAGAGAATGCTGAAACATCTGCTAAGAATGCATCATGTGTTTGTGCACTCTGGTTTTGCATCACAACTTTAGCTGCATCTAGTTCTGCTTGACTAATGGTTCCACTACGATAACTATCGCATGCCGCTGCATATGTTTGCCCTGCCGTTACATGAGCATTATAAGAGGTGGTATCACTTGCATGATTACTTACATATTCTCGGCAAGCAATCTCGGAGTCATAATCGTATGTTACATCTGCACCTGATGTGTTATTTATTGTATAAGTGGCTGGAGCACCATTTCCGGTATCATACGTAACACTGGCACCGTTATTGCCTTGGTGAATAGTACCCAAAGATGGATTACTTGCTACAGTTTTAAATGCAGTTTCTGCATACTGAGGAGGCAAGCCCATTTCAACACGAGCTTCATCAAAGCTTAAATGCTGCTGGATTTCTCTATCAGTGATTTTTTCCATACTAGAATCAATTCTTGAAACTTCTCGTTCAATGCTTCTAGTTGCTTTTTTAGCATTATCATATGCAGCACTTGCAGCACTTACATCAAGTATACCTTCGTATTCTGAATTGTCAATAAAGTCGTTGAGATAATCTCGGGCGCTAGTTAATTCATTTTCAAACCTAGCAACATCCGCCTTGGCAGAACTATGTTCTCTCTTGAGAGTAGTCTGAGCACTTTCTTTAGCACGTAAATCACGTTCAAGATTGCTAACGTTAAGGCCATTAATAATAGACGGGTCCGCAGTATAAGCAGCTTTGGCTTCGCTAAGGGCAGTTTCAATAGTTGAAATGTCTGAACTGACATCCTGCATTTTACCATGAAGTTCAGAAACACGTTCCGAAGCTTTCTTCTGCGAAGATCTAGATGATTCGATTACACTTTCAATATTTTTGCGTTGACTTTCAAAGTCTTTAGCTTTATCAAGTGCTTCTCTAGCATTTTCTTCACCAGCTTTAGCCTCTGACAATTCTTGGCCTTTTTGTGCTTTCTTTCTAGCAAGTTCAGCATACTCAGGGTCATTAATACTTCG
>CAZVVZ010000158.1:0-1852 GCA_964631135.1 uncultured Eubacteriales bacterium
ATTGCGGAAGACATCATAAAAGGTGGAGCTCCGGCAGAATGGATAGGCAGATTCCCTTGTATTGTTGAGTTTAAGAAACTTACTGATGAAGGATATGCTACCGTACTTACAGACTCTAAAAAGTCGGTATTTTTGGAAAACAAAAAGCTTATGGAGTTTGCATATGGCGGTTTGGAGCTTACTATGACACCTGAAGGCGTAAGGAAGATTGCAAAGCAGGCTGTAAAGTATGATGTTGGAGTAAGAGGATTAAACCGTATTATAACGGAGCTTCTGGAGGAAGTCGAAGGTAAGCTTATTATGGGACGGGAATCCTACAAAAAGGTTGTTATTGGCGAAATGGTTACTTATGAATGATTATGGAACGGTCTTCGTTTTAAACGGAGACCATTTTTTCTGTTAAAAAAGGTGGACTTGCATAAAAAAGAGAGATACAGCATTATGTATCTCTCTTTTTTTAACTCTGGTAGCGGCGGTCGGAATCGAACCAACGACACTGCGGGTATGAACCGCATGCTCTAGCCATCTGAGCTACGCCGCCATAAATCAACTACTAAACTAGTATATATAGTTTTAGCAAAATAGTCAATATGTTTTTTAATTTTTTAGCGAAATTTTGTCACTGGTTAGAGTATATGTTGCTAGTCAGAGTACATGAAATAAAATATATATTTTATTTCATGTACTCTGACCCAACAGCAGGTAGGCTGACAGTAACAAAATTCCCGCTTAATTTGTAAGCTGAATAGCATTTATGGTTAAAGCATATGCTCGATAAATATTTTTAGTCCAATTGCAATTAAAATAATTCCACCGAATATTTTTGCTTTTTCCTGTAAGAGATGACCAAATTTTTTCCCTATGAGTGAGCCTACAATACAGCATACAAATGTAACAACACATATAAATGATGCAGCGGTTATGATATTTATCTTTAATGCTGCAAAACTTATTCCAATAGCCAAAGCATCGATGCTTGTAGCTATGCCCTGAAGAAGTAGGGTCTTTATATCGTACTCTTTTGAAATGGGGGTTAAAGGATTATTTTTGCATTTCATTTCTTTTATAGCATCAAAAATCATATTTCCACCTATGTAACATAATAGTATAAGCGCTATCCAGTGATCGAATTTTGAAATTATATTAAAAAACAGAGTGCCTGCAAAATATCCTATAGTAGGCATTAGTCCTTGAAAAATTCCAAACGTTAGAGAAGATAGGATTGATTGATTCCTTTTGAAATTTTTGTAAAATAGACCGTTAGAGACCGATACTGCGAAGGCATCCATAGAAAGCCCTAAGGCTATTAAAAATAAAGTAAATATTCCCACTAAAAAACCTCCTTGTTTCTATTGCATAAGCAAACAAAAAACTCATAATCCTTACAGGAAAATGAGCTTTTCCAAAAGTCCGTTCATAGGACAAAACTTCAAAATGGTGCCGATGGTGGGAGTCGAACCCACACTCCTCTCGGAACTTGATTTTGAGTCAAGCACGTCTGCCAATTCCATCACATCGACAATTTAGGTTTAGTATATAATATAAATTTATTAAATTCAAGTACTTTTTTGAAATTTTATGGTACAATATAAATAGACGTGTATATAATAAAGGGAAGTGATGAGTTTGAATTTTTACGAAATATTGAATGTAACACCGAGTTCAACTGAAAAAGAAATAAAAAAAGCATATAGATTGTTAGCAAAAAAATATCATCCGGATACATATCCCGGCGATAAAAATTTTGCTGAAGATAAAATGCAGGAAATAAATGTTGCATATGATACTTTATCAAATGCAGAGTTAAGAAATGCATATGATATAAAAATGGGATTTAATGTAAAAAGTACAA
>CAZVVZ010000159.1:0-1849 GCA_964631135.1 uncultured Eubacteriales bacterium
ATTTCGGTTTGGCATTTTACTATGATGAAATAGAAAAAGCTCAGAAAAGCAGGCTGGAGAGAATGCAATCTAGGGTGGACAATATTACAGGAGCTATGATTGGAAAAGCCGTAAAAGTGTGGCTTGTGGATACATTAGAAGATCCACAATTTTTGGCTGAAAGAGAGATTAACATATCTTCTTACTGCTGGACAAAATATTCGGAATTGGTAGATATAGACCAATATATTTCACCGGACAGGACATCATCAAATAATTATGACTATTATGTGGCTATAACGGCACCGGTAGGCAATGCTGATGCAAAAATTATAGTAGGAATATCAGAAACCGGAGCGGATTTACCGACACCATGTTTTGTGACAGAGGCTTCCTCTGAGACAGAAGGAGCAAGAGTTATTTGGGTTGAACCATAATATAAATGTTTTAAGATGATCATGTATAATGGAATGTAAAAAGGTGGACGAAGTGGGTGGGTCCACGAATATGTAGAAAAAACTGTGTAAACTAATTTTTATTAGTTTACACAGTTTTTTCTACACACTCAAATGCATTTTTATTGTCAGGAGAACTTGCAACATTATTAACAGGAAGATATATAGAAATAAAAATGTTACCATTATCATTTAAAGAATATATTTCAGCATTTGAAGATAATAAAAATTATCAATCATTATTTTTGGAATATATGAGAAATGGTGGAATGCCGGGAACTATAAGTGTAGCCAACTTAGGAATGAATGAAGTTAACCAATATTTGGATAGCCTTTTTTCAACAGTAGTTTTTAAAGATGTGATGGCAAGAAATAAAATAACAAATAAAACTCTTTTAGAAAATATAATAAAATTTATATTTGATAGCATAGGAAGCCCTATATCAACTAAAAAAATAAGTGACACATTAACAAGCAGGGGAATGTCTATAAGTAATCATACAGTAGAAAATTATATAATAGCATTTGTAGAAAGTTATTTATTGTATAAAGCAGAAAGATTTGATGTTAAAGGTAGAAATCTATTAGTGAGAGATTATAAATATTATTCCGTAGATACCGGATTAAGAAGTTATCTATTAGGGAAAAAAGCTGATAGTGATATGGGGCACATACTTGAAAATATTGTATATCTTGAATTATTAAGAAGAGGATATAGGGTATATGTTGGAAAAGTAGATGATATGGAAATAGATTTCGTGGCAGAAGATAGAGATGGGTTAAAATATTTCCAGGTAGCTCTTACAGTAAGAGATGAAAAAGTATTAGAAAGAGAATTAAGATCATTACAAAAAACAGGAGATTACTATCCTAAATATTTAATAACAATGGATATGGATTTATCTGCAGATTATGATGGAATAACGAAAATAAATGTAGTAGATTGGCTATTGGAGAACAAGTAATATGGAAGAATATAAAAAATGGCTTGATGATTATATGGAATGTAGGAAAAGAATTGATGATTTTGAAAATAGACTTGATAAAAACCTGATATATATTAGTAATATGCCTTCTTATGGCGAAAGGATAAAAATGGGAAAAAGCAAACGAATGTTAATTAACTGACAAAAAAGCCGATATAAACTTCGAAAAATATAACGACTGGAGTGAAAAAATTGGGTGAAGAAATAATAAAATTTCCTGATGTACTTCTTGATGAGAAGCTTGAAATGGCATATGTCGGATTACTTCATAATAATCCTAAGGCAATATCAACTTTTTATATAGAAAATTCCGAGTGCTATTTTGCAGTCCCTGGAATAGTTGAAGTGTATAAGCTGGTGTTATTTAGAGAAGGGCAAAAATATGCACCGGAAGTTGCAAAAGCTCACTATACTTTTCCTAAGCCTGTG
>CAZVVZ010000160.1:0-1770 GCA_964631135.1 uncultured Eubacteriales bacterium
CATTTTTTAAAGTCTTTCGTCGCAAATCTTGAGTCCCAATAAAACATATATCTTGTTTTAGCCTGTAGCGATAAATATACGTCTATTTACTACTTAGCAATATTCAATTTATTTATCCTGTCTTCCAATCTTTCCTTAGTTAAAATTTTCAAAATCGCATATAAATCCGGAGTATTTCTTCTGGAAGTCACAGCAACTCTGATAACCGTACTTATGTCTCCAACATGTCCCTTAAAATTCTCAGGATTTTTCTTATACTCTTTTACTTCTCTAGCATATCCAAGTTTCTCTGCTACATCCTTTACTTTATTAAACCATGTATCTTTATCATCGTCATCAGAATATACTTTCAGATACTCGTTTAATATTGTTTTTATTTCTTCCGGATCGTTTACATTCTGCCATTCATAAACTCTATCTTTCGAAAAATACAGTTCATCGTAAATATATTCTAGATTTTCTCTTAAATCTGCCCATTTAGAAATATCTTTTCTTATCTTATTACCGGTTCTTTCAATATTCAACATAGCAATAGTATTGTCTTTGTATTTCTCCATAAGCTCAGCAAGTTCTTTGTCATACTCTTTAGCCCATTTTAGCCCCTCGTCATAAACTTTCTCAGCAGTAAATGTAGCAATCACGTTTTTCGAAACATCTGCAAGCTTTACTAAGTCAAAAATAGCACCGCTTACACCCATCTTTTCTACCTTTACGGTAAATTCAGAAGGCGATGCGCTTGGATTATTTTTTCTCCATTCTTCATAATCAGAATTGGCAATGTTCATTAGATAATCGATTATAGCTTCTTTAGGTATGCCATTTTCACCATAATATGATGCCGAAGCCTCAGGATCCTTTCTTTTACTAATTTTTCTCTTTGCTCCGCAATCTTCTTTCATTATTGGTGCTGTGTGAACATAAATAGGTGTTTCAAATCCCAACATTTCAAAAAGTTGTAAATGCAAAGGAACTGAAGAAACCCACTCATCACATCTTACTACATGAGTTGTCCTCATCAAATGATCATCTATTGCATGTGCAAAATGATATGTAGGTAGACCGTCGGATTTAATTATAACAACATCTTGAATGTTCTCAGGGAATTCAATATTCCCTTTAATTAAATCATGATACTTAACCTTCCCCATCGGATTTCCTTTTGAACGAAGCCTTACAACGAACTTCTCTCCATTCTTTATTTTCTCTATAGCTTCTTCTTCGCTAATACTTCTACAATGTGCATATGTACCGTAATATCCCGGTAAAGCTTTTACGCTTTCCTGAACTTTTCTTAAATTATTCAGCTGCTCTTCAGTGCAAAAACATGGATAAGCCAATCCTTTTTCTACCAAACTCTTTGCAAAAGCTTGATATATATCTTTTCTTTGGCTTTGAATATACGGACCATACATGCCGATTTCCTCACCATTATCTCCAATCGGGCCTTCATCAAATTCAACATCAAATATTTTCAATCCATCTATTATCCCTTGAATTCCATTTTCTACTTCTCTTTTACCGTCAGTGTCCTCAATTCTAAGGAAAA
This sequence comes from uncultured Eubacteriales bacterium, assembly GCA_964631135.1. Classification (GTDB taxonomy): domain Bacteria; phylum Bacillota; class Clostridia; order TANB77; family RGIG9151; genus RGIG9151. The sequence continues at coordinate 1,547 of CAZVVZ010000160.1, forward strand.
AGACTCCATTAGTTTGTGCTGCTAATCTTCTTGCGAAATTTGCTGTAAATAAAGAACCCATGTGTACAAATCCGGTAGGGCTTGGAGCAAATCTAGTAACAATTGCTCCCTCAGGTAAATTCCTTTTCGGATATAGTTCTTCATAATATTCCGGTGTTTTGTCTATATTTGGAAACATTAAATCTGCAAGTATTTTTCCCATTATAATCTCCCCCTTGTTCTAA
>CAZVVZ010000161.1:0-1727 GCA_964631135.1 uncultured Eubacteriales bacterium
TACGGGAAGTCTTTCTGCAAATATTCGTTCCTTTTAAAACATATATCTTATTTTCGCATGAGCTTAAACAATAACCGAAATTTAGAATACTAACCAAAATATAGTTTTTAATCAACAGAAAAATCCCCTCAATTTATTAGCATATAAAAAGACTTCGCAACATATATTGCAATAGAAAAAACAAGCCGATACTCGGCAGAATGGAGATGGCCTATGATAAACTTAACTCAAAACTCATTGATACTAAATAAAACCTTTCCTGAATTCCATGATTCCTTCTTTATTGAAGGAGATGTAATTATTCCGGACATAAAACCGGACGTCGAAACAGTTATATATGTAGATGCATTACCTGTAATCAATAATTATATTGTAAATTCAGGTCAAATTACCTTCTCAGGAGATTGTGAATTTAATATTCTATATGTCAGCGAAAAATTACCAAACGAAATAATAAGAATCTCAACATCAATACCATTTAAAAACTCATTTGCAGTAGAAAATTTAACACCGGAAGCATTTGTAGAAGTAAACTTAACACCTGAAAAAGTCTCTTCTCTTATATTAAACGGAAGAAAAATAAGTGTATCTGCAGAACTTCAGGCGAATATAAAAATCTCTAACGGCAAAGAAGTATCCTTTATAAACGAAATTGAAAACACCGACTCAATAAAGCAGAAAAAAGCAAACGTATCAATCCCTACACTATTAAATTCCATAAAGCACACCTCAACCGTTCGGGATACCGCCATGCTCCCCACTGAAAATCCGACGGTAAAAGATATTCTGAAATATGATACATGCATAGAAAAAGAAGAAACTACCATTTCAGACGGAAAAATCTTATTAAAAGCAGAACTTAATGTAAAAATATACTATACAGCCGATGACTCTGCAACTGTTAATGTGTTTGAAACAACTCTACCATTTTCAAGCTTTATAGATGTAAATAATATTAGTGAAAATGATATTTGTGAACTTAAAAATATTATTAAAAGTCTCCGCCTAAAATTACTTCCGGATTCAGACGACCTAATGAGAATAATTGAATTCGATGCAGACATAGAATCTTCACTAAAAGTATTCCATAACAGTGAATTAGAAGTAATAGAAGATGTTTACAGTATCGAAAGCGACTTATTACCCGAAAGAGAAAACATAACTTATGAAATAAATACTCCTTCCACATCAGAAAACATAACTTTGCGCGGAACAATCTCAATACCGGAAGACGAAAATGTAAAAATACTAACCCCAATAGGTCGAACAAAATCAGTTAACCTAACTGACGAAAATAACAGCTCACTATTATCCGGAATTATAGACGTTACCGTAATATACTCAGTCCCATCAACCGGCAAAATAAATAGTGTGTCATTAGATATGCCTATGGAACACATGCTAGCAGAGAAAATGCAAATACTAGAAAATGTAAAAATAGAAAATATCGAAGTAACAAATGCCGGGAATGAAAAATATGACGTAAAAATAATGCTGGTTATACACGGTCACGAAAATAAGCATGGAGAAATTTCAATATTAAAAAGTTTAACAGAACTTGAAAATCCATTACAAAAAAACACCGGTCTTACAATATATTTTGTAAAACCGGGAGATACTTTATGGAAAATAGCTAAAAGGTTCCATACAACCATTGAACATATCGCTGAAATAAATAATATTAGTAATCCTGATGTCATTTACTCAGGAAGTGCATTGATTATATA
>CAZVVZ010000162.1:0-1723 GCA_964631135.1 uncultured Eubacteriales bacterium
GGATGACGGAATAAATATTGTCGGCGGAAAAGATGGATCATCTATTAACGTAAGAACTGATGAAAGATAAAATTAAAATTTGTTACTAGCCGGATTACTATGCGAAAATAAGATATATATTTTATTTTCACATACTAGTCTGATTAGTAACAAATTTTAGAATATTGTATATTAAGACAAAAAATAAGCTTTTTTATCCTGCTTAAGGCATTTAATACATTCTTAAATTATGCACTGACCATAATCAGTATAAACAATACTATTAGCAGAATTACACATATTGCAACTAGTACATAAGGTATATCATACACCTCAACGCTTATAGTGTCTGAACTGTCTAAAAGCGAAACGGTAACAGAAGTTTCGCCTTCTAAAACACCTGTAATTTCTCCGCTTTTAGAAACGGTTGCGATGCTTTCATCAGCACTGTCCCACACTTCTAAATTTTTATCTATAATATTTTCAAACCCTTTTGGAAGTGTAGAAACTGTTGAATAAATTTTTACACTTTCACCTTTTCTAATTCTTACAGTATCTTCTAACGAAACTGTATATTCTATTTCTTTTATATTCTCTTTTGGAATTGTGGAATTTTCTATAATTTTCGGCACAACAACCAAACTCACATTTTCCTTAGACGTATCTAATGCAATTTTATTGCTGACACCTGCATCTAGAGTGCCGATTTTTCCGCTTATTAGATTTACGGATACGTTTTTAACCGTGCCTGTAACAGATGGGTCATCTTTTTCACCGCCAACATAAAATTTATCCACTGTACCACCGCTTACCGTAGTTACAGAATTATTGACAGTACCACGATTAACAGACTGATATATTCCGATATCTCCGCCATTTATTGTTAAATAAGCTGAATCTGTATGGCCGTTAGATCCTCCGGCGGTTAGATAAGCATTTTTAAGATTTCCGCTATTTATAATTACATTAGCAGTTCCGGTATAGGAATAACCTTGACCGCCACCCCAAGCACTAACAGTGACAGTTCCGCCATTTATAGTAAGATTGGCTACGTTTACACGAGTTTTTGAATTTACTGAATCTTCAGCCGTACCACCTGAATAAACCTCTCCATTTATTTTTGCATATCCGGCTCCTCCGGCAATTACGGACTTTACAGTCCCATTATTAACTGTGACATTAGTTGTGTTTACTGTTGAAAATATCAATCCGCCGCCATATAGCGATTCTGTTATGCTTCCGCCGTTAATAACTACATTTGAGGTCTTTACTTGTGCGATAGAGTTTTCATCTGTAGACATACCTCCGCCATAAATAAAGGCTATTTTTCCGCTTTCCATTGTTATACTGGAAGTTTCGTAATTTGTTCCGTTCTTTCCGCCACCGAAAATATATCCGTTTGAATTTAAGGTTTGAGTGTTTTTACCGCTATTCCAAGTTACAGTGACTGTACTATCGGTTTCACCCGCAGTAACTGTAATTGGAGTACCGTTTGCGAAAAAGGCTCCCGTTTCATTAAAGCTTGCATCATATATAGGGGAATCCTGTGCATAGGAAATTGTATTAAAAGAAAGTAAAACTGTAAAAGTAGCTATTATTCCCAGAAATATTTTTTTCAATTTTCATTCCTCCTTACATATAATATTATTCAAGGACAGCGAAAATGTTTACAATTACTGTTTGGGCCACTATGCGAAAATACTATATATGTTTTAAAAGGAACGAATATTTGCCGAAAGACTTC
>CAZVVZ010000163.1:0-1704 GCA_964631135.1 uncultured Eubacteriales bacterium
CAAATTGTCAATAGTTTTATTTAAAGTTTTTTACAATTTTGTTACTAGTCAGACTTAATTTTTTTCAAATTTTTTTGATTTACTTGACTTCTATGCCTATTTTTATTAAAATTGCAGGCATAGAAGTCAAGTAAATGAGAGGTGACAGTTTTTATGAAAAAAATTAATCCTATTCTTAAAATTGCAAAAGAAAATAATGGGATTGTAACTACTCAACAAGTAGTTGATTTAGGATTTCAAAGAGGAACATTAAAATATTTATCTGATGTTGGTAAATTAGAACGAGTTGCTCGTGGAATATATATTTTACCTGAATTTTTAGAAGATGAATTCTATTGTATTCAAACTCGTTTTAAACGAGGTGTTTTTTCTCATGATACAGCCTTATTTTTACATGGTTTATCTGACAGAACTCCAAATGCCTTTTGTATGGCATTTCCAAGAAATTATAATGATTCCGCACCAAAAGCAGAAAACATACGGTCTTTTAGATGCACAGAGGATTTATATAATTTAGGTATTATTGAAATGAAATCTCCTTCTGGAAACACTATTAAAGTTTACTCTGCAGAAAAAACATTATGCGATATCTTAAGGACATCATCTCATACAGATATTCAAGTTATTTCTTTAGCATTTAAGGAATATTCCAAATCGTCTAACAAAAATATTCCACTCTTATCTGAATATGCTAAAATCTTAAAAGTAGATGACAAACTTCGTTCTTACTTGGAGGTATTATTATGATAAACACAATGCAACTTAAAGCAATTATTAAGAATTTAGCTCGCGAAAAACATATTTCTGCTCAACTTGTTTTACAAAATTTTATGCTTGAGCGCTTACTTGAGCGAATTTCTGTATCAAACTATAAAGATAAATTCATATTAAAAGGTGGTTTCCTAATTGCAGCAATGGTCGGATTAGATACACGAGCAACTATGGATATGGATGCAACAATAAAAGGATTCCCTGTTAACGAGGAAACAATAAAATCTATGTTTAATGATATTTGTGAAATTGATATAAATGATGAAATTAATTTCATATTTAGAAATATTGAACAAATTCGTGAAGGCGATGAATATACCGGATATAGAGTTTATCTTACCGCTAATCTTCCGCCTATGGCTGTTCCTCTAAAATTAGATATTACTACCGGCGATAAAATAATACCAAAAGAGATTGTATATAATTTTAAACTGCTTTTCGAAGACCGTAGCATTTCTGTTTTAGCATATAATCTTGAAACTGTACTTGCGGAAAAACTTGAAACAGTTATCTCTCGTGGTGATCAAAGCACACGCCCAAGAGATTATTATGACATTTTTATTTTATCTAAACTCCAATCTAAGAATATAGATTCTACACAACTTAAACAAGTATTACTCTCTACTACAGAGAAAAGAAATTCTTCACACATCTTAAAAAATTATAAAAGTATCATAGAAACAGTATTAAATAACGAAATAATGATTTCTCGTTGGGCAAATTATCAAAGAGACTTCGAATATGCCTCAGACATTAGTTTCAAAGATACTTGTAACGAAATCATAAAAATATTAGATTCTATCTTTTAAAAAAGTACTTCCCTTCTATACACAAAATATAGAAGGGAAGTTTTTATTTACTTAAGTCTGACCAGTAACACAATTTTGTTACTAGTCAGACTACCATATAAAAATAAGATATATGTTTTAAAAG
>CAZVVZ010000164.1:0-1678 GCA_964631135.1 uncultured Eubacteriales bacterium
TTTGGTTGCGGAGGCTGGACTCGAACCAGCGACCTTCGGGTTATGAGCATACTCTTGCTTATTTTGCAGTTTATTTCAAATTATTTTAAAATGTTTCAAAGTGTTATAGCTGTAAGCATTAAGTTGTTTTATTTTAGGATGAATTATTTTGTAATATTACCCCTTATTTACCATTTTCGCCGTTTTTCCGCCGTTAAAAATTATGGAAGTTTATGGATACATTATGTATACATTTTGAATACAGTTACCTGCTTTTAGATTATTTCAAATAATATTCTATCATTTTGATATATTGATCTTGTGCATTTAAACAAGTATCAATTAAATATCCTTTTTCTCTATTTCCTTGATATTCTTTTAGTCCCCTATAATAAAATAATTTGTCTTTGTCCAAAATTATAAATGGAATAATATTATTTTTCAAACATTCTTTAAACATTACCATTCTTCCTACTCTTCCATTACCATCTTGAAATGGATGTATTTTTTCAAATCTTGCATGAAATTCAATTATTTCCTTTATTGTAATTTTAGATAGTGAGTTATACCATTCCATTAATTTTTGCATTGCCTTTGGAGTTTCCTTAGGTGATGTTGTTTTCATTGCTCCCGCTTCATTTACAACCTTTTTATACTCTCCAACGTTAAACCAAGATTGCCTACTATCCATTGTTCCTTCTTTTAATATTCTATGAAACTTTTTTATTATTTCTTCTGTTAAATTTTCTTCCGCTATATCTAACATATAATCAACTAATTTAAAATGATTTGCTGTTTCTAATATATCATCTACACTGGCTATCGTTTCACCTTCAAATAATATTGTATTGGTTTCAAAAATGTATCTTGTTTGGTCTTCCGTTAATTTACTGCCTTCGATATGATTCGTATTATATGCAAATATAATTTGTGTATTATGATATAAATTACCTTTTAATTGCATTTCTTTCTGTTCTCTTAATACTTCTAAAACATTTATTTTAGATACATCAACCTTATCATCATCTTCTTTTAGTAATTCATCTATTGTAATTCCAAATGTTTCTGATAATCTTTTTACAGACTCAATATTAGGCTCTAGCATTCCTGACTCATATTTAGAAACTGTTCCTGGCTCTACTTCCAATATTTCCGCAATATCTCTTTGTGTCATTCTATTTTCTTCTCTATATTTTTTTATTTTATCACCTAACTTCATAAACTCACTCCTTTTTAACTCTATTTATATTATATCATATTATTTCCAAAAAAGAAACATATTATGCTGATTCTATTCAAAATGTTTCTTAAATAGAATATAATGTTTGACAATTTTTGCAATTTAAGCGATTAATAACAATAATTTAAAGGAAGTGTCATATGAGTAGTTTAAGAGATGTAAAAGATGACTTATTAAAAAATTGGCTTTACTTTAGGGATGAAGATTTATGCTCACTTGCTAATGCAGAAGATAGAAAGCACATGATTAAGTTTGATGAATTTTCTGACATTATTTTAAAAAGTATTCCAAAGCAGAACAGACCTTTTGTTCAAAAACAATTGAATAAACTTGATGATAATGTTATTGATTATATTGGTTATTGGAAGGTATTCCATTCTGCAAAATTCACGATAAGAACGAGAGTGTAGAGTGTGTGAAAAAATTTCTGTAAATAAAATCTTCTATGATAATGAATGA
>CAZVVZ010000165.1:0-1669 GCA_964631135.1 uncultured Eubacteriales bacterium
AAATCCAACTCTTTTTTTTGACTGAAATTAGTCAACAATTACTAAGATGTTAGCTGTATCAGATTCAGCATCGCTGTTAGCGAATGGAATTACATAAAGTTCTCCTTCTTCTTCAACTTCTGTTCTTAATTCAGAGAATGTTAATTCCTTAATTTCGCCGTTTCTAGCATCATAAACAACAGCATCTTCGTCAACTTCAACTTCGCTAAATGTAGCAGTTATATCATCATCGTCGTCGTTGTCAGCATATTCAAGTAATAATTTTTGAGTATCTACTACTTTGAAGTTTGCTTTTACTGTAACACTTCCTTCATTATCAAGTACAACATAATCATTTTCGCTAATACTGTCAAGACCTGTGTCAGCTTTTCTAATTTCGTTATCTCCGGCTACTGTGTCAACTGTGTCAGCGACAATAAGTAATGCACCTTCTGTATCTTTATCAGCTGAAATATATTTTTCAGCAGCTGCTTCAACTGCTTTTACAAGTACAACTTTTGAGTCTACATCCCACTTATCAGTACCGTTTTCTTTTACAGCATTACTTGTCGTTATTTGGAATCTTTCATCAATAGATGTACCATCTGCTACAACTAGTAAATAATTATTTCCATCTTTTTCTTCTGCTTCTCTATAATATGCCTTTTTTTCTGCAACTGCATCAACATGTTTTACATATTGACCTACTTCAAATCCTGATGTTATACCGTTAACAGTACTAAATAGTATTTCATCACTTCCTGCTTTATTTGGTTCAGTATCAGCAATAACTTTTAGACTGCCATCTACAGTTGAATCTGACTTTTTGTATACAGCACTTACTAATTTTACCATCAATTTTGTTCCATTAGTTTCTGCAACTTCGCCATCAACAGTATCTTTGCTCTTTAATTTCTTGAATGCAGGTAAATCAATCAATAAACCGGCACTTTCAAGTTTAGAACCACTTAACTTATATTCAACAAACATTTCTTTCATACCATCTGCATATTTGTCATTTAAGTTTTTAGCTTCGAAAGTTTCTGCTTCAGTTGCTCCTGCTAATAATAAGTCAACATATTTCTTTGTTGAAGAACCGTTACTCTTTTTGTAATCTTCTTCTGCAACAACAGCATATTCAGAATCAGATGTAGCATAATCAGATTTTTCAACTAATACACATGTTAATGTCTTGCTGTCTTCTTCATATACTAGTACAGTATCCTGATTTAAAACCTTCTCTGATAATCTACCATTTTTAACTAAGATTTCCCAGTCTTTAGAAACGTCTGCATCATACTCACCATCAGAATCTTTAAGTGTGAATACGATTGTTGAATCAGAGAATATTTTTCCGTTGATTCTTTGACGATCGTCGTCAACTTCTGTGTCTGCAGTAACTTTAACTATTTCATAGTCACCATCAGCAATCTCCTCAGCTGTTGTTTCTGTTCCTTCAACTGTGATTTTTTCATATTCGTCAAGTTCGATTTCACCGTTTGCATCTGGAGAGAATACGATAAATTTATTTTCTAGTTCATCAATTCTCTTCCAATCAGAACTTGTGAAATCTTTATCTTCGTCATCATATATGAACTTGTAATTTTTAGTTGTTGTTCCATCAGCTAATAAGACTCTTGCTTTCTTATAGAATGTGTGAACATCTTCTTCATCGTCTTCTTCGTCATAA
>CAZVVZ010000166.1:0-1623 GCA_964631135.1 uncultured Eubacteriales bacterium
AGCCTGCTTTTCTGAGCTTTTTCTATTTCATCATAGTAAAATGCCAAACCGAAATCCCCCTTGATTTTCTCTTCTATTTCGGCCTTATTATCCTCAAACAGCCTTGTTAACTCTTCTTTGGACTCTTTGTTTAGGTTAATTTCATTATTCTTAGTGCTTATTTTCTTTAGCTTAATGTCTTTTTTATATGCAAGTCGTAAGTTAACTTCAATGTTCTGATCAGCCGGCATTATATTAAAATCCATACTAATATCGTACTCTTTTGAAGTAATTTTATTTCGAACATATTTCATGACAGCCTTAACATTTAAATCGCTGTCTAGTAATTCGATTTCATACTCATTATTACTAATTTTATTTACTTTTATAATAAATCCTTCTACACTTTCTACTACATCACATGTAAATTCATCACTTGCATAGTCATAATCCCATTTTAGATCTTTGCTTGTTTGGACTAAATTGTGTACAGTTTCCTTAGAATTTTTAGAAATTATATCTTCAATCTTATAAGAGTCTGTACATAAAGCATAATAAGCTCCTTTACTGTTATTTAATGTATAAACAGATATAGCGTTCTCATTATCTTCAGTTTCATATCCAAAATCTCTTCTAATAAGTTGACCCGATTGATGATAAAGAGTAGATTTTAATACAACTTCTTCAAAATCTTCTTTATTCATTTCCTTTATTATGGTATCTATCCCCCCTAAAATCTGCTCTTTAGTCGGGAATTCTTCATATTCACTGCTTTGATTTGATGTTAATTCATATAAACATTCAAGTTTATTCAAAACCAAATCAACAAATTCCGTATCCTTTTTAACTTCTTTCCAAATATTCCAAAAGCCATCTAATAACTGCTTATTAGAAATCTTATAAGTTACAACATCACATTTGTAGTTCGCATTGTTAACCGTAATAGTTTGTTTATTTCCTTTTTCAAAATAATTACTTTTAAGTAATTCTTCATCTAATAATTTAGCATATTTCTTTAATGCATTGTTTACAATTTTCTCTTCTTCCTTAGTTAAAGTCAGGACTTTATTTACCTCAGAATTATAATACATTTCTCTACGCAAAGAATCAGTATCAAAATTTATATTAAATTTATTCGCTAATCCTTCTAAATCGTTCATATCTATAGTAAGATATTTTTCATACAATTCCGGAACTTGCAAAGAAATATAGTTATCATTTGCAACAATATTAAAAGTTGCAACTTTCTCACCCTCAACATATCCTTCTACAGTGCTGTCTGCATATCTTTCTTGATAGGTTTCGTTTCCCTTTATAACATATTTTCTTGTCTTTACATTTGGTATCTTAATTTCTATATCTATTTCTGAATTGCGTGTGTTAGTAATACCATCTATGAAACTGTATAATTTCCCAATCTCAGACTTTTTTAAATTGTTTTTTAATTCAAGAAAAGCCTTCTTTTCTACTTTTAAATACTCAGATTTTGCTGTACCACCAATATTTGCGGCATAAACCGGAAAATTTCCCAAAATCATTACCACTGCAACAAATGCTGCCAAAAACCTTTTTAACCTTTTCATCAAAACATTCCTCCTAATTTTATTAAACTTTCATTTCTTTACTGCCTATATATTTTTCTTC
>CAZVVZ010000167.1:0-1558 GCA_964631135.1 uncultured Eubacteriales bacterium
CTTACCTACGGACAGTTTTTTTAAAACATAAAAATAGATATAACATCTTTGCTATATCTATTGTGTCTTAAAACTTGAATAAGCAACCATTTTTTGTTATTATATAAAAAAGTAAAAATAAAAGGTGGTTACTTATGTCTAAATTATACAATACTCAAAAAGAAATTACAAATAAAATTCGTGATTTTTTGAAAAAATTTATTCCAAATTTACGTAAAACACAATTAAATATCATTCCAGAGATTTTATTTGGTATGATTGTTTCTGAATCTGTTGTTACATCTGATATTGCAAAAACATTAAAAGAAGATTTTTCTTTTGTTGCTCCAGAATCTATAAAAAAAAGAATTCGCAGATTTTTTAACAATAAACTTTTCGATTCAGAAAATTTTTATAATGCCTTAATTATTTATGTTATTTCACAATACAAGATAAAACACAAAGACAGAAGAATACATATAACTTTTGACCATATGTTTTCTCATGATAATTATGTTACTCTCATGTTCACTATGAGAATTGGAAAACAAGGTATTCCTATTTGGTTTAAGTCTTTTAAACAAGAATATATTAACAAAGATGTCTCTCTTGAAAAAGGAAATACTATTGCATTTGATGAAGCTTTAATTATCGAAGGAATCAAACATGTTTCTTCTTTATTTGATAAATCATTCAATTTGATTTTCTTAGCTGACCGTTGGTTTAACTCTGAAAAAATACTAAAAACAATTGAATCTCTAGGTCACACTTATTGTATAAGATTTAAAAAGAATATTAAAATCTTTGCCTATGATAAGAAAGAAGGCCATAAAATTTGGAAATGGGTTTCTGATTTAACTTTTCATAAATATCATGCAATCGTTCATAAAGAAATTGAAATTTATGACTCGAGATATAAAACTAATATAGTTGTCAGCAAATATTTAAACACTAAAGAACCATGGGTAGTTGTTACAAATAAAGATGTTGAACATGCCATTCAAAACTATTCTCATCGCTTTGGTTCTGTTGAATGCGTTTTTAAAAATCAAAAAACTAATGGACTGTTCTTGGAAGCAGTAAACAACGCAAGTGAAAAAGCTTATAATACTATGTACACTATGGCTTGTACTGTTGTGCTGTTTCTAACTATTTTGGGAGCAGATTATTCAAAAAATACTAGATGCTATAAGAATGAAAAATTAGAAACACACAAAGTATATAAAAATAAAGGCAAAGTAAGAGTTATGTCACTATTTAAAACTGGTTTAACTCTATTTCATCGAGCCTTTAACTCTCGAAAATATATTAGGTTACCAATAAATTTTATTTTATACGACATATAAAAACTGAAAATTCAATTTTTGACATTGACATTTTCAGTAAATTCTTTTTTGCGTGCAATAATTTCTATTTTTTTATAAATGATGAGTAAAAATGTAGTTTTTGTAACAAATTTATATAATTTTAGCATCTTTATAACTCAAAAAAAGAGACAAATCGTTCAACACTGGTCGAACTTTTTATCTCTTTTTTGTTAGGTTTTACCGATGTTTTTTCAAAACTGTCCGTCAATCAG
>CAZVVZ010000168.1:0-1520 GCA_964631135.1 uncultured Eubacteriales bacterium
TATATCTTATTTCATATAGTAGTCTGAACAGTAACTGATTTAATACTTAAAAATTTGAAATTTATACCTCGATATATTATAATGTATCGGGGTGTTTTTATGAAGGCGGAAGAGATTGTGATTTTATATGGAAAAGACATTATTTCGGCTGATGATATGCAATTAACAAAAAAGTATATTCAACACGGCAATACAAGTGTGTTTGAACATTGTATCAATGTTGCATGTATGTGTATATGTATTTCAAGATATTTCCATATTAAAGTTGATGAAAAAAGTCTTGTTAGAGGAGCATTGCTCCATGATTATTTCCTATATGATTGGCATGTGGCAGATAATAGCCATAAATGGCATGGCTTTACTCACCCTAGGACGGCTTTAAGAAATGCAAGAAAGGAATTCAAACTTAACAAAGTTGAAAGAGATATGATACTAAGACATATGTTTCCGCTTAATGTTAGACCTCCACACTATAGGGAAAGCAGGATATTGTGTTTGGCAGATAAGTTGTGTGCAATATTTGAGATTTTTTATGTGAAAAAATTTAATTTTAAGGTGGAGGGGTAGATATTGGTTGAAATTTATTGCAGCTGGTTTATTGTATATAGTTTTATAGGCTGGGTTTATGAGAGTATTCTTTGTTCTTGCACACAAAAGAAAATAATAAATCGAGGCTTTTTAAACGGACCGTATTGCCCGATTTACGGTTTTGGAGCATTGCTTGACATTACTTTTCTCGGAAAAATCGAAAATGTTTTTGTGCTATTTTTATGTGGAGCAGTATTAAACTGTAGTCTTGAATATTTAACGTCGTATGTTATGGAAAAATTATTTAATGCAAGATGGTGGGATTATTCCGATAAGAAGGTTAATATCAATGGGAGAGTTTGTTTAATCGGAGCGGTTGTATTCGGAAGCTTTTCGGCTTTACTGATAAAAGTAGTGCATCCTTTTGTTGTCAGCTGTGTTGACAGAATGCCGAATGTTGTTTTACACATTTTTGTTATTTCGTTTTTGGTAGGATATATGGTTGATAATATTATTACGTTTTTAGCTGTTGCTAATTTTGATGAAAAGTTGGAGGAGCTGAGGAAGGTTTTAGAAGAAAAGAAAGGAAATGTTGTTAAGGCAGTAAGTTCATATAAAGAAGGAGCAATTGAAAAAATTAAGGCTTACGTTCCGGAAAGTTCGCTGTATAAGGCTTTTACAGAAACTTTGAGCAGACAGCATAAACGACTTATTAAAGCTTTCCCAAAGTTGAAGTCAATAAAATATAATGATGTATTGTCAGAGATTAAAAAGTTTATTCATGATAAGAGGAAGATTTGATGATACTAGTGTAAGTTTATTTTTAAGAAAAGATGTATGGAACTAGTTTAATTTTTAATGAAATAAATAACCCACCTGATTTTGAATGATTAGGTGGGTTATATTTAGTTAAATACAGTGCTGGTGCGGATAACAGGATTTGAACCTGCACGGTTTCCCATATGAACCTGAATCATACGCGTCTGCCAGTT
>CAZVVZ010000169.1:0-1497 GCA_964631135.1 uncultured Eubacteriales bacterium
TCCATATATTCTTTTTATTTGTTTTAATTCTTTTGTATCTGACATTTTATCTCTCTCCATATAAAAATATATTTCTACTTCATTTTGGAATATTTCTTATGCCTTTATGTTTTATTTTTTAATGCCTTTTTCACAAACAAGATTATTTTTTCGTACCATCTTGGAGTTACTGCTTCTATTAGAGCCATATTTTTATCTTCTTGCTCTGATTTTATTTTAGTTGGATTGTTATATGCCTCGTATTTTTCTGTTTTTATATTTATCTCCTTTGATTTGCTGTACTCTTCTTGCATTTGTCTTTGTTCATTAAATTTATGATACTCTTCCAGTAATTTTCTTTGCTCATCGTTAACCAAATATTCCATATTTAAATAAGCCAATAATGCTATAGTCTTTTTATCTAAGTTTTGTTCGTCCAGTTTTTTTGTTTCATCATAAGTCCAGTTATAATCTTTGTCCATTTGATTCTCTATAGCTATTCTAATATCTTGCGGAATTTTTTCTAGATATACTTTTTCTAAGTGTTTTAATACTTCATTTAGTTCAACTAAACATTTTGTATATTCCATTATCTCCCCTGCTCCCCTCTGTCAGGATTTTTTGTTTCAACTTTTGAACCGATTCTCTTTCTTCCATTATTGAAAACTTTTCACTATTTACAAGAAATCACAGCCTCCTAACCGTATAATCTTTTCAAATATATTTCTTTGTCCTCAATTTCTACTTTTATTACATCTGTATCATTTATCTTAGCATTTTCTCTCCCACATATATTTTTCATGTCTCCAAATGTTAAATGTCTGGTATATTCCATATATCTTGGATTTAACAATTCCGCAGAAATATTTATATAGTTGTTTTCTTTAGGCTTTTTTTCTATATCAAAAAATTCAAAATTCATTTCATAACAATTTCCTTCTTCATCTTTTAAAACATACTCATTATTTTCTTTACTTTCAATTTTCAATCTTATCACTTTTTATTTCCTCCTTTACTTGACAAAATCGTGAACGAAGGTCTCCACCTTATGCATTTTCGTTATGCAATTAAGATGCCTTTTTTATCTATTCTCCAAGATTTTTATCGTCAATTGTTATAAAAAACTTAATATTGTTAACTGCTACTGACCGGTCTTAAAGAGTAAAAAATGGCACTTTTCTATTACACAAAAAAATCGAGTATCCATAGAGTTTTTTCTCTATGAATACTCGATATGGTGCGAGTGACGGGACTTGAACCCGTACGCCATAAGCACACGCCCCTCAAACGTGCCTGTCTGCCAATTCCAGCACACTCGCAAAAATAATTTTAGACGTCCAAAAAGACGTCCAATCTGGTAGCGCATAGGGGAATCGGACCCCTGTTACCACCTTGAGAGGGTGATGTCCTAGCCGCTAGACCAATGCGCCATATATGGCTGCGGAAGCAGGATTCGAACCTACACTAAATGAGTCAGAGTCATTTGTGCTACCGTTACACAATTCCGCAATGCTATAT
>CAZVVZ010000170.1:0-1476 GCA_964631135.1 uncultured Eubacteriales bacterium
TATCATTATGTAACCCGTATAGTGTAAAATTCTCACCATAATGAGCGTCGGAGATACATAACACCCCCGTGCTCTTAGTAGATTTTGCATGGGTAATTGTCTTTATCTCTATTGGCTTTAAATATTTAATTTCGTCAAGCAACAATTCTTGAAATAACTCATTTCTTGCTTCAATACGAGCCACTTTGTTTATTTCTCGGTTAATCGTCTGTTGTTTCTTTCTTTCTACGGATAGTTCGTATTTTAGATTTTCGAGCCTTTCAAACTCTTTATTGGTCAAATTCTCACTTAACTGATTTTGAAAATATTTATAAACTTGATACCCGCTAAATTTACCAACATTAAAAGCTTTTCTTAATGAGTCGGGATGACAACTTAATCCTAATTCGTCAACTAATTCTTGCCAATCCTTATCATTCTCGCCTTCAACTTTAGCTACAAGTAAATCAAGCTCGTCTTGATAATTTGTATAATTCATTACAGCTCCTTCTCGGCACTAATCTGTACTTGTAATCCCACCATAGCGTCAAGTAATTCTTCTACGTCAATTACAATAGGCGGAGCGTCTTTTTCTACATAAGCTTCAATAATTTTATTTCCGCTGTCGTCAGTTGTTAAATAACCAATAGCCTTAATAATATTCTTATGAAAATATACATCCTTCATTCCTTTTATTCCTCCTCTTCTTCGCCAAGCGTCAAATCTTCTTCCATAAACTGGAAATTATCTTGTTGTGGATTAAGCTTAGCTTCTAAGGCAACATGTTGAATTGCATTTTTTACCGCCACTTGTCTTTCAACCTTTAATGGCGAATCCGCTGTTATTAATTGCCCTTTTTTATATTGTTCACGTGCCACTCTTAATGAGTTTACACCCAAATCTTCATTAAGATTTTCTACGAACGATTCAGCGGGTATAAAGCGCACCTTGCGTTTTGGCGAACAATATTTATCTACTAATTGACCATCTAATGAAGGTACTTTTCTGACCCCGCCTTCACTTATATCTGAATAAAAATTACCCAACCATTGAAGTCTCGTTTTGCCATTAGATTTTAAATCTTCAATTAGATATTCAATAAGAGCCGTATAAACCTTACGAACACTTTTTTCTGATAAATGTGTTCGTAAACTTAAAACTTTCATTAGCTCTGAATGAGTAAGTAACGGCTTTCTATATTTATTCGAAATCTTTTTACTCATCACACTCACCGCCTAATTCATCAGCTTCACCTTCATTATTATCTAATTGGTCTAAACCTTGCGGTCTATAAACAGGGTCGCCCCATGTATTATCTCTCATTTCTTCTACAAACGAAGAATACATTCGAAAAGCGGGTAAGTTATGCTCTTCACGCACATTTGTTGGCTCCCATTTACCAGTTGACACATTATGCATCATCCGAGACTCTTTATAACCTTTATATTTACAAGTTAAAACACCAATCTCTGGAATAGCGACTTCTATTCCATTCAT
>CAZVVZ010000171.1:0-1467 GCA_964631135.1 uncultured Eubacteriales bacterium
AAACACGTCTTTTTATTTGCTACTGGTCAGAGTGCATGAAATAAGATATATGTTTTATCGGAACTTAGGATTTGCGACGAAAGACTTTAAAAAAATGCGGGAAGTCTTTCTGCAAATATAAAAATTTATGATGCTGAAATTAAAACGTGAATAAAATATCGGCCATAGCATATATATTGCTGTAGGAGGGATTATCTATGCAAAAAATCATATGCTTTTTGGTTATTATTTCTAATATATTTTGTGTAGCATTTGCTGACAACAGTGTTCCAAATAAAGTTGAGTTGGAGCTAGAGTGCAAGTCGGCAATTTTATTAGAGGCGGATACGGGCACAATTTTATACGAAAAAAATTCTCATGAGAAATTAAGACCGGCAAGTGTGACTAAAGTTATGACATTGCTTCTTATCATGGAATCTATAGATTCCGGAAAAATATCTTTAACCGATATGGTAAGTTGCAGTGAAAAAGCGAGAAAAATGGGTGGCTCACAGATTTGGCTTAATGAGACTGAGAAATTAAGTGTTAATGATATGTTAAAGGCAATTTGTGTTGTCTCGGCGAATGATTGTTGTGTAGCTATGTCGGAACATATTGCGGGTAGCGAAGAAATGTTTGTGGATATGATGAATAAAAGAGCTTATGAACTTGGCATGAATGATACTACTTTTGTTAACTGTCATGGACTGGATGCGGATAATCATCTTACCAGTGCTTATGATATTGCTATTATGTCGAGGGAACTTATAAAGCATAAAAAGATTTTAGAGTACAGTTCTATTTGGATGGACACATTAAGAGATGGAAAGTCTCAATTGGTGAATACTAATAAACTAATTAGGTTTTATGACGGTGCAAATGGTTTAAAAACCGGTTCAACATCGCTTGCTAAGTACAACTTGTCGGCTGCTGCAAAGAGAAACGATATGCAACTAATTGCTGTTGTTATGTGTTCACCTACCGGAGCGGATAGATTTGATGATGCCAAAAAGTTATTGGACTATGGGTTTGCTAATTTTTCGGTCAATATTTTAGATAAAGCCGGTACATCAGTTGGTTTTACTAATGTTGAGAGAGGAGAAACTAACGAAGTAGAGGGAATTATTAAAGAGGACGTAAGCATTTTGGGAGAAAAAGGGCTAAGTAAAGAAGTTGAACGTAAGACGGATTTTTATATTTTAAGAGCTCCTATTAACGAAGGCGACAAAATTGGGGAAATTATATATTTAAAAGACGGAATAGAAATTTCAAAAGGCGATATTGTGGCGGCAAGCAGTGTGGAAAAAGTTAAATTACTGACTATCTATAATAGGCTTATAAATATGTGGGCTAATGTTGGAAGAGAATAAAAATGCTATCTTATTTCACGTACTCTGACCAGTAACGGAAGAATTTGCAACGAAAGACTTTAAACTGTCAATGATTTTTGAAAATGTCCCAAAATTTGTTTAACATTAGCCCTAAAAT
>CAZVVZ010000172.1:0-1466 GCA_964631135.1 uncultured Eubacteriales bacterium
TACGGGAAGTCTTTCGGCAAATATTCGTTCCTTTTAAAACATATATCTTATTTCACATACTCTGACTAGTAACTTTATATGCGCAACCTATTTTTTAAAAGTATTGAATTCTTTTTTTTTAAACAGTATAATATTAACGAAATGTTAGAGGAATGGCTCTTAAGAGTAATGTTTTTGGAGGAAGAAGGGATTCTCGTGGTAGAAATATATAAAACTATTGAAAATAAGTTAGTTCGCTTAGATGAATTTGAAGATGGTGCTTGGATAAATATTACAGACCCTTCTATGGAGGAACTTGAAATAATAGAGAAAAAATTTAAAATAGAGCATTCATATTTAACTGCTGCAATGGATACAGAGGAACGTTCCAGAATTGAAGTTAACGATGAGGGGCAGACTCTTGTTATTGTTGACGTTCCGGCTATTGAAAAACGCGAGGAAGTAACGATTTATAATACAGTTCCGCTTAGCATTATTATGCTTCCTACTGCTATTATTACTGTATGCTCTGAAGAAAATTCAGTTATCAACAATTTCACGGATAATAGAGTTAAAGGATTTTATACGAATTATAAAAACAGATTTGTTTTGCAGATACTTTATCGAGGATCCTATACATTCGTAAGATACTTAAGACATATAGACAAAATAACGGATAGAGTTGAAAAGCAGATTTATAAATCTATGGGAAATGAAGAGCTGTTTGATTTGTTAGCTTTGGAAAAGAGTATGGTTTATTTTGCTACTTCTCTTAAGGCTAATGAACTTGTGCTTGAGAAGATGCTAAAGTTAGAATATTTAAAACAGTATCCTGATGATATGGAACTTCTTGAGGACGTTATTATAGAAAATAAGCAGGCTATTGAAATGACAAATATTTTTAGGGGAATTTTAAGTAGTACAATGGATGCTGTGGCTTCTATTATTTCAAACAATGTTAATAACGTTATGAAGTTTTTGACGTCTGTTACTATTTTAATTACGATACCTACATTGATTACAAGTTTTTTTGGTATGAATATGCATTTGCCACTTGCTGATAAGCCATATTCGTATTTAATAGTTATAGGAATTTCTGCGCTTATTTGTGCATTTCCTTTGTATTTTCTATATAAAAGGAAGATGTTTTAGTCACAACAGTTTTTTGCAACTATTCGGCAGTAAATTTTACATAAATTCCAAATTTATTACTATTCTATAAAAATAAGATATATGTTTTATCGGAACTCAAGATTCACAACGAAAGACTTTAAAAAAATACGGGAAGTCTTTCGGCAAATATTCGTTCCTTTTAAAACATATATCTTATTTCATAGAATAGTAGATATTGGAGTGTAAGAAAAATTTCAATATTTTAGCAAAAACGTATTGACAGCTTGCGCAACTCATAGTAAAATATTTTAATGTATGGGTATGATGTGCAGACTACATATAAGCAGTTCTTCATTTTGCAAGAGCAGGAATCC
>CAZVVZ010000173.1:0-1456 GCA_964631135.1 uncultured Eubacteriales bacterium
CCTTGCCAAGGCAGCTGTCGCGGGTTCGAGTCCCGTCTTCCGCTCCATCAAAAAATCTGTAATCCACTAGTAATAAGGATTGCAGATTTTTTATTTTCTATTTGGCGAAATTTTGGCGAAATCCTAAATCGTGTCAAATATATTACCGGCTTTTTCATCTAATTCTTTTGAAACATGAGCATATATATCCATTGTTTGACGAATAGTTGAGTGTCCAAGCCTTTCTGATATAGTTTTTAAGTCTACTCCTTCACCCAATAATAAAATTTATACCATTCTAAGTTAAGAGACTGAATGCAGATGAAGTAATGCTATTATGAACTAGTATATATAAGATACTAGCTCGAAAGAATTATGTAAACATGATATAATATAATCAACTTTCTAATTTGAAAGTCCCTTACTTACCTACTGCAAACATTAATATGGAGGGAATGCAATGGAAAAGGTAACATTTGATGGGGATGTCGTTCGCAGTGCAAAAACAGGTTTGGTAGTTGGTCATATCCAGCCTTCTCGTGATCAGTGCATAGATGTGCTCCTTAACAATGGAATGCATCAGTATGCCTATTATGGCACGATGAGCGATACGGGCGAGTTCTTCTCTTTCTGCAGAAATACTTCTGCTTGTGAGAAGTACTGTCATGGCAGAGGAGAGAATGATCTCTCTTGCAGGTATAATCGTAAGGGTACAGCAAATGCTGGATACTACGTTAATACAACTGCAACTGAGTCGGTGTACTGATATCCAAAAAAGAAAAAAGGTATTTTTCTTTCCTCGAAAGAGGTTCTTTTTTTGTTTAAATTTTATGAAAAAATTATGAATTTTTAATTATCCTTCATCATATGCCTAAAGCGGTAAATAATATCTCTAATAAAATTATAAAAGTAAAAAATTTTATAGTCAATATAGTAAATATTTTAATGAGGTATGTGTCAAGCGGATGGTTTTAACAACTCTTGAATATTGTATAATATCATTATATAATAAAACTGTTAAGGATGTGAGAAAATGTGCAGAGAGGATATTGAGATTTGTTCAACTGTATATATTATTGAACCTATTAGTAAGAAGATGCTTTTCATAAAGCATAAAAAGTTAAATAAATGGTTACCACCAGGTGGACATGTTGAATATGGTGAAACTCCTGATGCTACAGCTATTAGAGAAGTTAAAGAAGAAACTGGATTAGATATTAAATTAGTTGGAGAAAAAATGCCTGATGAAAGAGGCTATGTAAGACCAATTGGAATTCAGAGTAATATTAATTTAGGAAAGCAACATATAGATATCATTTATTATTCAATATACAATGGGAAACTTGATGATGTTTTGATAGATTTAAAAGAAACTGATGGAATAAAATGGTTTAGTAAAGAAGAAATTCTTTCTGAAGAATTCGATACTTTTTCTGACACGTTAGAATGGTATAAAAAAATATATAGTTTAATTTAG
>CAZVVZ010000174.1:0-1418 GCA_964631135.1 uncultured Eubacteriales bacterium
TTTTTTATTTGCAAAGATTTTTTCAGCTCATTTACTTGTTTACTACGTTTTTTAGATTTTATTATCCGCTTATTTTATATAAGCTTAATTTTTATTAAGCATCAACTTTAGCCATATGAGCAATTAAATCTAATACTTTGTTTGAATATCCCCATTCATTGTCATACCAAGCAACTAATTTTACGAACTTATCTGTAAGCATAATTCCGGCATTAGCATCAAATATTGATGTTCTTGAATCATGAATAAAGTCAGTTGAAACAACAGCATCTTCTGTATATCCTAAAACTCCTTTTAATTCATTTTCAGAAGCCTTCTTAACAGCCGCCTTGATTTCGTCATATGTTGTAGGCTTAGCAAGGTTTACAGTTAAATCAACAACAGAAACATCTAATGTAGGAACTCTAAATGACATACCGGTAAGTTTTCCGTTTAATTCCGGAATTACTTTACCAACAGCCTTTGCAGCACCTGTTGAAGATGGGATAATATTTCCGCTAGCTGCACGTCCGCCTCTCCAGTCCTTCTTTGAAGGACCATCAACTGTTTTTTGAGTAGCAGTCGTTGAGTGAACTGTTGTCATTAAGCCTTCGGTAATTCCAAAGTTTTCATGAATAACTTTAGCTAAAGGTGCTAAACAGTTTGTTGTGCAAGAAGCATTAGAAACAACTGTCATATCGCTTGTGTACTTGTCTTGGTTAACACCCATAACAAACATAGGCGCATCTTTTGAAGGTGCAGAAATAACAACCTTCTTTGCACCGCCTTTAAAGTGAGAAGATGCAAGTTCTGTTGTTGTAAACACACCCGTAGATTCTACAATGTATTCAGCTCCTGCTTCTTTCCAAGGTATTTCGCTTGGTTCTTTGCAAGCATAAACATAAATTTCTTTACCGTTTACAACGAGCTTATCTCCTTTTACTTCAACATCTCCTTCAAATTTTCCATGAATGCTGTCATATGTAAGCATATATTTCATGTACTCAAGATCGATAAAAGGATCATTTATTGCAACTACATCAATATCGTTCCTTTCTACGCTAGCACGAAATACTAAACGTCCAATTCTTCCAAACCCGTTAATACCAACTTTTATTGCCATAATCACAACCTCCTATAATACATTTTTACTACCATCGTTATTCTATATCAAAGATTTTTCTTTTGCAATAGAATTATAAGATTTTTTAGTAAAGCTAGTTGCTGTTCAGAGTAGTATACAAAAAAATCACAGTAGCTGTGAAACTACTGTGAAAATCGTCTTATTTCCAAACTGCTCGTTTCTGACCGGCGTATTCCACCTTGAATGAGCCATTCGGATATAATGTAATCCGTTTGATCTTTCCGCTCATACACCTTTCAGGTATCCCAGAGAAATCCATGGCTCGCCGTAAAAGCGTGTACTCGATCTGCCGATC
>CAZVVZ010000175.1:0-1397 GCA_964631135.1 uncultured Eubacteriales bacterium
CTAAAAACAGCTGTTGATTTATCGTTTGGCAGAGCATTTTCGGCAATTCGTGATGCTAACTTTACAACAATTATTTCGAGCTTAGTATTGTGGTATTTCGGTACAGGCCCTGTTAAAGGATTTGCCATCGCATTATTCATAGGTACGTTACTAAGTTTATTTATGTCAATGATAGTGTTACGTTTTATGATGAAAAATACAGTTAATGTATTTTCAAAGAATATAGCATTATATGGAGTAAAAAAAGGAGGTGCAACAAATGAACTTTGATTTTGTCGGTAAGAGAAAAATATTTTTTGGAATCTCTCTTGTATTGATAGTTGTTGCAATTGTATCCTTTTTTACCAAAGGATTTGAACAGGATATAGAGTTTAAAGGCGGTACAATTATTGATATTGATCTTGAGCAACAAGTCAACAATACAGATATTGAAAATATTGTTAAAGAAGTTGTTACAAACGAGCAACCAAGAGTGCAAAAATCTGAGCAAAAAGACGAAGCAGGAAATGTTATAAAATCAGGTGTTTCAATTAGTACAAGTGCTTTAGACGAAGAACAGAAAAATGCAATAATAAGTATGGTAGCAGAAAAGTATGGAATAGAAGATATAGATAGTAAAGCTACGTTTAGAACGGTAAAGCCTACTTTTGGCGATGAAATGAAGAGTAGGGCTATAATAGCCACGGCTATTTCGCTAGTGGCAATTATAGTGTACATAGCTTTTGTATTTAAGAAAGTTGGTGGATTAGCTGCTGCAATAACAGCATTTATTAAGTTAATTCATGATTTAATAATAACACTTATGGTTTATTCGGTGTTCGGATTACCTCTTAACACAACTTTCGTTGCGGCTCTTCTTACAATTTTAGGATATTCAATTGATGATACTGTTATTATTTATGACAGAATAAGAGAAAATGAGAAAAACAATAGGAAAATGGAAATGCCGGAACTTATAAATATGAGTATAAATCAAACCTTAAGAAGAACTTTGTTTACAAGTTTATCAGTTATGGTAGCACTTGCACTGTTATATGGATTTAGTGTGTACTATAATGTAGGTTCGGTTCAAGAGTTCTCGTTACCTCTTCTTATAGGAATGATTGCAGGAACATATTCTTCAATATTTATTGCAAGTAATTTATGGGCAGAATGGATGCTTCATAAAAATAATAAAAAAGCATAAATTTGATTTATTTATATTCCCATTTTTTTGTTAAGGAATGTAGTTGATATACCGATATTTAAATATGTGTACTGAATGTTACTAGGCAGAATGACAAATAGGACATACAATTTATGTTACTTGTTAGTCTGCCTAGTTTGTCATAGTACAAATTTATTATTGAAAATAATTTCATATTATGGTAAACTAGTAATTAGGTAGTATGTGAATT
>CAZVVZ010000176.1:0-1375 GCA_964631135.1 uncultured Eubacteriales bacterium
TGTTAAACAAATTTTGGGACATTTTCAAAAATCATTGACACACATTATGTCTCCTATAAATATTGGACTTAATTTTAAATTTAAAATCCACATTTTAGCGAAGTGGGATTTCGTTTTAGACATAAAAAGTGTTAAAATATACTTAGATACTGTGCTTGGAATGTTTTGGAGGTATTTAGGTAAAATATTTTTAGGTAGTGAGACACTAAAAAAATTGAGTCTCGCAAAGGTTCCTCCCGACGAGATTCAACTCACAAAACACCTAGTAAAGAAAAAATAATCATATAATTTTTAATTAAATTATATTTCCAAGCACAGCATGTTCCGATTTTAAAATTATTGATTTAAGCAATTTTTAATTCAATACCAGTTTCTTCAACTTCTTTAGCCAACCAATTATCTTCATCTTCTAAGTCTGCTAATGTAAAAGGTTGGGGTTGTAAGTCTATACCCAAGCCAAAAGTTCTCATCAAAAGAAAAGTCATTCCCTCAACTCTATCCATTTCATTAAATGCATCTGAAAAAATAGCCAAATCAATATCACTATCTTCCCTATTAGTTCCCTTCGCATAGGAACCAAACAATATTACTTTGTCTATCTTTATTTCTTTAG
Organism: uncultured Eubacteriales bacterium; assembly: GCA_964631135.1. Classification (GTDB taxonomy): domain Bacteria; phylum Bacillota; class Clostridia; order TANB77; family RGIG9151; genus RGIG9151. Next base: position 614 of record CAZVVZ010000176.1, read on the forward strand.
ATAACTTAGAAATATATTCATTTATTATATCTAAAAGTTCTTTAGAGATTGTAACCATGAAAATGCCTCCTTTGTTTCTTCAAACAATTCTTCGCACACCTTTTGATTTAACGTTTTATTTATTTTATCTTTATATTCGACATATCTTTCAGAAATATAATAAGAAAAAAGGGTTGCCATTAATGGTTGATATTTACTATATTTTTCTTCAAAATCTTCTGTCGTTGGCTCATATATATCAAACACTGCAGTTATAACAGTAATTATATTATGAGTTTTAGGTGCTTCTTTATCTAAATATAGTACATGTAATGCTTTTGCCAATTTTTCAATAGCCTGCTGACACATAAAAGCAACATACATATGCCTTCCGCTTTTTAGCATAATTTCAGCAGATTCTAAATCATATGTTGCCAATTCTTCCCAATGGCTATATTTTTCTTCTCTTGTCATAATATTATCCTCCGTTTCCTCTATTTTTATTATATATTCTATATTAACTAAAAGCAACAAAATATAATACAAAACCCACATCAGCTTAATTTTAAATTTAAAATCCACATTTTAGCGAAGTGGAATTTCGTTGTTTGGAATGTTTTGAAGGTATCTAGTTATGGAAAATAAACATTAACTTTAGACGAAAGAAATCTCATAGAATAGTAAACTTAGTACTTTTGGAACTAACCCCTGTGAAAAGCTCTGCTCAAATTACATAAAGAAAGGTGGCATCTCTTTAGGCCACCTTTCTTTATGTAATAGAAA
>CAZVVZ010000177.1:0-1333 GCA_964631135.1 uncultured Eubacteriales bacterium
TGTTGCATATTTGGCATGGCTATATGTGGGCGGTTTATTTCTTGATCCAATACGAAACAGGTTGGCGACCGGGAGAAGTTGCAGCCTTGCAGTTTAGTAATTTCTATCCTGATACACATGGCATTTATACTGCAAGCGATATTGACTACAAGAAAAGACTACAACCAAGAATTAAGACCACAGATAAAGGACAACCATACAAAGTGGGTATTCTATCAGACAGAACGTGCGAACTACTCATAGAATGGCAAAGCCGTTGCAAGTCTGATTTTGTCTTTATTCAAAAGAACGGCAAGTTTATCGGTGCAGAGGGCGCAAATAAACACCTTGCATCTGCTTGCAATCGTGCAGGAATAGACCAATACAGAAACGGCAAGAAACGCACACAGTATTCTTTTAGGCACAGTTTCCAGTCTTATTACCTAGGGCGTATTCCTGAAAATGCTAGATTGCTTTTAATGGGTCATACAAAAATGAGGACGGAATACACACATATTGAGGCAAGAGAATTGCTTGAGCGTGTTTCTGAAATTGAAGGCTTGAATGAGCAAATAAAAAGGCGAGGTTAATACTCGCCTATTAGTTTGCCGTTTTGGTAGAGTTTGAACTTTGCTTTTTTTCAGGCATATCCAATATCTTTCTTACAATAGCTATTGTCTCTGCACTAGCCTTTTCAAGATAAGGCACAAATTCCTGCATTGGGCTTTTTGAATAGTCTGTCTTGTAGCCGTCAAAAAACTCTAATGGGCTGACGTTCAATGCCTTTGCAAGTTTCTTTACCATTGACTGCGGTGGGTCAACAACGTTCTTTTCAACCTTGCTGATTGCGCCCCTTGTTTCAAATCCGACCATGTGGGCCAACTCTCCCTGAGATAGGCCTCTCATTTCTCTAACTCGTTTTACGTTCTCGCCAAATGTCATATTTAACTCCCTACTCAAGATTATACACTTGTTTTCATCTCTTTTCAAATAATTATCACTTTTTTGTTAAATTTTTGTTGACAAGATATACACAATGTCGCTAATATAGACGCAAAAGGAGATTAGAAAATTGAAACCAGACAAACTTACAGAACTAATTGCAAAGAGAGGTGTAACTAACACGTTTCTTGCTAATCAATTAAATCTTTCCGTTTCGGCATTCCAAAACAAGTTGCATGGAAGGAACGAATTTAAAGCTTCAGAGATTGCCAAACTTAGCAATTGTTTGGCTTTAACACAGGAAGAGTTCTATAATACTTTTTTTTCGTGCTAATGTTGCTAGAATAGACGCAAATATGAGGCTGATATGGAAATTGACTTTGCAACAAAACAAGATATTGACGAGATAAAG
>CAZVVZ010000178.1:0-1294 GCA_964631135.1 uncultured Eubacteriales bacterium
GGCGGAAGAAAAATACGGCATTTTATAATTAAACATTGACAAAATTAAAATAAAGGTGTATAATTTAAAGAAAGGAGGGAAGTTATGCTTAAACCAAATCAAACAGCAAAAGTAAAATGGTGTAGTAGAAACAAGAATAGGTTAGTTGAATTAGGATATGAATTTACTAAAATGGGCGATGAAATTGACGTAAGAGTAGAACATTTATCTTATGGTTCACCGAGTAAAATAGTATATATCTGTGATTATTGCGGAGAAGAATCTATAACAAGTTTTGCGACATATAATAGAGGACATGATTTTTGTAAAAAAGACGCTTGTAAAAAATGTCAACATTTAAAAAGCCGAGACGCATTTTTAGTAAAATACGGAGTAACGAATCCGCTACAAGTTTCTGAATTTAATCAAAAGCAAAGGGAAACTTGTATTAAAAAATATGGCGTAGAGTATGCTTTACAAAATAAAGACATTCTTGCTAAGAAAGATGAAAAGTGTCGGGAGTTATATGGAAATCCTTCTGTTCTTTTAAATGAAGAGATAGCGAATAAAAAAGCCAAAACTTGTTTTAGAATTTACGGCTGTAAAATACCAACGCAAAATATCGAAATTCAAGAGAAGGTAAAACGAACAAATATAGAAAAGTACGGAGTGGAATATGCTTCTCAATCTCCGACAGTTAAAGAAAAAATGAGACGCACACTTAGAGAGAGGTATGGCGTAGATTATGTTTTGCAATATCCCGAATTTGCACACAAAGCGGCAATTTCTATTCAAAAAACGCTAAAAGAACATGGTAATATTTGCACTTCCAAAGCTCAATTTGCCATTTACGAATTGTGCAAAAGTATTTATGGAGAAAGCAATGTAGAATTAAATAAATTGTTAAGTTCGTTCGCCTTAGATGTTGAATTGTCATACAAAGGACAATTGATAGATATAGAATACGATGGGACACATTGGCACACAGATGAACAAAAAGACAAGAAGAGAGATGAAATTATAAAATCTTATGGATATAAAGTTTTAAGATTCAGAGGTAAAAAAGAACCGCCAAGTGAAGATGTTCTTATTAATTCTATCGAAGAACTCGTATCAAGTTCGCATAAATTTAAATTAGTCAATGTAGATGTATAAAATGAACATATAGTCTTATCTTATGTGAAAGCATAAGCAGTTTTATAAACGCAATCGGTGTTGCGAACCGATTGGAAAACAATGCGTTATTTCCACGATGCACTCCTTGATTTAACAATTACCGACGCACTCTTTGATATGCAATATCTTGCTCTTAATG
>CAZVVZ010000179.1:0-1224 GCA_964631135.1 uncultured Eubacteriales bacterium
CCTCCAATATCCGAAATAATTGTAACACTTCCTCCTACCACAAATCCTAAATCTTCAAGATGTGACTTGACTTCCGGAAGACCGCTAATTTTCTTTATAATATTTTCTTCTCCTATGTTTGTAAGAGTTAAAGGCATCATATAATTCCTCCTTTCAGTTAGTTTATGCTAACTCAACTATAGGTTAGCACTAGCTAACTCCTTTGTCAATAATTTTTGAAAAAATATTTTTCATCGTTACTGTTAAGACTACTACACGAAAATAATATATATGTTTTAAAAGGGACAAATATTTGCAGAATTAAAGTTTTTCGTCGCAAATCCTAAATTCCGACAAAACATATATATTATTTGAGGAATGCTTGCTCTTGAAAAAGCGAATATTTATGATAAAATGGTAGTATTATTATGAAAGTTGGTGTTGATATGAAAGTACAAGAATCAGTTGAAAATTATTTGGAAACTATACTCTTTTTAGAAAAAAGACTAAATAAAGTTCGCTCAATAGACATTGCAAATGAATTAAATTATTCTAAGCCAAGTGTAAGTATTGCAATGAAGAATTTAAAAAATAACGAATATATTGAAATAGATGAGAATGGCTACATCAAGTTGTTAAGTAAAGGGCTGGAAATTGCGGAAAAAATGTATGAACGTCACATATTCTTATCCGATTGGCTCATATCCTTGGGTGTTAATGCCGAAACAGCTGCTTATGATGCTTGCAGAATTGAGCATGTCATAAGCTCAGAAAGTTTTGAAGCCATAAAGAAATATGTAAATATTAGTAAATCGTAGAAATTTCCTATTACATAAATGATGAACTCCGCGACGAAAGTTTAGTTAAAATCTTCGTTTGCGGAGTTCACTATTTAAGGCATAATCGCTCTGTTCACCAATCATATTAAGTACTGACATTCATTCCCTATTAGAACGAAACTATAAGTAACATTTTAAATTTTTCTTCTCCAAAAACACTATGTGGAATATCTTTAGGCATAACAATTGTTTGTCCCTCTTTTAATTTAAAACATATATATTATTTTCATTTAGCCTTCTGAACAATACCTTATTTTTGTTACTAGTCAGACTACCTGCTGCTGGTCAGAGTACATGAAATAAGATATATGTTTTAAAAGGAACGAATATTTGCCGAAAGACTTCTCATATTTTTTTAAAGTCTTTCGTCGCAAATCCTGAGTTCCGATAAAACATATATCTTATT
>CAZVVZ010000180.1:0-1202 GCA_964631135.1 uncultured Eubacteriales bacterium
ATAGGGTCAAAAAGTCCAAGAGGAGGTGAAATGAATGCTCAACAAATATGAATCTATTTATATCATCAATCCTAATGTTGATGCTGAAGGCATAAAAGGATTAGTTGAGAAATTCAATGCTTTAATTGAATCAGAGGGTGGTAAAGTTACTGAAACCAATGAATGGGGAATGAAGAAACTTGCTTATCCTATTAAAAAGCTTACACAGGGTTACTATGTATTGGTTAACTTTGAAGCTAAGCCTGAGTTCATTGACGAGCTTGAAAGAGTATATAAGATTACAGATAGTGTAATTAAGTTTATAACAGTAAGAAAAGAAGACTAAGAGACGATTTAGGAGGAAAGGTTGAATGAATAAAGTTATATTGATGGGAAGACTGACACGAGATCCTGAAGTTAGATATACTACTAATACTAATGCTTTAGTTTGCTCATTTTCACTCGCCGTAAACAGACGTTTTAAATCTGAAGGACAGCCTGATGCAGATTTTATAAATATTGTTGCATGGAGTAAGACAGCAGAATTCTGCAGCAAGTATTTTACAAAAGGTCAGCAGGTTGGTATTATAGGAAGAATGCAGACGAGAAATTACGACGACAAAGATGGCAAGAAAGTATATGTGACGGAAGTTGTTGCAGAAGAGGCTTATTTCGCTGATAGTAAAAGAGAGCCTAATGCTAATAATTTTGAAGCAGGATTTAATACATCAGCTCAACCTACAGGAACTCCGACATCAGAAGGTTTTATGGCTATAGAAGAAGATTCTAATTTGCCGTTCTAATGATGAATAAGATAGGAGGGAAATAAAATGGCAGGTAATAATAAAAGAAATAACAGAAATAATTCTGATGATGATAATGTAAGAATCAGAAAGCCTAAGAAGAAGGTTTGTGCATACTGTGCGGATTCTAACTTAGAAATAGATTATAAGCAAGTTGAAAAACTTCGTAAATATGTTTCTGAAAAAGGCAAGATTCTTCCAAGACGTGTAACAGGATTATGCGCAAAGCATCAGAGAGAGTTAACAATAGCAATTAAGAGAGCTAGACATATTGCTTTGTTACCATTCACAGTTGAATAATATAAAAAAGTACCGTCGAATTCTTATTCGGCGGTATTTTTGTGTGTTACTGTTCACAGGCTACTTGCTGCTGGTCAGAGTACATGAAATAAGATATATGTTTTAAAAGGAACGAATATT
>CAZVVZ010000181.1:0-1174 GCA_964631135.1 uncultured Eubacteriales bacterium
TATCATATACTATAGGTCGGTTTCCTGTGAATATTCGCATCTTTTAAACTATATGGCATCTGTGCTATTTTTTTATTTACGAAGACTTTTTCAGCAGCCTCCCGAAGTTCGTCTTTTTTATTTTTCGGCAGTTTCGTATAGAAGAAGTATTGTTTCATACCTCTTATTCAGCCGATTACATCAAAATTATAAAACCGTAAAATAAGGATAAATTAAAGTATAGATATAAAATGCCGAATATAATGACAGATTAGAAGATTTATCTAAAAGGAAAAATTTTGAGAAAAAATTTCTTATTACATAAAAATTTGTGTTTAAAAAACAAGGAGGACTGAAATGAAAAAAATTAAAAGAATATCTTTAATAATAATATCTTTAATGTTAATATTAAGCACATCTTTTGGAGCCTATAATATAACGGTGACGGTAAACGGAATAGGAGTAAGGTCTATGGGAGAAGCCGGAGATGTTATAAATCTGACACCGAAAGTATCGGATATATTGGGTTGGGACGTAAAAACTAATAATGCAACCATAACAGATAACCAGTTTATAATGCCGGAAGGTGATGTGGAGATAGAAGGGATAATAGGCGAACAAGCAGATGAAAACGGACAGTATTTATTGACAATAGAGTTCCCGACATTTACCACAAAAGAAAGTAAAACTCCGGAAACAGAAATAGTAATAGAGGCTAATGCTATAGAAGGGTATGAGTTTTCAAACTGGTCATCGAACGGAATTACTTTAAGCGAAACCCAGAGAGCCAATACACCGTTAACATTTAATATGCCGCGAAATAAAGTAATAATAACGGCAAATTATAACTCTTTATATACGGTAAGCTATAATGCAAACGGAGGAACAGGAGCTCCGGAAAGTCAAACAAAGACACAAGGAACGGCATTAACCTTAAGCAGTACAGTGCCGACAAAGACAGGAAGTACATTTAAAGGTTGGTCAACAAGTAGTACTGCAACAACGGCAGAATATACCGCAGGCGGAACATTTACAACAGATGCGAATACGGTATTATATGCTGTATGGGAAGAAGAAACATATGCAATAGAGTTTACATGGACACCAACGGCAGAAGAAACATCGGGAGTAAGCCAACTCACAAAAGGAGTAAAAATTAGGGCAACAGCAGCAACAACGATTAGCTGGGGAGACG
>CAZVVZ010000182.1:0-1173 GCA_964631135.1 uncultured Eubacteriales bacterium
TGTCTCAAGGCAAGTGGGGGAAAGCAGCAGTAACGACGTTGGTGTTTTTTTTAATGGTTGTTGTAATAGAGTCAGTAAGTAAATTTATTCCGATAGTAGGTAGTTTGGCATTATATGTTGTAACACCTGTTTTAACTTATGGCTGGTTGGTTGAAATGATAAAGTTAAAGAACGGTGAAGAATATTCTTATGTTGATTTCTTTAAATTTGGTTTTGAAAAGTTTGGTATGGTTTGGAAAGTGGCTCTTAGAGTTGCATTGAAACTAATAGTTCCTATTATATTGATAGCTATAGGATCAATTTTAATGATGGTAAGTATTAGTATACCGGTAATAGGTGAAGCTTCAGATTCAATACAAACAGTTAACATGTTTTTGAGTTTTATCGGTTTGGCACTAATTATTGCAGGAACTGTAATTAGTATTCCAATATCATACAAATACAGATTAGTTAACCTTGAAATATATAATAATCCAGATGCTGAGCATTCGAAAGATTTAGTTGAAAAAGCTGGCAGATTGATGGTTGGACATAGATTTAAATTCTGTTTATTAGAATTATCATTTATTGGCTGGGCTTTGTTAGGTTGCTTGGGGTTTTATATACCGTTTCTTTGGCTTTCTCCATTTATGGAAATAGCAAAATTAGTATTTTACGATAAACTTGTAGAAGGCTCCAATGATGCAATTACAGTTAACTCAAATCCTATTGTATAACATAAAAAAATGCCTCTCAACTTTTTAGTTGAGAGGCTTTTTTATGTTATACAAAATTCCTCTAATATTTTGTCGCGAAGCGACATGACGTGGACGAAGTCCATATTTTTTAATACATTCCCATTCCTGCACCCATTCCAGGATTTCCTTCACCGCAATGGCAATCTTTTTCAGGTTTATCAGCAACAGCTGCTTCTGTTGTAAGTACCATAGTTGCAATACTTGCAGCATTTTGAAGAGCGGATCTTGTAACCTTTGTAGGGTCTACAATACCATTCTTTTTCATATCAACATACTCTTCTTTTAATGCATCAAATCCAACACCAACCGGGCTTGATTTTACTTTATCAAGTATTACAGAGCCTTCTAATCCAGCATTTGTTGCAATTTGACGAATTGGTTCTTCAAGAGCCTTAAGAACAGTGTTGACACCTGTTTTTTCATCTCCGCTTGTTTC
>CAZVVZ010000183.1:0-1083 GCA_964631135.1 uncultured Eubacteriales bacterium
CTAAGTAGTCAGCTACTTTCTTATCGTCTTTAGCATCGTTTACTTTCTTAACATTGATTAACTTTTGAACTTCGCTAACCTTTGAAGAAGCTGTCTTATAAGCAACTAACCAACCTTCATCAAGTAATTTAATATCCTTTGCTTTCATTTCGTCTTGACCAACAAACTTAACGTAGTTGTCGTCTCCAACGTTTTCGCTTTCTTCAACGATAGCATAAATAGCATCTTCGTTGCCATATTCACTTTCACCTAAAGCAACTACTAAGTATAAAGCTTCATCTTCGTCTTCATCTTCAAATATAGCGATTGTATCATCATCTTCAAAAGACTTACCAGTTGTGTCTAAGATAGATTTCCATTTAGAAACTATTTCTTTTTCCGCTCTATTAAAGATAACTGTCTTTGATGCATACTCATAATCACCAAATTCTTCATCATCTTTGTTAGTAGTTGTATTACCAACGTTTACGATATTATAGTCACCAACGCTCTTTGCAGCACTACCATCTAAATATTTTAGTGCTACTTTGTTATCTGTAGTTGCACTGATGATAACAACTTCGTCGCCATCTTCAATTGTTACAACTTTATCTGCATCAGCCTTGATAGCAACAAAATCATATTCTTTTATCTTGCCTTCGTCTGTAACTAATTTGTCAATTTTTTCACTTGTGATGTCTTCATCGTCAGTATCAACTTTTAGCTTATATGTTGCCTTTGTTCCATCATCTAATAATAACTTGAAGTTTCTTACTGCGATTTCTTCATCGTCGCCTTCCCAAGTAACATTTGAAGAAACATATGTTACAACACCAAATGTCCAGTTGCTTGCAACTTCGTCTAATGTAACGAATGCATATTCACCAAACATATTTAAGTATAATGTAACTGTGTCATTATCAACGATTGCATCTAAATCACTTGATACTTTATCACTCTCATCATTATATTTAGATAATTCTTCAGTTGACATTGTTACGTTACTACCGGTTGCTGTATAAACAGTTCCGTCTAATGTAATTGCAAGGTTACCCTTCTTAATTCTGTCAGCTTTATCTGTTACAACCTTTGTAGAAGCATAGA
>CAZVVZ010000184.1:0-1070 GCA_964631135.1 uncultured Eubacteriales bacterium
CCTCAAGTGGGACTAGACGAATACTTTATGGGTATTTATCTATCATCCCCCGAAGGCGAGGTTTTTCAGTCAAACGGCAGAGTTGAAAGTATCACAATTACCCTTGATTGCATCCTTGATGATGTGAAGGAAAATTCAAATTTACCACAGACGTATCTAGCAAAAACAGTTGATTACATAAGGGCAAAGTCATACGGCATTAGCTCATTTTGTAGTTCAGGTGCTATTGCTAGAGTTGATTTGGACGCTAGTGTGAACGCATTCGCACTAGCAATAGATATTGTCATTGGTTATCGCACTGACTATGACATATAGGAGATTAGATTATGGCTTACACAAACAGCGTAAGAGACGGCAGACAGTCAAAAGTTTATCTTCTCAAGTTTGATACTACTGAAGTAACAAGTGTTGAGAAAGGCAAGATTTATGCCGTAAAAGCAAAGGCAAGCACTGGTTCAAAGCTTGGCGATTTGAAGGTTGGCGACTTCCTTATTGCAACAAGTGATTTGACCCTTGGAACTGGCGATAAGCTTGAAGCGGTTACCCCGCTGTTCCTTGGTGGCGCAACAGATAAAGACCTCTCATTTGAGAAGTCAACTAGCGTAATAACCTGTGATAAGGACTCTAGTGAACAGTCAATCTCAGATGGTAAGGTTGCGAGCTCGGGGAGCGTGACAGCCTATGACCTTCTGGATAATGATGTTGAAAGTGCTATCAACATTGTAAGAAGCAGATTCAATAAGGTTGTTACTTATGGCTCAGATGGCGCCCCGGTCGTAACAGACGGCGACAAGACAGCCAAAGACGTTCTTATGTTCCTTTGGGATGCAAGAGACTTAGACGAGGGCGAGTATGTAGCAGTTGACTTTGTTCCTGCACTTCTCTCTTCTCAGGGGCATGGTGCTTCTTATGGCTCAGGTCAGACAATGCCAATTAACTTTACTGGCAACGATACTGACGAACTTGGCCACCGCAGAAGCTACCACCAGTTTGCTTACACAGCAGAATTTGGCGAGGCAATGGGCCTTTAATGTAATGGGGGCAGAGGCTATCCAAAGCCCCCTACTTTT
>CAZVVZ010000185.1:0-1049 GCA_964631135.1 uncultured Eubacteriales bacterium
TAGGGCTTAACTTTAATCCAAAACTTGAATAAAAGACACCGGCTGCAATTGGAATTCCAACTATGATTTTTCAAGCCAAACAAATTATATCATAAGGAGGAATGACTTTGAACGATTTTTAAACTTTTCACCAAATAGCTTAAATTTATTATATAATAATTACTTCGGCTTTCAACACGTTACAAATTGTAACGTGTTGGTTAATTATCTTTGTTATCTTTTAACATTTTTACCATTTTATCAAAGTCACTTTCTAATTGTCTCATTTCTCGTTCTCTATATATTTCAAATTCTCGTTCTGCTTTTTCTATTGCTTCTTGATGAGATATCCTTCCTTTTCCTTCAAGAAGCTTTCTTTTATTTTGTACAATTTGATTATCTAATTCATCTATCCAATCATTCATTGTCATTGCTCGCTGTTCTAATGCTTGAAATTCCGCATAATCTAAAAATTGGGAAACTAACAAATTCAATCTTTGCAATTCAATTTCTGAAAGATAATTTTTAGCAATTTTCACATCATCAACTGTTACATAATTTCCTTTAAAATTAGTCATACCCACAAATGGCTTTTCATTGTCTGCCCTTTCATATATTAATTCTGCTGCAGTGTGTTCATGAACCGCAAAGTGTAGTTTGTTTTGTACTGTTGCAAAAAATTTCTTAGTCAAATCTGAACGTGGATCATAATCTATTGAAGTTGCATATATATCTGTAACTTGTTGATAAAAGTTTCTTTCTGAGGAACGAATATCTCTAATTCTTTGTAATAATTCTCTAAAATATCTATTTCCGCCTTGTTTTAATCTTTCATCATCCATCGTAAAACCCTTTTGCATATATTCGTGCAATCTTTGCGTTGCCCATATTCTAAATCTTATTGCAACTTGTGATTGTACTCTATAACCTAATGCTATTATCATATCTAGATTATAATGGTCAATATTTCTCTTAACCTGCCTATTTCCTTCATTTTGAACTAATAAGAATTTCTTATTAGTTGAATCACTAGTTAATTCACCATCTTTATAAATATTATTTATATGCAT
>CAZVVZ010000186.1:0-1034 GCA_964631135.1 uncultured Eubacteriales bacterium
CCGCCTGCCATAGATACAAGCCTTCCAAAAGCGTCAGTAATATTGTCTCCAATATAACCAGCTTTCGTTACAGCAGTCATATCTACTTCCACACACGGAAGCCCGAGCAACTTGCAATACTCATGAATAGTAGCCGTTTTTCCCACACCGGTCGGTCCAATCAATAAAAAGTTTTGCTTAGTAGTAATTGGGTCATCAGGGTGAGAAATATTGTAGACAACTCTCATCAAGTGCCTATAAATGAGGTTACCGATTTGTATTACGCCTTCATCCTGACACTTTATAACCTTAAGGACCTCAGGAATAAGTTCAGAAAGATTAATCTTCCGCTCCGTGACTTTATCCTTTTTGGCTTTACCTATCTGAACTACTTTAGACTCATCATCAGATTCGTCATCATTTTCTTCACAATATTCGTCTCCGCCATCATTCTCGTAGTTGTCTTCCGCCATATCATAAGAATCAATCATGCTCATTATGATATCTACTTCTTTGTCTTCACTCTCAAGAAGCATGTTAAAATCGGATTTTTCATCTTCGGGGAAGTCACCCATAGCAATCCAGTCTTTTAAAACTTGCTTGTCATGGTCTTCAAAAAACATTGAGCTCATAACAGCTCGGACTTCGGAACTATGCTTATCTTCGTTGTCATCAGTAGAATAAGCCTTTAAAATTCCCATCATCACACTCTTTTTCTTACAATCCAGCTTCGATGAGTGAATATATTTGCTAACCTCGTGCCACATGTCCTTTCTAAAATTTTGGGCATCCTTATTGATAGTCAAGTAAGTTCCCCAAATTTTTTCAGTACAACAGTTGCATATCGTAATCGGCATAGTAATTACAGGAAAATGTTCCCTAGAGAGCCGATACTCAGTTCCACAAATATCGCATTCAAACGGCATAGTTTTCCCTCCTTCAATTCATTCGAGTTAAATCTAGACCTAAACTTCTATAACCGTTTATACCTCTTTGCCATTTATCAATGATATAATATACCAATCACATCTTTATGTCAACACATGAAATAAAAT
>CAZVVZ010000187.1:0-1022 GCA_964631135.1 uncultured Eubacteriales bacterium
GTAAAATACCTGACAAGTCTAATCCTTCAAATTGGAAAAAGTAGCACATTAAAATTGCTACTTTTTTATATTTTATTTGACTATTTTAGAACAACAAATTGTAATTTGTATTTATAAAATATTTATTTCGTGCCTTAAATATGGTATCAACTTATTTTTAAAATCTTCCATAGAAATTCTTACTGTTGAACTATTTTCATTTGGATGAAATCTAAAATATTTCTCATTTAGTATTTTTTCATCTATGAATAATTTTATAACATTATTAGTATCATTTGTTAGTTCCATAATACTGACTGCTCCTGAATGTGTCCATAATAATTCTTTTAAATCTTCCTCTTTTGCCATACTTATCTTTGGCAATTCATATTTATTTCTAAAAAGTTTCTCATCAAATCTTTCTTCTCTCGGAATAATGATAAAGAAAAATTGACTTTTATTTTTAGTTTTAAAGATTAAATTTTTTATTCCCTTTACTTCTAATCGATCATCAATTTCCCTTAAGTTTTCTATGTCACTTGGAAAAAAGTTATATTCTACTCTTTGATAAGCAATATTTAGATTATCTAAAATATCATAGCATAATTTTTCTTTTTCATTTTCTATATTTTCTGGTCTACCATTTAATAAATTACTTAATTCAAATTCTTCCATTTTCATTTCTCCAATCTCAGCAACAAAAAATTACTATTTTTCTAATTCATATAATACCACAAACTCATTTATCCTGTCAAAATTATCCATTGGATAATTTTGCAGGAAGAGGGAGACGTCCCGAATCCCAATAAGAGCCTAAAAGCATGGCTTTTAGCGGGATACTAAAAAATATAGAGGCGACTTTTGGTCGCCCCAATAAATTTATAAAACTATTATATAAATTGTAATTTTATCTCTTTGATTATTTTCTATATTTATTTTCTAGTTCCGTTTGATTTTATTTTTTCTAAAGCTTTTTTAGGAACATCATTTTCGGTAACAACTGCAGTACCAAGAGTTATTGATTTACTAGTATTTACTTTAAT
>CAZVVZ010000188.1:0-1013 GCA_964631135.1 uncultured Eubacteriales bacterium
ATGAAAGGATTATATAATAGTCTTTAAGCCATAGGGAGCATTTTTATCACTAGCTTTCTAAAGGATTTTCTATTACATAAAAATTGCCAGTCAAATTCATAAGTTGCATGTCTTAAAAATCTTTCACCATAAATTCTAATGAAACGTGCAATTTATTAGCTTGACTGGCATTTTTCGTAATACTTTTTATGTTTTTGACTGCCTGCCGGTATGATCGATAGTGTAATTTTCCCTATAAATAAACTCAGATATCGGCTTAAAGCAGAAACCCTTATTTTTTAATTCTTTAATTACATCATCTAAAACATTCACAGTATCTTTAGTACCATTGTGCATTAAAATAATCGAGCCGCCTTTTGTCTTAGTCAAAACTCTGTTCAGTATATTCTCTTTGCCAAGATTTTTCCAGTCTAAAGAATCCGCATCCCACTGAATTGTATAAAATCCAAGCTCCTCAGCAGCACTTATAACATTATCGTTATACTCCCCATAAGGAGTTCTAAACAAATCGTTCTTTTTTCCAGTCAAATTTTCTATTTTACTATTAGCATTTAGAATCTCATTTTTTATATCCTCATATTCAAGAGATGCAATATGTGGGTGTGTATCCGAATGGTTTGCAACATCATGTCCCTCGTCTGCCATTCTCTTTATAATGTCCGGAAACTTTTCAGCCCATTCGCCAAGCACAAAAAACGTAGCCCGAACATTATTATCTTTTAAAATATCTAAAATTTGTGGCATATCTTCAGCACCCCAAGCACAATCAAAGGTAAGCGAAATATCATTGTTCTCCGTTTCTATGCAATAAATAGGAATTTTCTTAGAGGCAGTTGCAACAGTAGCGATTATACTTGTAGTAATTCTGCTTGCTAGTGTAAACACAACTCCAATAACGGCAATTACACAAATGTATCGTAACATTTTCCATTTATCCAAGACAAAAATCTTCATATAAAAACACTCCATTTCACATAGTTTGTATAAACTTATGCAAAATGGAGTATTTTTAT